>DATNQH010000251.1:0-42676 GCA_036704105.1 Leptolyngbyaceae cyanobacterium | reverse complement strand
AAATTTCTTCAACCAAAACCTCAAACAATACTTAATATTTCTCAATTTATTGTCTCTAATAATGAAAAAGCACTCTGGTGTTTGGCAATGCTGAAATGCCAAGCACCAGACATTTATAGATTTTTGCTGTGATTCTTTCGTGTCCTAAAACGGTATCTACCGCATTATGAAAACTACCTCCGTCTGTGGCGCTTCACCTTTAATCCTTGTAGTGGATGACGATAAATCTATACGGATTCTGCTATGTCGAGCAATGGAACAAGAAGGCTATCGAGTAGTAGAAGCAGCAGATGGAGAGCAAGCAATGGCTGCATACACTCGCCTACATCCAGATATTGTCCTGCTGGATGCTTTGATGCCAAAAGTTGATGGGTTTAGTTGCTGCGAACAACTGCGATCGCTCTCTGGGAAAAATTGCCCGCCAGTATTAATGATTACGGCGCTTGAAGATTCAGACTCAGTTGATCGCGCTTTTAAAGTGGGTGCAGCCGATTTTGTCACCAAACCGATCCATTGGGCAGTTCTACGTCAGCGAGTGCGCCGTCTTTTGCATCAATCCCACCTATACAAGCAGTTAGAGCGCTCCAACCAAGAATTACAGGCTCGGCTCGGCGAACTCAAGCAGACAGAACTTGCCTTGCGAGAGAGCCAAGAGCGCTATGCCTTAGTTGTCCAAAGCACTCATGATGGACTTTGGGATTGGAATCTCAAAACCAATGAAATTTATTTTTCCCCCCGGTGGAAAACTATGTTGGGCTACACCGAGGACGAGATGAATAACAGCTTGGCAGAATGGTTTAAACGAGTTCATCCTGAAGATATGGAACAATTCAAAGGAGAACTCAGCGCTCACTTGGCAGGATTGACGACTCATTTTGAAAACGAACATCGCTTGTTGCATCAAGACGGAGAATATCGCTGGATGCTCTGTCAGGGAATCTCCGTGCGTGACGCAACTGGGAACCCTTATCGCATCGCAGGTTCCCAAACTGACATCACTTTGAACAAGGCGAACGAAGCAAAGTTGATTTATCAAGCCTGTCACGATGTTTTGACAGGGCTGCCAAATCGAATGTGGTTTATGGAGCAAATAGAAGAGGCGCTCAAGCGTTCCAAAGAAGAGCGAAATTATGTCTTTGCTCTGTTATTTCTGGATCTAGACCGTTTTAAGGTAGTTAACGACAGCTTGGGACACATATTCGGAGATCGGCTACTGGTGGCGATCGCACAAAAACTCAAGGCTTGTTTGAGTCCCAAAGACGCAATTGCCCGATTGGGCGGAGATGAGTTTACTATCCTACTCGAAGATATCAAAGATATTAGTGACGCTACAAAGATAGCTGACCGAATTTACCAGGAACTGTCACTGCCATTCGACCTTGGCGGACACGAGGTCTTCACCACTGTTAGCATTGGCATTGCTATCAGTACGCTCGGTTATGATCGACCAGAAGATCTGCTTCGGGATGCAGATATGACAATGTATCGCGCTAAAGCACTCGGCAAAGGAAGGTTAGAGGTATTTGACCCCACTCTGCACGACCGAGCTATGGCACGATTGCAGTTAGAAATTGACTTGCGGCGGGCGTTGGAACGTCAAGAATTGCAATTACATTACCAGCCGATTGTGTCATTCAACAACGGCAGAATCATTGGCTATGAAGCTTTAGTGCGTTGGCAACACCCCCAAAGAGGTTGGGTGTCACCTGTAGAGTTTATCCCACTGGCAGAAGAAACCGGGTTGATTGTGCCTCTGGGCTTGTGGGTGTTGCGACAAGCTTGCCAGCAATTGCACACTTGGCAGCAGCAACAGCAGCAAGATCCGCCTTTAACCGTTAATGTGAATCTCTCTGGTAAACAGTTTGCCCAACCTAATTTGATTGAGAATATCAAACAAGTGCTTCAAGAGATCGGACTGGATGCAAGCAGTTTGAAATTAGAAATCACTGAAAGCGTGTTGGTGGAAAATGCAACACCTGCCGTTGCAATTCTCAAGCAACTTAAGGCTTTAGGAATAAAATTGGCGATCGATGATTTTGGTACAGGCTATTCGTCTTTAAGTTATCTGCACCAAATGCCAATTGATACTTTAAAAATTGACCGCTCCTTTGTTAATAATGTCGATTGCGATCCGGAAAAAATTGAGATGATTCGTACTATTGTCTCTCTAGCCTGGAATTTGGGGATGAATGTTGTGGCTGAAGGTGTGGAGACAAAAAAACAAATGTACCAATTACAGGCTCTTAGATGTGATTATGGGCAAGGTTATTATTTCTCTCGACCTTTAGATGCCAATGCAGTCAAAACTTTAAAACAATTTGATCTCCAGAAAGCAGGAACACCTCCCGTTCAGCCGAAAAATCAAATGCCTACACGCCATGTTCAATTCCCAGATAATAGTTATCAACAAGCAACACAGACATTTTTATTGACGAGTATATTAGATTTGAATGCAAATAATTCGCCGCTAAAAGCAGAGGATGAAAGCGCTACTTTTTTCAATTCTTCGTTGCGACCGCAGTAACTGACTTTGATTAAGTCGTAAGTAGGGGTACAAGGTTTGTGCGCCCCAACTATTTATGAATTCTATATTCTTGCCATCTCAGAAGTAGAGTTCAAAGTTTGTAGTCTACTAAATAGGTGGGCTTACTTAGTTTTATCGATGCTACAATTGGCAGAATTTTAAAAATCTAAAAACTAAAATCCAAAATATAAAATGAAATGAGTCGATCTGCCAAATTGAAAATAACCACAAAAATTTTTGCCATTATTATCAGCAGCGCGATCGCGGTTTGGCTGTTGAGAGGCTTTGGCATTTTAACTTTTATTCCAGGTGGTCTGATTTTGTTTTTGCTGCTGAGTGCGATCGCAGTGGGAATTCTTAACCTTTGGCAACGACGTTGGCTTCGTTTCTAATTTTACAGCTTTTTCTGTTCCCCCTTCCTTTTGGGAGACGCGTATAAATTTTTTCAATCAACCTTAAGATCGACGAATCGCAATCGAGCCATTGATATTCTCCAAGAAGAACGATGCGAAAAATGTTCAAGGAGAACAAAATGACAGCTACAGGTACGACATCCACACAACCAGCTGTTTCAAATGCAGAGCGCAGTGTATCTGCTATTTTTAAGAACCGCGAACAAGTAGATAGCGTCATTCGCCGTTTGCTCGATAGAGGAATTTCCCGTGACGACATCTCAGTAATTGGTAAGAACTTTCACTCCGAAACCAAAATTGCTGGCTTCATCACCAAAAGAGATGTGATTTTAGGCGGACTCAGACAAGGTGCAATCTTTGGTTCCTTATTCGGTTCGGCTTTAGCTTTGCTCAGTGGTGTGGGAGTACTATTTGTCCCTTTTATTGGTACGTTGGTGGCAGCAGGACCACTGGGAGCAGCATTATTGGGTGCAGCTAGTGGCGCACTGGCTGGTAGTGCTGGTGCAGGTTTAGTATCTGCATTTGTGGCTTTGGGAATGCCAGAAGAGAAAGCTGCTATTTACCAAACCAGAATTGAAGCTGGAGATTTCATGGTAGCTGTAGAAGTTCCAGCCAATAAATCTGGCGAAATTCAACTGCTGCTTGAAAGTGCTGGTGGAGAAGAAATTCACACTAACGAAACTCCCACACCACGCCTAGGTTCTGGACAAATCGAAAACCCCAGTCAATTGTCTCCAGAAATTCGCTCCCATCTTTCCGAAGATGCTCAAAGGCTATTTATTGCCAACTACAATCAGGAGCTTTCTAATTCTGGCGATGCAAGCAAGGCTGAACATCATGCTTGGGATGTTGTTTGTCAGCAATTTGAACAAGATGAACACGGCAATTGGTCTAAGTCCAAAATGACCGTATAATTGCTGCAAGAAGTTCAAAATTTGTCAATTAAGATCGGGTTAATAAGCCATTAATTCAGAAGACAAAGCCTCTAGAACCAGAATTCTAGAGGCTTTTGCTATATAACTAGGAGTCAGTAAGATGCAATATGTATGCAGCGTCTGTAACTATGTTTACAATCCAGAAGAAGGCGATCCAGATGGGGGAATAGCACCAGGAACTGCATTTGAAGATATTCCAGATGATTGGATTTGTCCTGTGTGTGGAGCTTCAAAAGATATGTTCGAGTCGCAAGTGTGAATCTTTCAATCTTGAAGCGGGATTTGTTGGAAAATGAAGTAGTAAAATAGGCGATCGCTCTGACGATGAAAGAAAAAGCGATCGCTCTTTTCTTAGTACTGTGCCATTCCTGGCAGCACCAACCAAACGATTTTAGGCAATAAAACTACCAGAAGGACTACTAATTATAAACAAATTGGAAGTATGGAGCAGAAAGACTCACAGAGTCTGGCGAAATGTTTTGTAAGACTGCGATTAAATCAGGCTTTGCGCCCAAGTTGTTAACATAGATTCCTGTCCCTTGCGGTAAACCTTCAGGTGATGCACCCAAGCTATATTCAACTGGAGTGGCGACTACTGTTTGACCATCACTTGCCAGTCGTGGTAGACCATCAGTGGTTGCTAGTCGGATGACATCCTCACTCTTGTTCAAGTCAGTAATGAGGGCGTAATCATTATTACCACTACCCGCATATAAAGGAGCGCGCGCGAAACCAATGCCGGAGTAATCTTCAAGAGTGAACGTATCCGCTCCTGCTCCACCAGTCAAGGTATCAATTTGACCATAACCCAAATCTTGCGAACGAGTGGTTGCACCAACGCCGTGAAGAAAGTCATTTCCCGCTCCTCCAATTAAGGTATCATTACCGCCATTGCCAAATAGGTTGTCATTACCATCCTCGCCATATAAGCGATAACTTCGTTAAGCTTCGCTAACGTCACCACCAATGCCTCTTAAGTTGTCGTCACCATTCCCGCCGTATAGGTTGTCTTTACCGCCACTAGAAAATATGCCGTCGCCGTTTAAGGAGTCGTTGCCATTTCCACCATATAAGTTGTCATTACCTTCTCCGTAAAGATTGCCATCGCCACTTAAGCGATCGCTTCCATCGCCACCGAATAGGAGATCGTTTCCATCGCCGCCAGATAAGCCTGCGTCAAAGATAGTTCTGCCATCAGAAATAACAGAATTGTCGTCACCATTTCCACCATATAAAAGGTCGTCACCATTTCCACCATCTAGGCGATCGATATCATCTCCACCATCTAAGAAATCATCACCATCGTTGCCATTGAGAGTGTCATTACCCACTTCGCCAAATAGTGCGTCTTTGCCTCCTAGACCAGATAGCGTGTCATTACCAGCTCTACCAAAGATCCTGTCATTCTCATCTGACCCAGTGAGAGTATCGTTTAAGCCTGTACCAATAAGTACTGTCACGCTGAAAACTCCTGAGAAAAATTTCTCAATTTGTTAGATGTAGTTAAGACAATTACATCACTGCACTTTTTAGGAGTGATGCCGTTTTGCCTTCAATTTCCTATGCAGAAACTACACTTACTAATTGCAATTTCCGGAGCGGTAAAAGTGAGTTTAATAATTGTTTACAAACAGTTAATGTCAATTTTAGGCACAGCAAAGATGTTTAACATAGGAATAAAAACTTAGCAATAAAAAGTATAAAATACTGCATTAATAATTATTTAAAATGCTTTGAACCAAGAATTTGGGTAAGTGAAAAAACGCGAAAAAGAATGTTTTTTATGCGTAAATAACATAAATTATAATAAAAATAGCTTTCTGGCAAATAGTAGACTAAATTTTCATCAACTTAATGGTGTTGCATTTTATACAAACTTTTGATTTTTTACTTAACTTAACTGCTTGAGTATCGGTAGGATATATCAAAGATGTTCAATTACAACTAAACAACTATCTGTGGCTAATAAAGAAGAAATTGCTCTACCCTTGGCTAAATCGCCTCTATATCATCTGGCTTTAGAACTGAAAGCGCGGCTAACTAGCTTTGGTGGTTGGGAAATGCCCGTACAATTCGTTGGTATTGGGCGCGAACATGAAGCTGTGAGGACTTCAGCCGGGATGTTTGATATTTCCCATATGGGTAAATTTGCCTTGCGAGGAAAAGAGTTGATTTCCCAACTCCAAGCTTTAGTTCCCTCAGATCTGAGTCGGTTGCAACCTGGTCAAGCGCAGTACACCGTTCTATTAAATTCTCAAGCGGGAATTATTGACGACATTATTTTTTATTACCAAGGAGATGATGCTAAAAGTCAGCAGTATGGGGTGTTGATTGTTAACGCTGCTACTGCTAGAAAAGACAAAGCATGGTTGTTGCAACACCTCGATTTGAATGTGGTGGAATTAAAAGATCTCTCACTCGAAAAAATCCTAATTGCCGTACAGGGGCCACAAGCAGCTACCATTCTCCAGTCGCTGGTGCAGGAAGACTTAACTCAGGTAAAACCGTTTGGTCATCTAGAAGCAACAATGTTTGGTCAACCGAGTTTCATTGCCCGCACGGGTTACACAGGTGAAGATGGGTTTGAGGTGATGCTAGACCCAGAGGAAGGGGTAAAATTATGGCAATCGCTTGTCCAAGCTGGCGTTATCCCTTGTGGACTCGGAGCCAGAGACACCTTGCGCCTTGAAGCAGCAATGGCACTCTACGGGCAGGATATTGATGAAACCACCACGCCCCTAGAAGCGGGTTTAGGCTGGTTAGTCCATCTAGACACCAATAGTAATTTTATTGGTCGCAACGTGCTAGAGCAACAAAAAGCTACTGGAGTGCCGCGACGACTAGTAGGGCTGCAAATGCAGGGGCGACACATTGCCCGTCATGGCTACCAAGTGCTATCAGCAGGTAAAGTCGTGGGAGAAATTACTAGTGGAACTTTATCACCCACACTTGGTTATCCGATTGCTCTTGCCTTTGTCCCCACTCCTCTAAGTAAACCAGGGCAACAACTAGAGGTGGAAATTAGAGGCAAGGCTTACCCAGCTATTGTAGTGAAAAAACCTTTCTATCGCTCGCCCAACCGCCCTGCTAGCACGTAAGAGCCATGTAAATTGTAGGAGGTAAGCTAATCGTCATGAAAGCGTGCATATCTGTAATGAGAGGGAGACAGGAGACAGGAGACAGTTTGACATCTGTGACAACTGGCTCCTGACAACTGACTCCTTTAACGACTATCTTTATGCAAAGGGAGTGAACATTAGCTTAGCGGTAGGTAGGGGAATATTAGCCCATATGCTACCTACCTTTCTCATCCGAATATTCATATTTGTATCAATTTCTTGGTTACGATCTGTAAACTTAATCGCGCATCAAATATACTTGAGCGGATTAAATATACTTAAATGCGGATTGAGGGGTTAACATGAGCTTGGAATATCCAAACGATCTAAAATACCTGGACTCTCATGAGTATGTGCGGATTGATGGCGACATTGCCACTATCGGCATCAGTGCTTTTGCGGTAGATCAGTTAGGTGACATTGTGTTTTTGGAACTACCAGAAATCAGTGATACTGTTACCAAGGGAGAAACCTTTGGTTCGGTTGAATCGGTTAAAGCTGTTGAAGACCTTTATTCAGCAGTCACTGGTACAGTTATAGAACGCAACGATCCATTAGTCGAGTCACCAGAACAGTTAGCAGAAGATCCTTATGGTGAAGGCTGGTTGCTAAAAGTGCGCGTTGATGATTCCGGTGAATTAGATGATGCTTTATCTGCGGATGAGTATCGCGCCCAAGTAGAAGGGGAGTAACGAGGGGCAAATCAATTTTGGATTTTGGATTTTGGATTGGAATCTAAAATCTAAAATCTAAAATCTAAAATCTAAAATCGCTATTCCCTAGTATCTAAAAAACTGTTGCAAAATATTAAGTAGTTATATTTGGGAGAGCTATTTGTGGTAGTTTACAGCCCTCATCAGATCGAGACAAGCGATCGCCAGCCGGGATACATAGGGAGTTCGTCATTTTCTTTTCGACAAAGGCATATAGGCCCTAGTCCTGATGCAATTCAGCAAATGCTCGATGTGTTGGGGCTACCATCCCTTGACGCTTTAATCGACCTAACAGTACCACAGGCAATTCGACAAAAACAGCCGCTCAAGCTGGAAGAACGCAGTGAATACACTGCTTTAGCCCAGTTAAAAGAAATTGCCTCGAAGAATCAGGTGTTCCGGTCGTTCATCGGCATGGGATATTATGACTGCATTACCCCACCCGTAATCGGGCGGAATATTCTGGAAAATCCAGGCTGGTACACTGCTTATACTCCCTATCAACCTGAAATTGCTCAAGGAAGGCTGGAGGCGCTGCTGAATTTCCAAACTACGATTATTGATTTGACGGGTTTGGAAATCGCCAATGCTTCCTTATTAGACGAAGCAACAGCAGCCGCAGAAGCTATGACTATGAGCTATGGGCTGTGTAAAACCAAAGCACAAGCTTTCTTTGTTTCTAACGCCTGTCATCCTCAGACAATTGAAGTGGTGCAAACACGCGCCCTTCCACTGGGAATTGATGTAATTGTAGGCGATCATCAGACCTTTGAGTTTGATGTGCCTGTGTTTGGAGTACTGCTACAATACCCGGCTAGTGACGGTACGATTTATGATTATCGCAATTTTGTAGACAAAGCTAAAGCAGCGAAAGCTTTAGTGACAGTAGCAGCAGATCCTTTAAGCTTAACTCTTCTTACTCCACCAGGGGAATTTGGGGCTGATATTGCTGTGGGGAGTACCCAACGCTTTGGTATTCCTTTGGGATATGGTGGCCCCCATGCCGCATATTTTGCCACTAAAGAAGAATACAAACGGCAAGTACCGGGGCGAATTGTGGGTGTTTCAAAGGATATTCATGGTAAACCAGCCCTGCGTCTAGCACTGCAAACCCGCGAACAGCATATCCGCCGCGATAAAGCTACAAGTAATATCTGTACTGCCCAAGTGCTACTAGCTGTGATGGCAAGTATGTATGCAGTGTATCATGGTGCAGCAGGACTTAAAAATATTGCAGAGAATATACATAAACTGACTGTGATGCTGGCGCAAGGACTGAAGCGCCTGGGATATGGCATCAGTTCAGAATTTTTCTTTGATACATTACGGGTAGAACTGGGCGATCGCTCTGTTGAAGAAATTCTAGCAGCTTGCCTTGCACGTAAAATTAACTTAAGGATTTTGGATGAATCTACTGTAGGAATTTCCCTAGATGAAACCACAGCGGTAGAAGATTTAATCGACTTATTTGAAATATTTGCAGGTGGGGATGAACTACCTTTCACCATTGAAGAAATAGGGGCGAGTTTATTTGACATACCTGTAGGTAGCCAGAAATTAGAGCAAAACCCGCCCCTACAAATTCAAAATTCCTTAATCCGCAACAGCAGCTATCTCACCCACCCCGTTTTCAACCGCTATCACTCGGAAACAGAACTGTTACGCTACTTGCATCGCTTGCAGGCAAAGGATCTGTCGCTAACAACATCGATGATTCCGCTGGGGTCATGTACGATGAAGTTGAATGCAACAGCTGAAATGATGCCAGTAACTTGGGCAGAATTTGGACAGATTCATCCTTTTGCACCGCAGTCGCAAACACGGGGATATCAAATTCTGTTCCAGCAGTTGGAAGCATGGTTAGCCCAAATTACTGGCTTTGCTGGAATATCGTTGCAGCCAAATGCTGGCTCTCAGGGTGAATACACCGGATTGCTGGTGATTCGCAAGTATCATGAAAGTCGGGGTGAGGGCGATCGCAACATCTGTTTAATTCCCTCTTCCGCACACGGAACGAATCCAGCCAGTGCTGTGATGGCGGGAATGAAGGTAGTAGCGATCGCTTGCGACACTCAAGGCAATGTTGACATCGACGATCTCAAAGCTAAGGCAGAAAAACACAGTCACGAACTTGCTGCCTTGATGGTGACATATCCCTCAACTCATGGAGTATTCGAGGAGGAAATCAAGGATATTTGCGCGATCGTCCATGCCTATGGTGGGCAAGTTTACATGGATGGAGCAAATCTAAATGCTCAAGTCGGACTATGCCGCCCTGGGGACATTGGCGCAGATGTATGTCACTTGAATCTGCACAAAACCTTCTGTATTCCTCACGGTGGCGGCGGCCCTGGGATGGGGCCAATTGGTGTCGCGTCTCATTTAGTGCCTTTCTTGCCCGATCTCTCTATTGTCCAAACCGACGGTAGTAATCCAAAATCACGCCACTTGCTTTATGCCGGGGAAAGAGTCCACCGCAGTGGCTCTAAAATCCAAAATCCAAAATCAGTTGGTGCTGTTTCCGCCGCTCCTTGGGGTAGTGCTAGCATCCTGCCAATTTCTTGGATGTATATCGCCATGATGGGTGGAGAAGGACTGACAGAAGCAACTAAAGTAGCAATACTTAATGCTAATTACATCGCCCGGAGGTTAGAGTCTCACTATCCAGTGTTGTATAAGGGTAAAACTGGAAGAGTTGCCCATGAGTGCATTCTGGATCTGCGCTCGCTCAAAAAGACCGCCGGAATTGAAGTAGAGGACATTGCCAAGCGGTTGATGGACTTTGGTTTCCACGCGCCGACAATTTCCTGGCCTGTTGGGGGAACGATGATGGTGGAACCAACAGAAAGCGAATCCAAGGAGGAATTGGATCGTTTTTGTGAGGCAATGATTGCGATTCGTGAGGAAATAGCGGAAATTGAAGCGGGTAAGGTAGATAAGGAAGATAATCTCCTTAAAAATGCCCCCCACACTGCCGAAAGCTTGCTTAAGAGTGAATGGCTTCATCCCTATTTGCGCGAACAAGCTGCTTACCCTGCGCCTTGGACGCGAGAACATAAGTTCTGGCCAGCGGTGGGCAGAATCGACAATGCCTTTGGCGATCGCAATTTTGTTTGCTCTTGTCTGCCGATGGAGGCTTATTCACAAGAGTAATTGATCAGAAGCGATCGCTAATAAGTCGTAAGTAGGGGCGCACAGCTGTGCGCCCGTACATCGTAAGTAAGGAACAAATGGCACAGTCCTCTGATTTTAATCATGGATATAAACGCTTAAGAGCGGAAAAAATTCTTATTTCAAACCCCTAACTAAAGTTATGGGGTACAGCTTACGACTTAGGACTTACAGCTTAGAACTTACCTTAATAGCAGCTACTATAAGACAGACGTTGCCTCATCAGTTGCTGTCAAAATATAAAGCATGACCAGTAACAACAACTCTAATAACAACAAAGCAACACCTCCTAACCCAGAAGCGATCGCTCAGTCCGATCAGCGGGGCGGGCGTGGTGATGGTTTCAGTGATGATAGTCCATCGAATGAAAACTTGGCAACTGGGCAAGCGTTAGCAGCGATCTCTACACTCCAAGCGCAACAAAACTTTCAATATAAGATCGCACTACCGCAGGATAACAGCTTGCGGACGGCTAATCCTAGGGCTTCTTTGCTTACTTTGGTAGCGATCACTGTTATTTTCTTAGGGTTAGCTTTAAATAATTTCCTGATTGGCTTTTTAGGGACGCTGTTAGCCGTAGTGCTATCAGTCGGGGTGCTTCTTCCTTGGTTAAAAAAAGCAGCGGCGGAGTTCTTTTCTCCTCAAGAGCGATCAATTTTCGTCGCTAGCCTGGGATTTGTAGCAGCTGTGATCGGCATATTTAATTTTACTGATATCAATCGCCGCACCGCAGCTTGGGGCGAGCAGCTAAATTGGGATGCTGTTGGGGCGTTGGGTGAAGTATTCGGAGCCTTGGGGCAAATTCTCATTGCTATTATCGCCGTTTATGTCGCTTGGCGACAGTATGTTATTTCTAAAGACCTAACGATTCAGCAAAACCTGCTTACCGTTCAGCAAAACCTAATTACCCAGCAACAGACAATTGATTCTTATTTTCAAGGGATCTCAGATCTGGTATTAGATGAAGAAGGAATGCTAGAAGATTGGCCGCAAGAGAGAGCGATCGCTGAAGGACGCACCGCCGCAATTCTCAGTAGTGTAGATGCTAGCGGTAAAGCCAAAATTCTTCGCTTTTTATCCCAATCTAAATTACTGACACCGTTGCAGCGCGATTCTCGCCTCGGTCGAGCTATGCTTAATGGTTTCGGGGGTTATTCTGAAGAGCGCATTCATGGCGTGCGCGTGATTGACTTGGGAGTAATGCTGGCTGCTGCGGATCTTTCCAGTACCGATCTGCGTTGGACAGATTTAAGCGAAGCTAATCTTGTCCGTGCTAATCTCAACTACTGCGATTTAGTTAAAGCTAACTTTTCCCGCGCCATCTTATATGAAGCTCAATTAATTGGTGCTGACTTAAAAGGAACTCGCTTGTTCTATGGTCGAGCCGAAACAGCCACTCCTCGCACGCGCACTGAACTACCTAATTATGAAACTGGCGAAAACACTGGGGCTGTAGTAGAAAACGTTGATTTCACTGATGCACAGCGGATGTCTGAATCACTGCACTACTATTGCTGTGCTTGGGGTGGTGAAAAAACTAGAGCTACAATTCCTGGTGGTTGCGAAGGAATTCCAAATAAATTAGGTCGATAAAAGTAGCCTCAATGTAGCAGCACTAAAATTAATTGATATTAATAAGCTGGTGTGCATACAATTTATAGTCATGATAGGCAAGCGGCTTGAGACAAAGCTTTTTATGCTGCGCTAAATGTGTAATCGCTTATTAACTAGATTGATGACTAGCAGATTTTGAGCGAGGACTAGTGCCGGAGACTTTACCTCCTGCACTAGCGCCTAATAAACCGAAGGAGTTTGAGGTCTAAAACTTAGTTGCAAAAGAAGTAGGATTAGCGCCAAATTATAGACCTGATAGAATTGGATCGGCACGGTAGATTGCCTCAGTTCCATCTGTAAATCTAACTAAGAAGGCGATTTGGTCGAGGTTATTCAGCCCATTGTCAGAGAGTATTGGGCTAGTAGCTTGCACCGTTAAGCCATCAAGAGTATCACCAGTACCAATCACCTTATCTGTGACAGGGTTCGAGCCAGTGAAAATGCCGTAGCCGTAAGGATCTGTGTACTCATCCAGCCGAGCCGCAAAGACAGTGGTATCGTTGTTGTTAATTACGGGAGACTGAATAGAGCTAAGCAGTCCGCTGCTGTCAACAAGTGAGGTTGTTACTTTGTTACTGGTTATGAGAATATTATTATTCACATTATCAGAGACTGTTGTACCTTCATCGTTGATCGCAATACCCCCAATATTAATGCCAGCGATTTTGCTTGCCACTCCATTAATGATGGTAAAGGTACCAAAATCATTTGCTCCAGAATTAAAGATTACGTCGCCAGCATCGTTGAGATCTAAATTGAAAACATAGTCAATAGGTGAACCTTCAATGTTGGAAATGGGAGCATTGGTACCAGCAATTTTAGTAGTCTCTCCGTTGTTTACGAAGTAGAGGCTTGTAATCCCATTACCCTCTAAAGCACCCGAAAAAGCTATAGTACCCTTGTTGTTAATATCAACATCCCGGAAACCAAAATCTTCGCCAGAAACAATAGTATTCGTTGTTCCACCGCTGTTACTGAATACACCTACTCCGCCTTCATCTAGAAAACCTGTGAAGACCACAGTGCCAGAATTGTTAATTTCAGGAGCCTGGATAGGAAAGCCGCTAAGGAATCCATTAGTATTAACAATGGTGGTAGTTGTGCCGCCGCTGCCCGTAAAGATGCCTTCACTCCCGTCATCTAAACGAGCCTGAAATACTACTGTGCCGTTATCGTTGATTGAGGGGTAGCCTTGGAAGGAGCTAAAGGAACCCTTGGTGTCAGCAATCTTAGTGAAGGTATAACCTTTTTTCTCACTAATGAAATCACTGCTATCTATCGTGCTACTGTTAACTCCCTGCAATACTGCTAAAACCTGATTTGATTTGTCAGTAATTACGGTGTCACGAGCAGAGTCCCCAGTGCCTTGAGAGATATTTAGATCATTAAAATTCAGCCCCGATTTTAGCGCAATTAAATCTTTCCCTCTGCCAAAGTCAGCAATTAAATCTGCCTCTGCTAAGGTAGAGCTGCCTGTGTCCTTGCCGATAACAAACATATCGTCTCCATTGCCACCTGTGAGTGTGTCTTGCCCTTTACCAGCGTACAGGCGATCGTTTCCGTTACCCCCAAAAAGCTTATCGTTGCCAATTCCACCCCGGAGAGTGTCGTTGCCATTTCCGCCTTCAAGTTGATCGTTTCCTCCTAAACCGTAGAGAGAGTCATTGCCATTCGCGCCGAAAATGCTGTCTGCTTCACGAGTCCCAAGCAGGGTATCGTTTTGGTTGGTGCCATTAATAAGTGACATAAGTTGATTTTTTAGATTGTTTCTGCAAACTGTAAACTTAATATTTTGCAGTTGCAAAATAAAATTCAGAGTTACATATTTTGTTTTCGGAAGCGTACCGATTTATGTAATATATCTTCATAAATTAAGTTAGCGCGTAGCCTTTAGAATCAAAGCGCTTGGTGTGTTGCCGTACCAAACTTGATGCAGGCGATTGCTTTTTTCTTTGCGCCCACAAGCCATTTGTTATATATGCAGTCCAGCCGTTATTTATAAATTAATTCTTAAAGTACTCGTTGGAATAAATGAAAAAATATTTTATCTCAAAGCAATTTGAATTTCAAAACTATGTTATTTAATCAAAGCAAATCAAGCAAAGTTTTTACTTTATTCCTTTTGATATTTGGCATTCTCCTACCTTTTTTACTAGTAAATTATGTGCATTACTATTACAAAAATGATGTAGCTACGTTTCGAGGGTGGGCAGAGTGTTTGGAAAAGTTTGAGCAGCAAATTTATTTAAAATGTCTTCCAACGCCCCCAAACTATCCCGTTGTCGGACTGTTTTTGAGTGCAGGTACAATTCAGGCAATTAAATCTGTTTTTAATGTTAGTGATAGCAAAAATATAGATTTCATTTTTCGCCATTATCTGGCATTTTTTGACTTGTTAAATTTTATTTTATTCAATAGGCTAGCAAGCCTAATGCGATTTCGTTTCCCTATTTTTATCGGTTTGATTCTTTTGATTGTGCCGTCTACTCTTGTAGGTGGTGCTGTCTGGGGACAAATTGATGGTATTTCTTTAACGTTTTGTTTGTTAGCTACGATTGGTTTTTTTAAATCTTGGTTCTCGAATGATGTCAATAGTTTAGATCAATCGAAATGGAAAAATTTGTTTTGGTTGCTGTTTGCTACGCTAAACCTTGTTATTTTAACTTTAATTAAACAGCTTTCATTATTTTCATTACCTTTCTTTTTTATCCTCATACTGATAACTGGATATAAACTTTGGCAAAATTTTCGTTATAGAGGCATTTTTTTTGCGGCGATCGCTCTGATAATATTTATAGTATCTTTTCATTATTTAGATAGTTTATTAGAAGTACCACAGCAATTTAATAATTCGAGTTTATGGTTTGTGTTAACAGGTGGTGGTAGCCGACACGCAGAAATAATTTCGGGAAATGGATTTAATATTTGGATGTTCCTTGGGCGCAATATGATATCTTCTTCACGCACTCCTTTTCCACTTCTGTGGCAGCACAAAGCTTTAAATATAGTTCCATACTATGCGGGAATGATATTATACGGAATATTGATGGCATTTCTGCTGCTGACTGGGTTGAGAATATCCTGGCAAGTGCTTAAATGGTCTGGTACAAAACAACGATATAATCCAGAAGTATTCTTGTTAGCTTGCTTGTGTTTCTTTTTTGGGCTTTCACAGCTTGGTTTTAACGTGTTGCTGACAGGAACGCACGAACGTTATCTTTATTTGGGCTATCCATTTTTACTGATTGCAGTTACTTGGTTTTATGTTAACCAGGTAGCGTTTAAAATGCGATCGCTCATCTTTTGTTTCTTCGCTGCATCAGCCTACGGATTTTTTGTCTTTGCTTGGATGAACGCACCACTTCCCGGAATACTTTTCCCAATGCGACGACATGAGTTTTTAGCTTCGATTCACCTGTTTCTCTTGGTGATGCTTTTAGAAAAATGGGTGCAAGTCTGGCGATATAGTGAGATGACAAGAAAGGCTAAGGCGCAAATTTAAGTAAGCGTTTAGGCTAGGATGATTAAATTGTGTTTAAATTTCTTTTAGCCCTACTATTAGGCGTGTTGGTATGTAAAACGACTAGCTGGACGCTGATAAGCTATTTCTGGGGATGAATGAACTGTGTACCTGAAGTATTCCTTGATAGTTCCGGTTTATAACGAAGAAAAAACCCTCCCAGAGTTGTATCGGCGGATCAAAGGGGTAATTGAGCAGTTAGATGGACAAACAGAATTAATTTTAGTCAATGATGGTAGCCGCGATCGCTCTTTACAAATCATCCGCGAACTACATCAAAATGACGCGCGTATTTCTTACCTCAGTTTAGCCCGTAACTTCGGACACCAAATTGCTGTTACTGCTGGTCTAAACTTTGCGCGCGGTCAAGTTATTGTAATTATGGATGCTGACTTACAAGATCCACCAGAACTCATCCTCGAAATGATCGAAAAATGGCGACAAGGATATCAAGTCGTTTACGCTCAGCGCACTCAACGCCGCAAAGAAGGTTGGTTTAAACGCTTCACTGCCTATTTATTTTACCGCTTACTCAAACGCCTTGCAGATGTAGATATTCCCACCGATACAGGTGATTTCTGTTTGATGGATAGGCAAGTTGTCAATGTGCTTAATTCTATGCCAGAACGAAATCGCTATATTCGAGGATTACGTTCTTGGGTTGGTTTCCAGCAAACCTCAGTGTTGTTTGAACGCGATCCTCGCTTCGCTGGCGAAGTCAAATATACTTTTAGCAAATCCTTTGCACTAGCTATAAATGGCTTAGTGTCGTTCTCAAAAGTTCCCTTACGCCTCTCTACCTATGTGGGGTTACTATCAGCCGTAGTAGCAATTTTAATGGCAGTCTTAGTGTTGTATTGGCGTTTAGTTGTGCCGCATTCGCCTTTAACTAATTTCACCATTATTTTGATGGCAATTTTCTTTCTCGGCGCTGTCCAATTAGTAAGTATTGGTATTTTAGGCGAGTATATTGGACGAATTTACGAAGAAGTTAAAGGTAGACCTTTGTATACTTTGGGAGAAGTGGGGGGGTTCACTCGCTTTCCATCCAAAGATCCCCTATTGAGACAGCAGGGGGAGAAAAGAGAATAAAAATACTTGGACTGGAGCGCCGTCTTTAGTTTCCAGGCTCTAGAAATAATTGTAGGGTGGGCATTGCCCACCCTACTTGTTTTAAACTTTAGCCGCTTGCGTTGGCGGCATGACAACTTTTTTGGCTAAACCCAGAGTTTGCAAAGTTTTTATTGCCCACCACGTCATATCAACTTCCCACCAATGTCGTCCAGCTGGTGCTACATTTGGGTGAGCGTGATGGTTGTTGTGCCAGCCTTCTCCATAAGTTAGGATTGCTGCCCACCAGAGATTACGAGAGTTGTCTTCCACCTCGAAGTTACGATACCCATAAAGGTGAGTTGCAGAGTTAATTAGCCAAGTGCTATGCCAAAGTACTACTGCGCGGAGAAAGACACCATAGATGACAAAAGACCAGCCACCGCAAAGATATAATAGAATGCCAACGGGAATTTGCAGTGGTAAGAAATTGCGATCAAGCCAACGATAATAAGGATCGCGTGCTAAATCGGGAGCAAATTTTTTGTAAGTTTCAAACGCAAATGACTCGGAACGCGGATAAAGAATCCATCCCATATGGCTCCACCAAAAACCTCGGCGGGAAGAGTATGGATCTTTGTCTTCGTCCTCTGTGTAAGCGTGATGCTTTCGGTGTCCGGCTACCCAAAAGATCGGCCCTCCTTGCATCGCCAGCGCCCCGATGGTAACGATCGCATATTCCAACCACTTCGGAGTCAGCTGCAAACTCCGGTGACTCAAGAGTCTGTGATAGCCTAGACAAATTCCAATACTGCCAAACAACCAGTGGAAAAATATCATTACTCCCAAAGCCGACCAGGAAAAACACCAGGGAGCTAAGAATGCTAAGGCATGAATCGTACCAAAAAAACCCACGTTGATCCAACTGAGTTTAAGCGGTTGCTTATCCTCAGTCGCAGCTGAGTATGTGGTCATATATATTCCTTTTATGAATTCCTTCGAGCAGATCTTACTTCCTCCTCTACAGGCAAAGCGCGATCGCGCTTTCTATAGTAGAAGTATATGCAAGTGCTGCTTACACTCATAGCTTAGCAAGGATAAAATTTTATTGCAAGTGTTACTTGCATTATTCTTATGTCTGCTTCAACAAATTCCACGCGACAGCGCCTAATCAATGCAGCGATTGAGTTATTCACCACTCAAGGAGTGACTGAGACGACAACGCGACAGATTGCAGAATTGGCAAAAGTGAATGAAGTGACTTTATTTAGGCAATTTGGTAACAAACACGGATTGCTGTTGGCGGTGATCTCAGAATCCGCAGTGTTTCAAGAGTTAAGCGAATCCTTGCGACAGCAGGCGAATCAAGCAGGTAGTGTTTATCAAGCACTGAAAAATTATGCCAGCGATCGCTTACAGGCGCTAGAAAAATTTCCAGATTTGGTGCGTTCTGTGGTAGGCGAAGCTGGAAATTATCCAATCGAAAATCGGATCGCACTCGGACGTAGTTTAAACGGGGCCAACCGCCATGTTGCCGAATATTTAGCAACAGTGATGGAACGCGAACAGTTACACACTCATTTACCACCCCAAAAGCTAGCAAGTTTACTCAATAGTATGTTGTTAGGGTATGCCGCGATCGAATTTATCAGCGAGTTTCATGAACTTTGGCATGACAGAGACGAGTTTCTAGAAGACTTAGTAGCGCTGTTTTTAAACGATGTCATGTTAGGAGATACCCCCAATCCTCCTGATCCCCCCGGCTCCCTCGTTCCCGCATTCAGCCTAAAAGCAAAAGATTCAACAGAAAAGGTAATAGATTTACCAGCAAATTTAGTTCACTCGATCTTGCAACGAGCTAAAAAATCAGGATTAAAAGATTATGCTTTAATGTATGTTTTATTCGGCGCGGGTTTAGCTCCAGCAGAAATTGTGAACTTAAAGCGCTCGCACCAAATTAACGATGCAAATCAACACATATTACAAATTACTTCTCCACCCCCTCGACAAGTTCCAATTAATCAATGGATTATGGGTAAACGCTATGGCTCCTATACTCGTAATCCATTAACTCAGTGGCTAAAAAGCCGCAAAGATGAACAATCGGCATTATTTCTTAATGATGCTGGAATGCCAATATCAGAATTAGAAATAAAGGAACGCTGGCAAGTATTAACTGAAGGATTATTAACACCCGAAGGACAACCAGCCATTGAGCAAGCACAACAAACTTGGTGCGTAGAGATGTTAATGAAGGGAATGAAGTTAGAAGATATGAGTATTCTAACAGGCTGGGATTTAACAAAGTTGCAACCACTAGCCCAAAGAGCTAGAGAAAAACTAGCTTTAGAGCAAGCTATTTGCCTCGATCGCAAATCCTAGCAATCATGAAACATATTCAAACTACTAACTTCTTGACTTATTAACTTATTAACTTCATTGGCGCAGTTGGCGGTTCGATTCTTATAACTTAACCTTATCACTAACCTGCCATAACAATAGTCTCTCCCGACTGTGCCGATCGCCTAGCTGCATCTGCAACTTTGAGCGCATATAAACTTGCCTCTACTTCTACATATATAGGTGTATTTGTCAACAAATAATCTAAAACCATAGCAGTATCGAGGGCAAATAAACCGCGTCGGGAACCAAGTTCAATCGGTGTAGTTTCTTGCGCCTGTACTAAAACTCCTTCATCTTTGTCAAAAATTAAGCCGCCTTTCTCGCCATGAACTATAAACTTGCGTTCGTCTTGCCACAGAGTTTCACCTTTACCATAGATAACTTCTGCTACAACACCGCTATCAAACCGTAACTGGGCAGTGCAAAGACAAGCTTGATAGAAGAATTCTGAATCTGTACCCCAATAGCGATTTTGACAGCTAACTGTAGCAACAGTACCAAATAAATCGGTCAAGCGGTGAATTCTTGAAATTGCCCCACACAAAGGAAAGCCAAATAAGCCTTGATTATATGTCCATTTACGGGGTGCGGGATGCTGGGGCGTGATGGTGCTGTAACGCGCATAAAATACCGCTCCAATTTGCGATAAATGTTGCTTCAGCGCTTGATGTAAGCCGCCCAATAATTCAATATGTTCTACGTGGAGGAGTTTTTTTTGTGCTTTTGCCAGCGTAATTAGTTCTTCTGCTTGGGCTACATCAAGAGCAAGGGGATATTCGACAATGACGTGCTTGTGGTTTTGTAGTGCAGAGGACGCGATCGCTCCATGCTCTTTGTTAATATTACAAATCGTCACTAAATCTATATCGTCACGCTCTACTAGCTGTTGCCAAGAATTCTCAGGCTGAGCTTCATATGTTTGACTAAATTCTGCTGTTTTTTCGGGATTATGACCGACAATTGCTACTAAGTGCGCGCGATCGTCTTTTTGCAATGTCTCTGCCCGTAACTTTGCAGCATATCCAGTACCAACTATACCTACCCGTATGGGGCGATCAACAGAGAAATTAGTCATGCTGGTCACAGATCGCTGTTTGCAGAGAAAATTCTATGATAGATCTAAGGGCTGATAGGTGCCATGAGTTATGAGTTACTGCTTTAATCCCAGTTGCCAGAAGCCTTTGAATCCTCGTGACACAAGCGTGTGTCAAAGTTGCGGCACCGAAATACAGCCGCTGCTAAGAAACCGCTATCGAATTATTCGCCCGTTAGGAAGTGGGGGATTTGGCAGAACTTTTCTAGCAGAAGATGAAGACAAGCTGAATGAACCATGCGTTGTTAAGCAGCTAGTACCGCAAGTGCAAGGTACCAAAGCTCTGCAAAAGGCGACACAGCTATTTCAGGAAGAGGCGCGACGTTTGCAACAGTTGGGAGAACATCCGCAGATTCCGACTCTGTATGCCTATTTCGAGCAGGAGCGCTACTTGTATTTAGTACAGCAGTGGATCGAAGGGCAAACATTACAGCAGGAATTGGAGCAGCAGGGGTTATTTAGTGAAGCAAAGATTTGGCAACTGTTGAGCGACTTGTTGCCATTGCTTCAGTTTATCCATGCACATCACGTAATTCATCGGGATATTAAGCCAGAAAATATTATCCGTCGCCAGAGGGATGGCAAACTAGTGCTGATCGATTTTGGTGTAGCTAAGCACTTGACAACAACAGCGATCGCAAGGCCCGGAACAAGCATTGGCTCCTTTGGCTATGCCTCACTCGAACAAATGAATAGCGGTGAAACCTATCCAGCCAGCGATCTCTACAGCTTAGGCGCAAGTTGCTTTCATCTACTTACAGGAATTCACCCATCTAAATTATGGGCGGAAAAGGGCTACAGTTGGGTGACAGACTGGCGGCAATATCTCAAATCACCAATCAGTCTAAATTTGGAGCAATTACTAGACAAGCTGTTGCAAAAAGATATCCTCCAGCGCTATCGCTCTGCAAATGAAGTTCTACAGGACTTAAATCACCAACCACAATCTCTAGCAGAGACACAGCCACCGCTGAGTACCATAGGCAACAGCCAGAGCTGCCACTGGACTGGGACAAAAGCTAATGTGTTGGAACTATCTTCTGGAACCGGGGAGCGGCTCCAAACAAAGCATAAAAAACGTAATCTACTTTTAAAAAAGAGATTGCTACTGGGAAGCATTATCCTGCTATTGGGATTAGCTGGATACAGCTATCGGCATCTTCAACAGAACTCTACCTTAACTGAGCATACTGGTGCAGTGAATACCATTGCCATCAGCCAGGATAGTCAAACCCTTGTCAGCGGCAGCGACGATCAAACAATCAAAATCTGGGATCTTTTCAAACTTCAGGAACTACGCACTCTTCAAGGACATAAAAACTGGGTTTACTCGGTCGCCATCAGCCCAGATGGTAAAACTCTTGTTAGTGGCAGTAAAGACCACACTATCAAAGTTTGGGCGAAGACGGGGCAAGAACTTCACACCCTCACCGGGCATACCAGCTTTGTTAATTCCGTTGCCATTAGCCCGGATGGTCAAAAGATTGCTAGCGGTAGTTATGACAGAACAATCAAAATTTGGAATTTGAATACGGGCCAGGAACTACAAACCCTAAGAGGGCATACAGCTGAAGTTTTATCCGTTGCCATTAGTCCCAATGGTCAGAAGCTTGCTAGCGGCAGCACGGACGATTTAATTACAATTTGGAATTTGAATACAGGAAAAGAAATTCTCACTCTCAAGGGACATACAGGCGATGTTAACTCGATCGCCTACAGCCCGACAGGTCAAGAACTGGCTAGTGTCAGCGATGACAAGACTATCAAAATTTGGAACCCGAACACGGGACGGGAAATCCGTCCCCTTAAAGGGCATTTAGCCGATGTAAATTTCGTAACCTTCAGCCCGGATGGACAAAAAATCGCCACTGCCAGTGATGATAAGACCGTCAAAGTATGGAATCTGATCACAGGAGAAGACATAGCTACGCTAAGGGGGCATTCAGCCCCTGTTTGGGCAGTTGCATTCACCCCGGACGGTCAGCGTCTAGTTAGTGCCAGTGAAGACAAAACTATCAAGATTTGGCAAGCACCTAACTAGGGGAGAATGATGAATGATGAATTTAAAATTCAGCATTCATCATTCATCATTCATCATTTCTAAGGCACTTCAATCGGAATCAAAGCATTCTCAGGCAAATAGTTACTAAAACTGCCTCGATCTGAAAGCACCAAAATTAGCCGCAGTGGGTAATCTGGAGGCATTTGCAGATCTGCCCAAGGTACTGCTATTTCCAAACAGCGATCGCGTGCCACTTGGGCGCGACTGAAACGGGGATGCCATTTATGATTATCTCCAGCCTCCTGAAACTGAATTGATTCAGTGAGTAAGTTAATCTCCAAATGGTGGTGAAATAGATAATTTACTGGCGCTGAATCCGGCATATTCTCCAAGGGGGCTGGACTATTGTGCATTGTCCGGTCAGGATAGAACCATAGCAAATTCAACTCTGGTGCAATATCCCGACCTGGTTCCACGCCTGATTGAAAGTCCAACCGCAGGTAGAAATTGAGGTGATCCACCCCGTACCAAATCCGCTGAATCGGGCTGCTTTGGTGCATTGTCCCCCGCGCCCCGCCTACTTCTAAGCGTCCGGCTTTGTCCCAATCCTGTTCGTCACCTGTGCCGTTAATTACTGGATGAATAAAACTTTGCGGGCGATGGTCGGGTTTTGCCTCGTGAACTTCGACTGGTTGCTGGAGAATTGGCGGCACAGGTTCATTTAATGCCTGATATATACCACACAGGTGTTCTCGAAACAAGGAATCGAACATAGCGTCTTGATTGGAGGAATGCCCTTCACCAAACCACCAGAACCAATCAGAACCTTCTGCGGCATATAAGGCTTCCCAAGCTTCGGGGTTATTTTCTTCTGTCGCCTCTGGATGATTTGCCAACACCTGCCGTGCTTCTGCTAGCAAGTCCCAAGCACGGTTTTTTGCCGGATCTCCGATCCAAGTGGTAAAGCTGCCATCCACCCAAGAACCACTATGTAGCTGTTGTGCTGGGATAGTGGCTGTAGCTGGAAACTGTTCGAGAAATTCAGAGACAGTTACTAGCTGCAAGTCGGGATGGTTACTCAGAGTTTGATACAAGTTCTCCAAGAAAGGTATACCGTCTTGAGGATAAAATTCCCAACAGTTTTCACCATCCAAGGCAATGGTTACAAGCCAAGGTTTTTCGAGGGCGGTGCCGCCTCCTGATTGTCGATGTTTGAGGGTATGAGCGATCGCTTCCAAGTGTCCCACCAAGTCAGCAGCTGCCCGCTTTGGTGGCATCGAACTATAGGTAAAGCCGATCAAATCCGATAATCTGTGATCGCGAAACACAATTGCTAGATCGCCTGCTGCTGTCTCCAGACGATAAGGTTGGTACATCAACTCTGGTTCGATCACATTTCCCGCCCCATCGCGGTGGAAAAAGTGTTTTAGCGTCCAACCTAATACGGCTTCATCCGAGCAAATCCAATTAAATCCTTGCTTGACGATGTATGGTAATATTTCAGGACTCACAGACTGTTCCGAAGGCCACAAGCCACGCGGCGCTTGCCCAAACCGTTCTTCATACAAGTCCCAAGCCTTTTGCAAGTGCCGGGGAATATCTTCAGCCCATTGAAAACGATGTTCCGGCAAGTCCATTTTTGGCACTGCCACGCGACCGGAGTTTGTATCGGCTAGTAAGGGCAATATCGGGTGAGTGTAGGGCGTAGTTGTTATTTCTAGTTGCCCTGCCTGCTGCATTTTCCGATGTTGTGGTATAATCTGGCTGATTATTTCTCTTTGTTTAGAATAAATTCGCTGGCGATCGCCCAAGGTAAAATTTCGCCCCTGCTGCAACCAAGAGGCAATTTCGGGGTCATCCCAAAACAGCGGATCGATCCAAGCTAGATTGTGCCAAGCTAGCAAATCGCTGTAATCTTGCAGTTCCCAATTTGCCAAACACCAAGCTTCGCCCTTTTCTTGACGCTGTTGGTACAACTGAGCATAGCGGGGATGAGGATCGATCAGCGTGTGGTGATTGGCATCGAAAAAGTGTTGGACAATGAATTGCTTTTGTTGCTGTCCTAGTTGTTCTGTAGGAGTAAGACTAACACTCAAGTAAGGATCGAAAGCAGTGCCAGCAACATAATCTTCTAGTTGTAATATCAGTGATGGCACCAGATTTACTGTTTGGTGCAATTTAGGATAACGCTCTAGCAACAGCACCAAATCAAGGTAATCTTTTGTTCCATGCAATCGCACCCAAGGAAGACGGTATTGACTGGGTGAAGGGGAATTACTGCGATCGCGACCTTTATATAAGGGCTGGTGTTGATGCCAAATGAAAGCGACGTATAAGGGATGGGGCATAGGCTGAGGCGCTTTTGCGCTTGGGCTAGGGAAGTATGAACTGTAAAGGATGTACGCATTGCGTACATCCTTTATACTTTTCTTAGATCACTTGTTCGACTTCAGCAATTTCTGGAATCATTTCGCGCAAACGGCGTTCGATCCCCATTCTCAGAGTCATTGTAGAACTCGGACAAGACCCACAAGCACCTTGCAGGCGCAGCTTGACAATGGGGCCTTCGAGTTCAACTAATTCGACATTGCCCCCATCAGATATGAGATATGGGCGCAACTCATCTAAGACTGTTTCCACATTTTCAGTTGTCAGTTCCATACTTTTAGACCTTTATCCGTTGAAAAATTTGATTTTGTCAGATGTATAACTCGATCCTAGCTCTAAACACAGCGAGTAGTGAGTAGGGGCGCACAGCGGGGCCTGTACTAGTGAGTAGGAAATAAGGCTGAATGCTGAATCAATAATTTCTCATTCATCATTCATCATTTCCCCAGCCACTAACTACTGACAAATGACAAATGATTAAACAGTTGCAGGTTCCAGCAGTTTGACGTTGGAGAAGTTGAACTCAGTATCGATCCGCTCTCCCTGCTTATACTGTTGCACGACTTGCTTGCTCAGCACGTAGTAATCGCCAACTTTTTGATAGAACTCCTCAAATTTGAGGACAGATGTTACCTCATCAGTTTGGGGATTGCGAAAAACTGCATCGTAGTGAGTCGCTACGTAACCTTCTCCTGTATCCATGCTGTTGTGAGTGTCAATGACGAAAGCCATTCGACCCATCACGCGGCTGACTTGGCAGATCTCGGTGTCTCGAACCTTATAATTAGATCCCATAGAGTCGCCCTTGACCAAGATTTCCACTGCACCAGTTTCGTCAGTCTTGCCAAAGTTAAACTCGTTCTTGCCGTGAGATTGCTCGAAAGCCGAACGTTTACGGTGTGTGACTACATCTCGTAGTTGCGTATAAACGCTTTCTTGCACTTTTTCATCTTCTATACCTGTGACTTCTACACTCAAGTCACGGTTAATCCGAACTTTTCCAGTGTAGACTTCATCCCCTTGAGTCAGTTGTATATCAGCGCTGTAGCCAGGGAAATTCTGATTCCAAGTATAGCGATTTTCGTAGGCTGCTCTAAATTTCTCACGAGCAGTTGTTTGCTCTGTCATAAAACCGTTGTGACTTAACTTTTTACAGTTTAGTCTACAGATGAGGGACTAGGGGTTAGAGGCTAGGGACTAGGGTAAAATTATGAATTATGAATGCTGAATTATGAATAATAATTTAGCATTCATAATTGTGTTTCCTAGAGCATTAGATCTAAAGGATTTTCTGTTGGGGCTAGAACCATTACAGGTTCTTGGTATAAAGGTACAGTAAAGGTGACTGTGGAGCCGAGTCCTTCACCCATGCTGTAAAAGTTCACTGCTCCTCCCATTGCCTCTACTAGTTTCTGGGAAATCGTCAGTCCTAAGCCAGTGCCACCATATTGGCGCGTCCGCGAACCATCGACTTGACTGAAAGATTCAAACAGTTTGTCTTGTTTGTCCAGGGAAACACCAATGCCCGTATCTGCAACGCGAACTTTTACCATTCCAGGCAGTACCTGGTTTTGAAAGATTACCTTTTTGCGGACTACATCAGCACCGATAGTCACACCACCTTCGTGAGTAAATTTGATCGCATTGCCAACCAAATTCAGCATCACTTGCAACAGCCGCTGATAGTTACCGTAGACCATAATTTCATCAGAAGTAGCAGGCATTTGAATCTGCAAGCTCAACTTTTTCTGCTCTGCCTGGGTTCTAGTAAAATCTTCTACATCATGAAATAACTCGTGCAGGCCGACGGGGCCGAGTTCGAGATCCATCTTCCCGGCTTCGATCTTGGCGATGTCTAAGATATCATTAATGATGTTGAGTAGATGTAAGCCAGAGCGGTAAGCTTCCTGAATAAAGTCCTGCTGCTCCTCTGGATCGTCTGCCATGCCTTCTAGAACTAGCTTTAAGAACCCCAGCATTCCATTTAAGGGGGTACGGAGTTCGTGAGAGGTATTAGCGAGAAATTCGCTTTTGAGGCGTGAAGCTTCTTCAGCTTGTTGACGGGCTTCTTCGAGTTGATTGTATAGAGTAGCATGAGCGATCGCTGTCCCAACTTGATCTGCTAACTCCCTTACCAATTCAATTTCTTCTGCTGTCCACTGACGTAGAGTCGAAGCACGACTTTTTGCACCGCTACCGTTTGGGCCTCTGACTGGGCGATCGCAATGCTGCAAGCAAATCAATCCGTTTGGTTTATCTTGGTAGCAAGTAGCAACCATCAAAATTGATTGTTGGAAGTTAGGATTGTCTGTCTTTTCGAGCGCAATTGGCGCAAGTGTCTCTAAAGCCTGACAATAGCCAGACTCATTACTCACGTCAATTTTTTGCCCCAGCATTGAACGTATTGGCATCTGACGATGCTCAGCCACTACCTGCAACTGAATGTGTTCGGGTTGATAGGAACAAATGATGCAGTGGCTCACACTCAGGGCTTCGCCCAAACTCTCTACTGTTTGTTGCCAAATAGTGTTAAGATCAAGAGTGCGTCGGATGTTGCGTGCTATTTGACCTAGGAGTTTTTTTGATGAAGCTGGACTAATTATCCTAGCACGAGCAGATGTGTGTTGATAACTAGTTGTAGCTTCTTGCTGTAGTTCTTCTAGCTGCCGCCCCATTACCAATACTGTACTAGCCCTTCCCTTGGCTGGTAATATGGGGCTGATGACCAACTCAAACCCTAATAACTTCTGTCCGTAGCGAAATACGCACTGGCATCTTTCCGGAACCAAACTCTCTACAATTCGCTGCAACCTGAGCAAATAGGATGCTGTTTCTTGCGGCCCAAATGTCTCATTCAGTGACTGTCCTACTACTTGTTCGGGCTGCCAATCATTGTCTATAGCTTTCTGCCAATAAAAAGATAGATAGCGACCTGAGATATCCTGCGTAAATATTAACTCCGCTCCTATCTCAGGCAGTGAGTAGACAGAATTGGTGCCAACTGACTCTAAATTAGGATACACAGAATGTGGCTTTTGGGAATCTGCATTAACATTCATTACTCGCCTTGGGCTGACAAACAGCAAGTGATACAACTGCAACATAAATGGTTACAGTTGCTTAGAGTTTGGCACAAAAATTCACCAATTGGTTGAATCAATCATTCCACTCACCTCTTGGTGGCACAGGCGTTCGTGACAGAGTTCGGGTTACTTCATCATCTCTTTGAGTTTCACCCCTGAGCCATTGCCTGATTGCCACTTCAATCACTTTACTGGGGTCGTTGGTCAAATGCTGGATTTGGTTTAATAACTCTGAATCCAGCTGGATGGAAATTTTTACTTTGTCTGCGTAAGCGTCCGATGTTTCCATTGAGTTTTGATTCATAAACATTAAAAACGATAGTTGTTGTAGCAAACAGTTGTTGCCAGTGGTAGCTCACAGCTATCTAAACTGAGTGACAATTTTTTTGCGCTGCTTATAAGTATTTGCGCCCAATCATATATATTGTAAGCTCCCTAGTGCAGAATTTCAGAAGCGGTAGACGTAATTCGTAATTAGAGGGGCTGAGAACTAGGGGCTGGGGACTAGTGGTGGGTGGGGTGTAGAAATAATTTTGAATGCGTTGAATGCGCATTCAACGCGAATTTCCTTGTCCTTCTTTTCCCTAGTCCCTAGCCCCTAACCCCTCCAGAAAGCATTAAAATGCGTAAAGTATAGTACAAAAGTCTTAACCCTGCTTGCTGCTAAATCAAAAAAAATATGACTGATGTCCCCGCAGAGCGCATTCGTAATTTTTCTATTATCGCTCACATTGATCACGGAAAATCTACCCTCGCCGATCGCCTGCTGCAAACTACTGGAACAGTAGACAAGCGGCAGATGAAGGAACAATTTCTTGACAATATGGATTTGGAACGGGAGCGCGGCATTACGATTAAGTTGCAAGCGGCTCGAATGAATTATCAAGCAAAAGACGGTCAAGCTTATGTTCTCAATCTGATTGATACACCGGGGCACGTAGATTTTTCCTACGAAGTGTCGCGCAGTCTGGCTGCGTGTGAAGGCGCACTTTTAGTAGTAGATGCTTCTCAAGGTGTGGAAGCACAAACTCTAGCCAATGTCTATCTAGCCCTAGAACATAATCTGGAAATTATCCCAGTACTGAATAAAATTGACTTGCCTGGAGCAGAACCAGAAAGAGTCATAGGCGAGATTGAAGAAATTATCGGGCTTGATTGCAGTGGAGCAATTTTAACTTCGGCAAAAGAGGGAATTGGCATTGATGAGATTTTGGAGGCGATTGTTTCTCGCGTTCCATCACCAAGCAACACGGTAGACGAACCCTTGAGGGCGTTGATTTTTGATAGCTACTACGACAGCTACCGAGGGGTAATTGTATATTTCCGGGTGATGGATGGTACGGTGAAAAAGGGCGATCGCATCAAGTTAATGGCATCGGAGAAAGAATATCAAATCGATGAATTAGGCGTTCTCTCCCCCACTCAAAAGCAAGTTGAAGAACTCCACGCCGGAGAAGTGGGATATCTCGCAGCAGCGATCAAAGCAGTAGCCGATGCGCGGGTAGGCGACACGATTACTTTAGCTGCTAAACCAGCTACTACCGCATTGCCTGGTTATACTGAAGCCAAGCCAATGGTTTTCTGCGGTATGTTCCCCACTGATGCAGATCAGTTTGAAGACTTGCGGGAAGCTTTAGAAAAGCTGAGACTTAATGATGCTGCCCTACAATATGAACCGGAAACTTCCAGCGCCATGGGATTTGGCTTCCGCTGCGGTTTCTTAGGTTTGCTGCATATGGAAATTGTCCAAGAACGCTTGGAACGCGAATATGACTTGGATTTAATCATTACCGCTCCATCAGTGGTTTATCGCGTCATTACTATAAAGGGCGAAGAACTTTTGATCGATAATCCGAGTAAGTTACCGCCGCCGAACGAAAGGGAAAAAATTGAAGAACCCTATGCCCAGGTAGACATGATTACACCAGAAACCTTTGTTGGAACTCTGATGGAATTGTGTCAAAATCGCCGGGGGATCTTCAAAGATATGAAGTATCTCACTCAAGGGCGGACAACGCTAACTTATGAGTTACCTTTAGCAGAGGTAGTGACAGATTTCTTTGATCAAATGAAATCGCGATCGCGCGGTTATGCCAGTATGGAATATCACCTGATTGGCTACCGAGAAAATCCTTTGGTACGCTTGGATCTGATGATTAACGGCGATCCAGTTGACTCTCTGGCGATGATCGTCCACAGAGACAAAGCTTATGGTGTCGGGCGGGGAATGGCGGAAAAACTGAAAGAACTAATTCCGCGTCATCAATTCAAAGTGCCAATTCAAGCAGCGATCGGTAGTAAAGTGATTGCTAGCGAACACATCCCCGCTTTGCGCAAAGACGTGCTAGCTAAATGTTACGGTGGTGACATTAGCCGTAAGAAAAAACTGCTTCAGAAGCAAGCAAAAGGTAAGAAGCGGATGAAAGCAGTTGGAACGGTAGATGTGCCGCAAGAGGCATTTATGGCAGTGTTGCGTCTAGATCAAACTCAATAATTGTAGGTGGGCATTGCCCACCCTACAAACGACTTTCTTATGACATCTCAAAACACAATTCCCCCTTTGCCTGTTCCTCCCCTGGAAAATGGCGATCGCCTCACTCGCAGCGAATTTGAGCGCCGTTATTATACCATGCATAAGGTAAAAGCGGAACTCAGCGAAGGAATTGTTTATATGCCATCGCCACTCAGAGCAAAAAGTCACGGAGAACCTCATGCTTATGTCATGACTTGGTTGGGTGTTTACAAAGCTGCTACGCCTGGGGTACAGGTACTTGATAATGCTACAGTACGTCTAGACACAGACAATGAACCTCAACCGAATGCATTACTAAGAATTGAGGGGGGACAGTCGCGCATCAGCGCCGATGATTATGTTGAAGGTGCGCCAGAATTAATTGTTGAAATTGCAGCCAGTAGTGCTTCTTTCGATTTACACGAAAAACTGAAAGTTTATCGTCGCAATCAAGTGCAAGAATATCTAGTGTGGCGAGTGTATGAGAATCAATTCGATTGGTTTGTGTTAAGAGAAGGAGAGTATATTCAACTTGAACCGAATACTGAAGATCTGATTTGCTCTCAAGTATTTCCTGGGTTATGGTTGGACAAATCGGCATTATTAGCTGGAAACTTAGCTAGAGTATTAGAGGTTTTGCAGCAGGGATTATCCACCACAAAACGTGATACTTTTTGACATGATTTGTCATAATATTCATTAAACTGTCAATTTTGTTGACTTTTATACATTAATTTTAAAATCAACAACCTTTACGTTACTTTTTAGGATTAAAAGCAGCGTGATCGTAAATATATACCGAACAATTTAAACAGAACATAAGCTAACGATTAAGATTTCTATATCTGAGTAATTAATAACGAATTTTGATTCCATCGTTTGAGGAAAATACAACCCGAAATCGTGCCACTGGGGGTTGATAAACTGCTCCACCGCTATACTGAGATTCAACTAAATCTGGCAGTGGTGTAAGGCTGATATTATTAATTGCTGGTTGATTGACTGGGTGATAAAAAATAATTGAACCATCAGAAGCGATCGCAACTATATAAACTAAGTCTTGATTTAAACTCTTTTTTTTGTTCCAAGATTTCTCAATTTTATCGTATAGCTTGCTAGACAATGCTTTAATCTGGAGCTTATCAGTAATTTCTGTTGCCGAAAATAAAGGCGATTCTAATTGAGAAATGAAATTAGCAGTACTTCTGCTTGATTTTTTGCGTAAAATACACAAACTTATTGCTTGAATTCCCCCCAAAGGCACAGCCCCAAATATTGACTGAATTAATATTTGAGCAGATGGCGATATCTGTAACAGCGTCAAATGAGTTTGAATTACAACAAACCAAACAATAGCTGCTATTAGCCGAAATACATATACGGAAAACGGAACAATCAAAATCCACCAGCAAGCATTAGCAACATATTGTCGCAGTAATAACCACTGAGTTACTCCTAACCAGAGATAAAAAATACCGTTTAATGCTCCGCCTATTTGATCGCTCCAAGTTATAGCAATAACAGCAGAAATAGCCCAGCCGACACTAGTAGCAACAATCCACAACCAACTAGGTATATATTTGCGTAGAGTCGACCATTGAGCGATGCCTAGACTAGCCCCGATAACAAGGTTGTGCAAAAATATCTGCCAAATTCCACCAGTCGCTGCAAAGAGGGAAAATGTAGGACTTTTCAGTATGAGTAAATTAACAGTAAAGATACCAACGACTAAACCTATGCTTGTTATCAGTGTAAACAGGATTAAGAACTGCCGTTGCTCTGAAGCCGGGATCAAAAAGGAGCGCAAACTACGATTGACAAAGGTAGATGCGGGATTGTAAGAGCGACTTGGATTGCGTAGCATATCTAATTTGTCACGACCAAGAGTCGCGTATAAAGTTAATCTTCAAGGGAAAAAAGGGTAATTCCGGAATGTTAAGCTAACAAATGCATAAAAAAACAAAGTTAAGGTGAATAGTTAAATGACAGTTTCAACCTCTGTTCCCTATCTGCTACGGGCTGCTCGTGGTGAAGTATTAGACCGTCCGCCTGTATGGATGATGCGGCAGGCAGGCCGCTATATGAAAGAATATAGAGACTTACGCGATAAGTATCCTTCATTTCGAGATCGCTCGGAAATTCCAGAACTAGCGATTGAGATTTCCCTCCAACCTTTCCGTGCTTTTGGCCCAGATGGGGTAATTATGTTTTCAGACATTCTCACCCCCTTACCAGGAATTGGCATTCCCTTTGACATCATCGAACATCGCGGGCCAGTTATCGATCCACCCATCCGCAGTCAAGAACAGATTAACAAACTGCAACCCCTAGAACCAGAGTCAAAGCTGCCTTTTATCCGAGAAATTTTACAAACTCTACGCCGGGAAGTGGGCGATCGGGCTACTGTTCTGGGTTTTGTCGGTGCGCCTTGGACGCTGGCGGCTTATGCAATTGAAGGAAAGTCATCAAAAGACTACACGATCATCAAAAGCATGGCTTTCTCAGAACCAGCGATGCTGCATCAATTCTTGGAGAAATTGGCAGACGCGATCGCTGTTTACCTCCGCTATCAGATTGATTGTGGCGCTCAAGTGGTGCAAATGTTCGACTCTTGGGCGGGACAACTCAGCCCTCAAGACTTCGAGACTTTTGCTTTACCCTACCAACAACGAGTAGTCCAACAGGTAAAAGCAACACACCCAGACACGCCGATGATTCTCTACATCAATGGTAGTGCTGGCATTTTGGAATTGATGGCTAAGACTGGTGTAGACATTGTGAGTGTAGACTGGACTGTTGATATGGCGGTGGCGCGTCAGCGATTGGGGGCAAATATTGGTGTTCAAGGAAATTTAGATCCTTGTGTATTATTCGGTTCCAAAGACTTTATCCGCGATCGCATTTTCGACACTGTGCGCAAAGCTGGAAAAGGAGGACATATTCTCAATTTGGGACACGGCGTTTTACAGAATACTCCAGAAGAAAATGTCGCTTTCTTCTTTGAAACGGCTAAGTCTTTTAAGTACTAAATTATGAACCCCCAACGGATATTAGTGACTGGTGCTAGTGGCTGTATCGGTCACTATATTTCCGAAGCTTTGATTCAGGAAACTGACTGTGAGTTGTATTTACTTGTCAGGAATCCCAATAAACTACAAGTGAATACTTCTTCTCGCCCTGGTGTCACTGTTATTCAGGGCGATATGAGAGATATTGAACAGAAGGCTGACTTGCTTAAAACAATTGATGTGGCAGTTTTAACAGCTACTGTTTGGGGTGGCGAAGATATATTTGAGATCAACGTCAACAAAACCATCAAATTGTTGAATCTGCTCGATCCAGAAAAATGTCAGCAGGTAATTTACTTTTCAACTGCTAGCGTTTTGGATCGTCACAATCAATTACTACCGCAAGCAGGTGAGATTGGTACAGACTACATTCGTTCCAAATACAACTGCTTAAGTAAGTTATCAGAATTGGCGATCGCACCCAAAATTACCGAACTCTTTCCTACTCTCGTATTAGGTGGCGATGCTCAAAAGCCCTATTCCCATCTTTCGGCTGGCTTACCAGATGTACCGAAATGGATGAACCTAGCCCGCTTCTTACAAGCAGATGGTAGTTTTCACTTTATTCATGGGCGAGATATTGCTCAAGTGGTGCGATATCTAATTGAAAATCCGCCAACAGCTAACCAGCCACGTCAATTTATTGTCGGGCAAAAACAAGTGACAGTAAATGAGGCAATAGAAGAAATTTGTGCTTATCTAAATAAAAAAATTTATTTTCGCATTCCCCTATCTTTGTCATTAGCTAATTTGATAATTGTCTTATTCAAAATTCAAATGGCACAATGGGATAGATTTTGTTTGAATTATCAAGATTTTACTTACGAAAATGCCATCAATCCCGCAAGTTTTGGCTTACCAAATTATTGCGCTACTCTGACTGATGTTTTAAAAATTAGTGGAGTTGCAGCGGGGAATAATAAGCAGTGAGGTGGAGCCTCTATTATTCTAGTGACTCAGCTGAGCCTAGTCACTAAGTTTAGAAGTCTCTGACTTCTAGTTACAGCAGCAAAGGAATAAAAATATCAATTTATCAAGAGCCGCCGTAAAAAGAGCGTTCCTTTTAAGGCAGGGATATAAGGCGGGGGTATTATAGGAACTCGATGTTCCTATAATACCCAATCTTCTATGTATCAAACGAGTAAAACATGGTATACTTATCACAAGTCATTAGTGATAAGATGTTAGTATTCGAGGCGAAATTACAAGGTACAAGCGACCAGTACGGACGGCTAGATGAAGCTATTCGGACTGGTCGCTTTGTTCGCAATATGTGCCTTAGATACTGGCTTGACGGTTATGCCAAACATCGCAACGACCTGAATAAATACTGCAAAGTCTTAGCTGATTCAACCGAGTTCCCTTGGGTAAAGAAACTAAACTCAATGGCACGTCAAGCGATGGCAGAAACGACTTGGGCAGCAATTGCTAGGTTCTTTGACAATTGTAAAAAGAAGATTCAAGGGCCAAAGGGATTCCCGAAGTTTAAGCGCCATCAAACTAGAGCGTCGGTTGAGTACAAAACTAGCGGCTGGGTGCTGTCAGAAGATAGACGCTACATCACATTTAGAGACGGCTTTGAGGCAGGGACATTCAAGCTCTGGGTCACGAGGGACTTGCACTACTATCAGATTCAGCAGATTAAACGAGTGCGAGTAGTACGTCGCTGTGATGGCTACTACGTGCAATTCTGCTTGGATGTAGACCGATTAGAGCAACTTCGCGTTCCAACAGGTAAAACCATCGGGCTAGATGTCGGTTTGTCTCATTTTTACACCGATTCAAATGGCGAGAAGGTAGAAAATCCGCGCTATCTAAGAAGATCAGAACTCGCATTAAAACGCGCACAAAGGAGATTGTCACGAAAGCAGAAAGGTTCTAAAAATAGAACTAAAGCACAAATTAGATTAGGGAAGAAACACTTAAAGATCCAACGCCAGCGTAAAGACTTCGCTGTGAAGTTAGCGAGGTGCGTAGTAATGTCTAATGACGTTGTGGCGTTTGAGGATTTACAAGTGCGAAACATGGCTAGAAATCACCATCTAGCTAAATCAATAACAGATGCTAGCTGGTCAATATTTCGGCAGTGGATAGAGTATTTTGGCAAAGTATTTGGGGTGATAACTGTTGCAGTTCCGCCTAGAAATACAAGTCAGCAATGCTCGAATTGCGGCGCAATAGTGAAAAAATCTCTTAGTACTAGAACGCATATTTGCGCTTGTAATACTATCTTGTGCCGCGATGAAAATGCTGCCCGAAATATTTTGCAATTAGGATTGAGTACTGTAGGGCATACAGGAATTCACGCTTGGGGAGACGACAACCAATACTCTCTATCCGCAAGGCTGGATAAGCAAGTTGTGTCACAGAACCAGGAAACTCCAACTGCGAAGTTGGAATCCCCCGCGCTTTAGCCGGGGGAGGATGTCAAACAGATAATATCTATTAGTACCGTGATAGGTTAATATATCAAATCTCATATGTGTAGAATTGCCGGATGATTCAAGAAGCAGATGTGCTGCTCAAACAAGGAATTTCGCAATACCAAACAGGTGAGTTTGAGGCTGCCTTGCAGTCTTGGCATGAAGCATTGAGTCTTTATCGAACTAGCCAAAACTTGCGGCGAGAGGGAGCAGCTTTAGGGAATTTGGGTGCTGCATATCAAGCTTTGGGAAATTTATCAGAAGCGATCGCCTGTTATCAACAGCATCTGGCGATCGCGCGGCAAATTCAAGATTTATCTGGCGAGGTTAACGCTTTAATAAACCTGAGCAACGCTTATCAAGCACTAGGGGAGTATACAAAAGCGATCGCTTACCTGCAACAACGTTTGGCAATAGCGCAGACAGTGGCAGATCGTCAAAGTGAAGGGCAGATTTTAGGTAGTTTGCGATCAGCTTACACTGCTGTTGAAGATTTCTTACACGCGAATGAGTGTCAGCAACAGCAGTTAGTGATATTACGAGAATTGTTACTCTCAACCGCATCAGATGATTTTAATACCAGCTTGAAAATGCTAGGGCTAAATCCAACTAAGGATTTGGTTGAAGCTAATTTGAGTCAGCTCGATCTGTGTCATGTTGACTTGAGTGGTGCTAACCTGAATCGTGCCATCCTCAAACAGGCTGATTTAACATTTGCAAATTTGAGTCGTGCTAAATTGAGCGAAGCTTGTTTAGCTTATGCCCGCTTAGGGAATGCCAACCTGCGGGATGCTGATTTATGCAGTGCCGACTTGAGCCATGCAGATTTGCGTACTATGTTACCCCGTGCTAATTTGAGCGGTGCAAACTTAAGCAGTGCGAATTTATCGAGTGCTTATCTTGCAGGTGCGAACTTGAACGGTGCAAATCTCACTGGTGCGATTTTACGCGAGGCTGACTTGAGTGGAGTTAATCTCAAGAGTGCAAATCTGCAAGATGTCGATCTTAGCCGTGCTGAATTGAATCAGGCGAAAGTAGAGAATGCCAGATTTAGTAATGTTTTGGGTGTGTCGGAACAAATGAAGCACCAGTTGCAACAGGGTGGGGCGATTTTTGAGTGAGAAAGAGACAATTGCAACGTTTACGCTTGAGTTAAATAGAAGCGAACGCGCCATTTCTGCGATCATCACCCGCACCTGAAATCGATCCGGCTGCTTCCATCACAGTATGAACTCCACCAAAAAACATATTCTTTTTATTCCATAAAATTAGTTGCTCGTTTGATGTAAGTAAATCTTTTATTACTTCATCCCTAAATCCTGGTTCTATATTCAACACTCCATTTTCCCAATGAATGCGGGGATTATTTACTGCCGCATCAACAGGCATTTTAAAATCAATTATATTGGAAATAACTTGTAAAATTGCTGTTCTAATTCGATTAGCTCCACCAGAACCTAAAACAATTTCAGGTTGATTATCTTTAAGCACTATTGTTGGTGCCATCATTGAAGAAATCCGCACATTTTCTTGCCATTGATGGAATCCGTGCGGATTTAAATCTTCTTCCCCCAGCATATTATTAACCATGATGCCCGTTCCGGGAATCACATAACCAGCACCTTCACCATGAGAAGTAGTCACACTTGCAGCATTGCCCTCTGCATCTATGACGCTAATATGAGTAGTGCTGCCCCATTTATTAACAGGCTTGGTTAATTTATCCTTATATATATCTATATGCTCGGCAGATAAAAATATTTGCTCAACATTTTCTTGATAAAGATTAGTATTATATCTGTCTTCTCTTGCTACATCAGTTAAACCCATCACCTCAATCAAAGTTTGTAGATGTAGTGGAGTACCAAAACCCATATTTGCTACATCTACTTTGGATAATAACTCTAAGGCAAAAGCAATTAATATACCACCAGAACTAGGGGGAGGATTAGTTAAAAATTGATTGCCCCGATAGTTAATAAATAGTGGTTTTCTTTCTATAACTTGATAATTATCCAAATCTTCTAAAGTTAAATAACCTCCATAATCTTGACAATCTTTGACTAATTGGTGCGCAATTTCTCCATGATAAAATTCTCTGACTCCTTTTTCGGCTAAGTAACTTAAAGTGTCAGCAAAATTATGCATATATAATTTATCACCAAGTTGGAGAAGCTCTCCATTCGGTGCAAATACTTGGCGTAACTCTTTAGATGCAGTAAGAATTTCTTTGAGTAGTATTAAGCAGAAAGCTTGAAATTCATTGATTTCGACTCCGGTTCTGCCGTAATGAATTGCAGGTTCAGCTACAACTTTAAAAGGTAATCTGCCTAATTTTTGTTGAACGTGAAAAATTCCGCCAATATTTCCTGGTACTGCCATTGAACCAAGACCAATATGAAACTCTTGCACTGCATCGCCAAAGTTAAGTGCAACCGGATAGAAATTAATCTCACCCTTGCTTCTTCTTTGTCTTGGAGTTTGGGAAAAGAAGTCAAATAAAATATTTTCGTTATCTTGTGTATGCGCCAAGAGAAAACCGCCGCCAGCAGCAGAAGAAAGTGTTGGTTCGGTAACAAAAGATGCTAAAACTGCTGCTGCCGCCGCATCAAATGCATTACCACCATTACGGAAGATTTCAATACCTGCTTGGGCTGTTCTTAGATCTCCGGCTGCGATCGTGCCGTGAGTGATTTTAGGCATGGTTAAAGGTTGATACGGCTGCTGTCTTAATATCCTTAGTTGTATCCGATTCAAAGCTAGCTACAACCGGATTATGGTCGCTTAATAACTCCCAATCCTCCGAAGCAAGTACATCGCATGAGTGTAGGTGTCGATACCAAGTTGCAGGCACAAAGATACCATCACAGTGGTAAGAGATAGTTTTGTTTCCACTCCATCTAAGTGTTTGTGGCAAAAAGCGATTTGGATTGGCAGCTTGCCCAATCAAGTCGTAACTCGTAACTCGTAAGTCGTAATTAAAGAAAAAGGTACTAGCACCATTATTTATTTATGGAAAACAAAAAATGTATTTTGAGACACGCTAAAAGAAATACACTCGTCCTAAAGTAAGGTTCCTGATTTTAATCATTTTGTACTTACGACTTACGACTTATAACTTACGACTTAATTGCTGACTCCTGCACCAGAAAAATATCGGGTGCGATCGCCTCAAACATTTTACGCCAGTGAATGCGCGAACCCGATCCACCCTTTTGCAGATTATAAGTAGCTATCTTCATGCTGCACGTTCATAGCACAGAACGCACAAATTTATCTAGCCTATCCATGCCTTTTTCAATTGTTGCCATATCCGTAGCATAAGAAAGCCTGATATGATCGTCAGCACCGAAGGCAATACCTGGAATTACTGCTACTTGCCCCTCCTCCAGTAGGGCATCACTGAATTCTAGCGATGTCATCCCAGTTTTGCTGATGTTGACAAACATATAGAAAGCCCCATCGGGTTTAGCGAAGGTAATTCCTGACATTTGATTCAGTCTTTGCATCATCACCTGGCGGCGTTGGGCAAAGGCTTGACGCATTTTTTCTACACAATCTTGGGAACTTTCTATAGCTGCGATCGCACCATATTGAGCAAAGGTACACACATTCGATGTACTGTGACCTTGGATCGTACTTGCTGCTTTAATCAACTCTGGCGCACCTGCTAGATAGCCTACGCGCCAACCTGTCATCGAGTAAGCTTTGGCAAACCCATTACTAATAATCGTGCGTTGAAATATTTCTTCACCCAAACAAGCAATGCTGAGATGTTTTGCCTCGTCGTAGATAATCTTCTCGTAAATCTCATCTGAGACTACTAAAATATCTTTTTCCACCACCACCTCAGCTAGTGCCTTAATTTCTGCTGGGGTGTAGACAATACCGCTGGGGTTAGAGGGGGAGTTGAGAATAAACAGCTTGGTTTTATTTGTAATTACCCTTCGCAGTTGTTGCGGCGTGATTTTATAGCCAGTCGAGGCATCTGTCTGGACAATTACAGGCACTCCAGAGGCCAGTTTCACCATTTCTGGATAACTCAGCCAGTAGGGGGCGGGAATAATTACTTCGTCTCCCGCTTCAATCAGCGCCATGACTAAGTTATATAACCCATGCTTGCCACCGTTGGTGACAATAATGTTTTCCGCTTGGTAGTCAAGCCCCTTTTCTGCGTTCAGAGAAGAGGCGATCGCTCGTCTTAACAGGGGTTCTCCAGCAGCTGGCCCGTACTTAGTCTTGCCTTCATCCAAGGCTTTTTTCGCCGCCGCCTTTATATGTTCTGGTGTGTCGAAGTCTGGTTCCCCAGTACTGAAACTACACACATCAATGCCTTCTGCTTTCATTGCTTTGGCTTTCGCTGCGATCGCCAATGTTAAAGAAGGCTTTACCTCACCAACTCTTGCTGCCAGCTTCATCCTCACTCATCCGGCAAAACTCTAATCTATTAAGGATATCTCAGGAATTCGGAATTCGGAATTTTTAATTCTTAATTCTCAGTCTTTTACTCTCTCGCCCTGCGCTTATTATCACAAGCGCGAAACTCTAGAGAGATGAGGCTTTGAGAAAAAAAATGCCCTATCTTCTTTAAGAAAATCTCATGCTGGCTTGTCAAGATAAGCATATAGACAGAGCTAATCTCTCCTTAAACTAGATAATTTTTTTTAAAGTTGCGCCTTAAGCAGGAGAATAGTAAGTCGTAAGTATACTTACGACTTACGACCTATTAAAGTCCAAGCCTCACAGGATCAGGCAATTGTTACCTCTGGTGAGAGATAAACGTCTTGGATGGAGTGAAATAGCTGCACTCCTTCTTCAAACGGACGTTGGAAGGTCTTGCGACCGGAGATTAAGCCAGTTCCACCAGCGCGTTTGTTAATCACAGCTGTGCGAATTGCTTCGGCAAAGTCATTTTTCCCAGAAGCACCGCCGGAGTTAATCAGCCCTGCTCTTCCGTTGTAACAATTCAGCACTTGGTAGCGGGTTAAGTCAATTGGGTGATCGCTGGTTAAGTCTGTGTAGATCCGCTCGTTGGTTTTGCCATAGCTTTTACCAGTGGCTTTAGCAACCGCTTCATAGCCGCGATCGCATTCTGGTAGCTTTTGTTTAATGATATCGGCTTCAATCGTCACGCCTAGGTGATTTGCTTGTCCTGTCAAGTCAGCTGCAAGATGATAGTCTTTGTCTTGCTTGAAAGCGTTGTTACGCAGATAGCACCAAAGAATTGTTGCCATTCCGAGTTCGTGGGCGCGGGCGAAGGCGCGGCTAACTTCCTGAATTTGGCGAGTTGAGCTTTCGGAACCAAAATAAATCGTTGCACCCACAGCCACAGCCCCTAAATTCCAGGCTTGCTCAACCGAACCAAACATCACTTGGTCAAATTGATTGGGAAAAGTGAGCAATTCATTATGATTGATTTTCATAATGAACGGGATTTTATGGGCATACTTGCGGGAAACCATGCCCAAGACTCCCATAGTTGTAGCGACAGCGTTACAACCTGCGGCGATCGCCAGCTTGATAATATTTTCTGGGTCAAAGTACATCGGGTTAGGTGCAAAAGATGCCCCAGCCGAGTGTTCGATTCCTTGATCTACAGGCAAGATCGAGATATAACCAGTGTTGCCTAAACGACCGAAGGAATAAATCTGTTGCAGACTGCGCAATACTTGGGGGTTGCGATCGCTAATGCTAAAAATTCGGTCTACCGAGTCTGGACTTGGTAGATGTAATAAATCTTTGGAAACTTTTGCTTTGTAGGTAAGCAGATCTTCGGCTTCTTTACCCAGCAAAGACTCGATTGATTGGGGTGCAGATAGCGTTGCGGTCATAAGAATTTTCCTCAAATTTTCAACACAACATACTGCCCATTCATGATGAAAGCCCTGCCAACAAGAGAGCTTTGCTCAAATTAAACTCTCTATCACATAGGGTAACGCTTTAGGTTGGTAATTGCTGTTGGGATGGGAACCCGTGCTGCTCTCTACCTGGTTTGCCGTCGTACTGCTTAGAGGTTTTGTATAATTCAAAACGTCCGTCGGCGGCATAACGAGCGTAGCGATCGCGTAGAGCTTGCATTTGCTCTGCACTCATCGGCGTGAAGCCACGAGCAATACCCAGATTTTGGCGCAGCACTTTTAGAGAGTCAATACCGCTGACTGTAGTAGCAACGGGAAGGCTCATGGCATAGCTGAGCGCTTGTTGAGGAGCGATCGCACCTTGTTTTACTGGTTCACCGCTACCGCCCAAACTTTTCATGCCGATTGCCGCAATCCCACGCTTTTGCAGTTCGGGCAAAACCTGCTTCTCAAAGCTACGAAAGCTAGCATCGAAACAATTGAGCGGTAGTTGACAGGCATCAAAAGGGTAATTGTAGGAAAGCATTTTCAAATGGATCGTCGGGTCTTTGTGACCTGTAAAACCGACGAAACGAACTTTACCTTCCTTCTTTGCTTGTTCTAGAGCTTCAATTACGCCTCCTCTAGCAAAATGTAACTCTGGGTCATTGTCATAAACAACTTCGTGAATTTGCCATAAATCTATATGGTCTGTTTGGAGTCGTCGCAAAGATTGTTCGAGTTGCTGCATGGCGACTTTGCGATCGCGTCCGTGAGTGCAAACTTTTGTCATTACAAAAGCTTGATC
>DATNQH010000250.1:0-71997 GCA_036704105.1 Leptolyngbyaceae cyanobacterium | reverse complement strand
TTTAAGTGCTACCTTCACCGCAGTAACATATTCAGCAGCACCACCAATTAGGGGTAAAACAATCACGCCTGTAAACAAGGGAGTTAAACCCAATCCCTCAGTTGCTTCTTCCACTACGCCGACGAATAATTCTGACTCATAAGCGACAGCGAGCGTTGCTGCTAATAGCACAGCTACCCAAAGCCATAGATTTGGCTTGTGTTCGTTTGAATCGTCAACATTAGTTTGTGATTTTCCTTCGTCCAAATCTACTAATCCCACATCATATAAATAACTGTGGGTCTTCAATGAAAATACTAACGTCAAGGCATAAACTACCATCAGCACGATCGCCACTGTGGTGGAAAGATTGCGAATTGCCTCTGGCTGCAATCCATTTGATGTTTCAATTACCATTGTGGGCAAAATAATAGCGATCGCTGCCAAAGTCATGGAGGAACCATTCACCCGCGCTACTACAGGTTTAAAATCCTGTTCTTTATAGCGCAGTCCTCCCAAAAGCATCGATAGCCCCATAACTAAGAGTAAGTTACTGATAATCGTGCCAGTTATACTTGCTTTGACAATATCAACCAATCCTTCTTTCAATGCCACTAGGGCAATAATTAACTCAGTTGCATTGCCAAAAACTGCGTTTAACAAAGCGCCAATCGTAGAACCAGTAACTACTGCTACTTCTTCAGTTGCAGTACTTAACCATATTGCCAAAGGAACGATCGCGATCGCTGATGTAATGAAAACAGCCAGCGATCCCCACTCAAGATATTTAGCTGCGATCGAAATCGGAATGAAGATTAATAAGCCCAGAGAAATGATGTTTTTGATTGTCATCTATCCAATGCCATCTATGACGGGATGGAAATAAAACGCTAGCCCTAAAACTGCATATGCAGCTAACAGCAATGTACCTTCTAACCAGTTCGAGCGCCCATCGGAACTAATTGAGTTAGCAATCAATACTGACACAGCTACAGCCACTAGTTCAAATGGGTTGAAATTCAAATCCATTGGTTGACCAATTGCCCATCCAGTCAAAACTAATACAGGAGCGACAAATAAAGCAATCTGCAAGCTCGATCCCACTGCTACAGAAACCGAAAGATCCATCTTGTCCTTCATTGCTACTGTGACGGCTGTCGCGTGTTCGGCTGCGTTACCGATGATGGGAACGAGGATCGTTCCGGTAAACAGTGCTGTTAAACTCAGTTGAGCTGTTGCAACTTCCAGCGCATCCACCAGCAATTCTGATTCCACCGCCACTAGGATAGTAGAACCTAGCAACACTCCAGTCCACAACCATAAGTTAGGGTTTTTTGATGACTCGAATAAATTGTCTTGGGCTAGTTCTGCTTGCTCAGTTTCGGCTAAACCTACATCGTAGAGATAAGAGTGGGTTTTCATCGAAAATAGCAGGGTGAGAGCATAAACCAGGATTAAGACGATCGCTACTGCAATCGAAAGATTCTGTAGCGTCTGTTGTTCGATTCCGCTGGAAGTATAGTTTACCGCTGTCGGTAGGAGAATGGCGATCGCGGCTAAATTCATCAACGAAGCATTCATCCGCGCCACAGTTGGGGGAAATTCTTGCTCTTTGTAGCGTAACCCTCCCAATAGCATTGAAAGTCCCATCACTAAAAGTAAGTTGCCGATAATCGATCCGGTGATACTTGCTTTGACTACATCTACCAGCCCAGCATTGAGAGCAATTAGGGCAATAATTAATTCAGTCGCATTGCCAAAAGTTGCGTTCATCAGTCCACCCAAAGTAGGGCCTACTACTACGGCAATTTCTTCTGTAGCGCTACCCATCCAAGCAGCTAAAGGGAGAATGGCTAACGCTGCGGTGATAAATACAGTTAGTTCTCCCCACTCGAAAAAGTGAGCTGCAATTGATACCGGGACGAACAACAACAGAATGAGAAACAGAATGTTTTTGACTGACATTTGCAACCTTAAAATGATGAATTATGAATGATGAATTATGAATTGTCACGAGTGAGTAGTGAGTAGTTAGACTTATATCACTTATCGACGATCAATTTTTTCAGCATTCAGCATTCATAATTTTTCCCCTAGCCGCTTTTGTTTGTAAGCAAAAATATAGTTTTATAAAGCGATCGCAAAGTCTAATTGCAGAAATATTAAGTTAATCTCAAGTAAAGTCTAGCTTGTAGTTATTAAATTAAAATTAGATAGTCTGTAACTTCAGACTGAGGCAGGCTAGTTAGCGATTCACTAAGATAACAGCCATAAAATGCCGCTTGAACGCAACAATCTCCAGATATCTACTAATTGATTAGGTTTGAACCTAGAATTTTGCTCACCCGCATAAATCTGCCTACCGCTTTTAAGGCGTGCATCGCAATTTTTAATAGCTAGGGCTAAAGATTTTGTAATTTATTGGATAATACTGCATGACTTCTGCTGCCGAACTTCCAGCCGCTGCTGGGTCAAATTTTACACTTGGGGCTACCAACGAACTTGCGAAACCCGATCCCCTGAAAACAGCAACAGGTGTATACGTAACAGTTCACGGTCATTTCTATCAGCCGCCACGCGAAAATCCTTATTTGGATGCGATCGAGCGACAGCCTGGTGCTGAACCTTTCCACGACTGGAACGAACGCATACACCATGAATGCTATCGCCCCAATGCTTTTGCCCGGATATTGAATGATCGCGGTGAAGTAGTGGGGATCGCTAATAACTACGAGTATTTCAGCTTTAATATTGGTGCAACTTTGATGTCGTGGTTGGAACGCTACGATGTCGAAGTTTATCAGCGGATTTTAGAAGCAGATCGCAAGAGTGGGGATCGCTTGAATGGCCATGGAAATGCGAGCGCGCAAGTATATAACCACATCATCATGCCCCTGGCAAACGAGCGGGATAAATACACTCAAATCCGCTGGGGAATAGAAGATTTTCGCTCTCGCTTCGGGCGGATGCCTGAAGGTATGTGGTTAGCTGAAACTGCTGTAGACTATGCCACCTTAGAAGCATTAGTGCAAGAAGGCATTCGCTTCATTATTCTCGCTCCTTCCCAAGCTCAGCGGTGTCGCCCGATCCCCAGCGACGATGTGCCTGAAACCCAATGGCATGAAGTAGGCGGCAGTCAGAGCGATCCCACCCGCCCCTATCGGTGTTTTTTGAAACCAAATCCCAATGTAGAGACGTTGTATACAACGTCTCTACAGGATACAACGTCTCTACAGGATGCAACGTCTCTACAACAAACCCCTTACATCGATATTTTCTTCTACGATGGCCCGATTTCGCGGGATATGGGCTTTAGCGATGCTCTGAACAATTCCCATCATTTAGTTAGCAGAATTGGGCAAGCAGTACGCGGGGATCGCCGAACATCGCAACTAATTTCAGTAGCAACAGATGGTGAAACCTTCGGCCATCACAAAGGAGGTACGGAAAAAACCTTAGCTTACTCCTTCATAGAAGAATTTCCTCGCCGCGATTGGACGGTGACGAACTTTGCTCATTACCTTAGTATCAATCCTCCTACTTGGGAAGTGGAACTCAAACCCGTAACGGCTTGGAGTTGCTCTCATGGTGTAGATCGATGGCAAGATGACTGTGGTTGCGGTGGTGGTGGTGATTGGCATCAAAAATGGCGGCGACCTCTGCGGGATACACTTGATTGGCTGCGGGATCGACTGATCGATGTGTATGATTCCGCTGGTAGGCAATTGCTGCGCGATCCTTGGGCTGCACGAGATGAGTATATCAAAGTCATACGCGATCGCTCACCAGAAAATGTCAGCCACTTCTTATCCCGCCATCAAAGCCATGAACTTACACCAGCCGAACAAGTAGATGCTCTGCGTTTATTAGAAATGCAGCGTCACGCTTTACTGATGTATACCAGTTGCGGTTGGTTCTTTGAGGAATTATCCCGCCCAGAAGGAACACAAATTCTGCGCTATGCAGCCAGAGCAATGGAACTAGCCGGAGATGTCGCCGGGGTGCAGTTGGATAAAGAGTTTCTCTTTCGCCTTACTCTTGCTCCCAGCAACGTCGATTTCTTCAAACATGGTGGAGAAGTATACCGTCAATTAGTTGTCACAGCTTCGGTTAGCTTCCAACAAGTAGCAGCCCAATACGCCATTACTTCCCTGTTTAAAAAAGCAGATAGAAGTCAGGAGTCAGCAAGCAGGAGTCAGACAGAAGAATTCCCACTAGCCCCTAACCCCCAGTCTCTAGCCCCTAATTCCTCACACCGCCTCTACTGCTACACTGTCCAGCAGTTAGACTATCAGTTGCAACGCATGGGAACGCTGACGCTAGCTGTGGGACAACTGAAGCTAGTTTCAGAAATTACCTGGGAAAGCGAACATCTAGTATTTGCAGTTCTGCATCTTGGCGGTTGGGATTTTCACTGTTGCATTCAACCGTTTACTGGGCGACTTGCCTATAGTCAACTTAAAGAAAAAGTGTTTGAGGCTCTGCAGCAGGCAAGTGCAGCTTATGCAATCCAGGCAATGATGCAGATGTTCGGGGATCGGTGTTTCAATTTGCAACATCTATTGGCAGAAGAACGACACCGAATTATGCAGTTATTGAGTCAGGAAACACTGACACGCTTGGATCAACTTTATACCCAAGTTTACCGAGACAACTACGGCATATTGATGGCTTTCAAGCGGGATTGTCTACCAGTGCCGCAAGAGTTGCAAGTAGCTGCGGAAATTGCCTTGAGTCATCGCTGCTTGCATCTAGTGCGATCGCTATGTGAAGAAATCGGCGATTCGCGATCGTTTTGGGAACATTTGACAGAATTAGAGGTAGTCGCCACTGAAGCTAAACATTTACATTGTCGGTTAAATGTCCCAGAAGGTAAGCAGACTTTAGAACAGCTAATTTGGCGATCGCTCTGGCAGGTGTTGCACAACACCAACTCAGCTACAGTTGAAACAGATCTGCAAAGATTAGAGCGATTGATTGATGTAGGGTATCAGTTAAATCTCGGCTTATCAATAGACCGAATGCAGGAAATATACTTTAGTTACTTACACAATCAAATTGTGCCTCAGTTTATCTATCGGCAACAACTAAATCAATTAGCTGATAGTAATAATAAGCCGACTCAGAATAACTGGGACTTTCATCAGCTGCGTCATCTACTTAAGTTAGGACAAAAGCTAGCTGTAGATGTCAGTTTTTGGCTGAATCAACTTGAATGAAATCTACCACTTTCTAACCCTTTTTGAGCCAGAGAGCGAGAAAGTAGGGTGGGCATTGCCCACCTTATTATTTAGATTAGAGAGAGTTTGGCGGATTAGAGGGAAGCGAAACTGCAAACTCCTGCCATTTTTTGATCGCTGAACGCACAGGCTGAGATACAGTTTGATTGACTCTTTCTGCCACAGAGTGAAACATCTTTAATCTGTGTTTGTTACATTCGTATCCCACGCGATCGCTGTATTCTCGAAAAATCTGAATGTCTCTGCCATCACAATAACGACATTCGTATTCGCTCAAATTTTTTCCATCGAGCGATCTATACTTTATACACTTACAGGTTTTATCAATTTGACCAAGAGATAATCTGAATAATTTAGGATTTACACTTTTAGCGTAATTTATATACTCTATTGCCTGACTTTTAAGCTTGACTAACTCTGCTCTATCGATTGCTTTTTCTTGCATTAGCAGCAATTGCAAAGTCGCAGCCAACATAAAAGCACCAAGTCCATACACTTCTAATATATTTAATTCATTAATGATATTACCTAATTCATCAATGATACGATCGCGATTATTTGGTGGATCGTCTATGTATACTGTAATTAATTCTTTAATTAACTCAATTTTTCTTTCAATCTCTATCAGATTACTTGCATAAAATGGAATTGCTGAAAATGAGCCACGCAGAATAGCACAAGTATCTTGCATAGCATTTCTATGGATCTCAGCATAGTCTAATTCTAAAAATAATAGCTCAATTATCTGTATAGAGTTTTTCTTAATTAAAGCTTCGCTCAACTTAGCTAAAACTAATTGCCAGTTTAGTGTTAAATTTTTCGATTCTGATTCATCAAACACAAAAGACTTGCTGGCTTTCTCCGATGCCTGTTCAAACTCAGGTACGGGCATTATACCTGCTTTTTCTTCTAGCTGTTCTGAAAGATTTGTAATTTTTAAATTATTTAAAGTTTGCGAAACTAATTGCTGTTGCTTTAGCGTCAGTTTTTGCCAACTGTTGCCCCACAAGCTGGCAATTTTGTTGGAATTACTATTATTTCTTTGAAAAGACATAGCTGCTAAAAAACTAAATTTACATTTGATTTTTTGAATTAACGACATAAATGTATAACTATTATTTATTGCTAATAATTATACTTTTAATAATTTTACAGATAAAGCTATCGCTTGAGTGAGGATCGGGGGTAAATATATACCAACGGTAGAGTGTTGTATTATTTTATACTATTATTTAGTTTACAAAAATAAATCTTCTTGGCAAGCTCCTTGGGAGCAAATGATAGAAACGAGGCTTTGAAATTACTTCAAAGCCTACAACGTCCAAGAATTAGTATTTGACATTGAACACTATTTGAGTGAAAACTTCTGTACGCTAACGAACGCAAGTAGTGTAACATACAAGCTATAAAACTTTGTGTAGGGTTAGTAAATATTACTAAAGGCGGCGATACGCGCCCCGTGAAGGCGCGCTTTTCGGGCAGGAAAGTCGCCCCCGCTTACGAGCGCGTCATTAGTCATTAGTCATACCCGGCGGGAAATGCTCTCGCCCTACGTACAATTGACGCGCGGACAAATACGTTTAACTCTTTTCGGAACCAAGCAAACGATAGAATTCGTGTTTGACGACGCTATAACATTCGCAAGCAGCTAATTTCAATTGCTCTCGATCTAGGACGGTGATTTTACCACGAGAGTAGCGAATCATTCCGGCTTGCTGAAGATTTGTGGCAGCCACCGTGACACCAGAACGGCGAATACCAAGCATCTGAGCGATGAATTCCTGAGTCAATACCAGTTCGTCTGACTGTATCTGATCTTGAACTGTTAGCAACCACCGCGCCAGTCTTTTTTCCACTATCTGGTGGCGGTTGCAAGCAACACTTTGGGAAACTTGACTGAATAGAGCTTGTGTATAGAGTAGTAGCAGACGTTGCAGCACACAACCGCGATCAAATTCGGTTTTAAGCTGTTCGGCTTTCATTCGCATGGCATAGCCGGGAACTTGCACGATCGCTTGAATATTAGTACTGTTACCTCCCCAGCACACAGGCAATCCTACCATGCCGTCTTTTCCGACCACACCAACTTCAGTTGTCGAACCGTCTTCCAGCAACGACAAGAGAGAAACCAATGCTTGATGGGGAAAATAAACATATTTTATAGTTTCTCCCATATCGTATAACATTTGCATCTGTGTGAGCGCCACAACTTCTAGATTGGGTATCAGCCGTTGGTACTCCTCATCAGGTAGAGCAGCAAGTATGTGATTTTCCCTTGGTAGACGGTAATCTATAGATACTGACACTATAAAGCTCCTCTGTAGATGCACTTGCAGGGTGAAACAATTCAGGATGTCAGCTATGAACAAGCGATCGCTACAAGCTGGGATGCCTGGCTAAAGCCGTTGCGCTTGTATTCATTCACCTAGCAAGGCAGCTTGTAGAGAATAAAGCTAGAGATCTTAGTAACGTTTTTTACTGTTGATATTTCGGCTTCACTTCATAGTTGCCGATCGCTTGCAGTTACAACTTAAGCATTTGCTTTTGTATACAAAACTTATGAATACTTAAGTGACTTACCATGTGTAAGTTACTTGTTATACTAACTTTGTAGCCATAGTGCTTAGAATTTAAACATTCATTTATTGGTATACAAAGGAGGAATTAACAGTATTTCCTTTCCTGATGCCGTTGCCTATCTTATTTAAAAAAAATTAACGGCATAGGGAATCTGCCAATGTATGGATATCAATCCAGCCAGAAGCATACTTTTAATCGGCTTCTAGCTGCTTTGCCACCGGAAGTTTACACAAGTCTCCAACCCGATTTGGAGATTGTTTCCTTGGAGTTTAAGCAACTTCTCTACGAATCCAAGGAACCAATAGTTTATGTTTATTTTCCACTCGATTGCTTAATTTCTTTATTCACTGTGATGGCAAACAGCACTGCTGCCGAAGTGACTATGGTAGGAAGTGAAGGAATGTTGGGTTTAGCTGTATTTCTGGGAAATGATACAACGCCGTTTAGAGCGATTGTACAGATTCCTGGGGAGGCAATGCGAATGAAGACGGATACGTTCAAACAAGCGTTTAACTCTTTCAATTTGCTTTCTGACTGCTTAAAGCGCTACACCTACACCCTCATAACTCAAATCGCACAATCATCTGCCTGCAATAGCTATCACACAGTTGAACAGAGATGCTGCCGATGGCTGCTGACAATGCATGATAATGCAAAATCAGATCGATTTGCAGTTACCCAGGAGTTCCTCTCGCAGATGCTGGGTGTACGCCGTGCTAGCGTGAATGAAGTAGCTGGTAGACTTCAGAAAGCTGGATTGATCCGCTACTATCGCGGCCAAATGAGGATTTGCGATCGCCCTCGTTTAGAAGCAGCTTCCTGTGAGTGTTATTCGCTTGTTAAATCGGAGTTTGATCGCTTGTTTAGTTAATATTGAATTTGTCATTTGTCATTTGTCATTGGTAAAATTTTTGGCTTTTGACTTACCTATTATTTATTAGCCGCGCTCATTCTGACAATTATAAGGATAGAGCCACTCACACTTCACTCGACTGTGGGTGTATTCCTCTATAACTGCGCCTGTATGTGTTGTAGGGAATACATCAATTCCGACTCTACTTTTAATCTCATACAGCCAAGGAAAAATGGATATTAGAAAGATAATAATTAGCAGCGATCTTAATATTATCTTGCTGGCTTTTCGCATTTACCAAATAGCTTAATTAAGTAAAGTGGGCAATGTCCGCCCTACTAATATACTGTTTCCAGCTTGAACTTGGAAAACTGGTAGGGGCGCACAGCTGTGCGCTCCTACTTTGAATTGGGCGTATTATGCGTAGACGCTTCGCAACTTGTCGTCAGACATTGCTTTTTTTCTGAAATTATAAAAAGCGATCGCTTCAACCTACCTGACAGAAAATGCCTGCCCAAACCGACGAGTTACGGGTTCAATTATGAAAGTTAAAATTGATTTCTTGCGCGTGACAATTTCTCCAGTTGCAGACATACCTGGAGTTAAATCTACCTCTTTACCCCGCACTTGAATTGCGTGTTTATTCAGCTTAATTCTGGTGGGAAAAACTAACCCCATATCTTTATCGACAATCGCGTTCGGGCTAACTTGCACTACCTCACCATCAATCGTGCCAAATTCTTGAAACGGAAATGTTGCCATCTTCACTTTAGCTTTCATTCCCTGACGAATAAAGCCAATATCGCGGTTAAGAACTTTAACTTCTAATAACAAATCTTCGCCTTCTGGTAGAATCGAAAGTAATTCTTCACCAGATTGGACTGGGCCTTTGGTAGCTTTGATGCTGTAGATTTTGCCAGCAACCGGAGCTTTGATCGTTTCCCGTTCTCGCTGCTTCCTTGCTTCTTGTAACTGACCTTCTACTGTTGTCAATTCTTCTTGACGTTTGTTAAGCTGTGTCAAAATTTCACTTTGGCGTTCAGATCCTAAACGCTCAGCTTGATTAAGAGCGCCTTTATACGCTTGTTGGGCTTGCTGAATTTGTTGTATCTGAGCAGCAATGTCTTTTTCTATAGATTCTACTTTATCTTCAGCTTCAGTACCTTTTGTTTTGGCATTAGTAACGCCATCCTCAGATCTGGTAACGTAAGTTTGAGCCTGAACGACACCAGATTGAGCATCCAAGTAATCGAGTCTTGGTGTAGCGCCTTCAACTTGGAGGGTACGTAGTCCTTCTTCCCGTTTTTGGGCATTGGCGAGGATACTTTTAGATTGTTCTAGAACGCCTTCGGCATTGACTAGATTTTCTTTAGCATTAGCTAAGTTAGTTTTGGCATTGGCAAGGTTTTCTTGCAGACGCGCCAGCTTGACTTTGGCTTCATTCAAAACTGCAAAAGAACGATTTGCGTCTGCTCTAGCAGCATCTCGACGAGCTTCAAAGTCTTTTAAGCGAGAACTTAGGAGTTGATCTTGTAGCTGCGTGCCTGCATTTGCAGATCCCATCCGTTCTGCTTCCAAGCGTCTAATGTCTTCCCCGATCAGTTTGGTAGATCTAGCGAGGCGATTGATTTCTGCTTGAGGCAAGTCTGAATTACGTTCAATTAATATGTCACCTTTGTGGATGCGATCGCCTTCTTTGACTCGTACAGTTGTAATTGTTCCTTCCCCAAGCGATCGCACTGGTCTTACCTGTAACGAAGCCACTAATTCACCACTTGCTACCGCCACCTCGTCCACCTGGCTGTAATTCGCCCACGCGATCGCCCCAAATACTAGTATACTGATGCTACCTGCTAATAGTCGCGTATACAGTGGCGGTAACTCTTTTACTGCTTTACCCAACTCGTAAGATAAATAATCCTCTGGGCTGGCGAACTGCTGCTTTACCTGCCGCGATTGAGCTGGCGAAGAGACTAAAGGTAAGATATTCATTTCTGTTTATGCGATTAGGGGCTAGGGAAGTATGAAGTATGTAGAGACGCAATATATCGCGTCTTTCCGGAGAAAGTGTAAAGGCGCTACGTCATGAAAAGTCAGTAGAGACGTAGCAGTGCTACGTCTTTAATGAAGTGCGTAAGCGTTGCTAAGAAGATCGCAGTGTAAAGTCAAGCATTCAAAACCTCTTGCATCGATCTCGAACCTCTTACTCTTCAACCTTCATCCTTTCTCCCTCTCCAACTCTTGTTTGTGCAACAAGACACAAATCGATTTCAACTTATCCCTACACTTGCTATATATCCAATCGCAATTTCACTGAGTAATTTAGTACAACTGCTTTGACTATGCCCAATACTTCAGTGATTGTACGAGCCGATCGCGCAATAATAGAACTGAATCTGGTAATAGATTATTTACTTGAATACTATTTTGTATCAAATTTATCTTACTTGCTAATGCTTTAGATGCTTAATTAGCCCCTAAGTTCTATTCCTTCAGGTGTTTAAAAGTTTTATCGATGTAAGATATAAGTATAAAAAAATAGTTAACTATATGTTACGTAAATATGCGTTTTACGTATAAATTTTGATTTTAGTCAGTTTAGCAATCATTATTTAACTAACAATAGTAATACGCTGATTTGTTTTCCAAGTCCTCTCAAGGTGTTGTCGTGTTCCAAATACTATATTTCTTCATTCATCTCATCCAACCGATTTTAGTACCAGTTTGCTTTTGCTTTGCCTGGTTGAGCGTTGTGCTTGGCGCTTTGAGCATCTATAGTGCCGTTAGAGACGGTGTAGACACAAGCCAGAAAATGCATAGAATCCCCTGTGCCGACTGTCAATTTTTCACTGGCGATTACCGCCTCAAATGCACGGTGCGCCCAACAGTTGCTAACACAGAAGAGGCGATTAACTGCATCGATTACCAAGCAAAGACTAATCCGATGTTTTATTAGGAATTGAGTCACGGTTAATGGCTAATGGTTAATAGTAATTAACCATTATCAACCACAAACTACCAATTACCAATTTCTAGCAAAACTTTCAAAACACCACGTTTTTGAGCGTGTTCAAAAGCGGTAAGCCCTTGAGAAAGAGGATAGCAAGCTTGTATGAGGGGTTGTACATCTATCTTTCCTGCGGCTAGTAATTCGAGTGCGGCAGGAAAGGGGCCGCAGCGGGAACCAATCAGAGTAATTTCGTCTACTACCAAAGAAGAAGCATCAAGACTGAGGTTGCCTGCATACGTACTTTTGAGTACTAGAGTACCACGCGGACGCAATGCACGACGAGCGATCGCAAATCCTTCTGGGTTGCCAGTACACTCTACTGAGATGTCGAAAGCTCTATCTTTGACATCATCCACTAAACCAGTTTTGATATCTCGTGGTGCTAAATTGGCAAGTTTATCTTGATGACGCCCCACTACTAAAAGATCGCACCCAGTTAACGCTAGTGTCTGTGCTACTAATTGTCCCAGCTTACCATCACCCACAACTAACACTCGATCGTCTGGACGTATCTGCACCTGCTGTTGAATTTCCAAAGCCGCTGCTAAAGGCTCGGTAAAAGTTGCGGCTTCTGTGGGAACATTATCGGGGACGGGATGTAAATTCTCTACAGGTAAAGAAAGATAGTCAGCGAAAGCGCCATTTCGGTTGACAATGCCAAGAACTGTGCGGTTTTCACAATGAGTTGGTTGTCCGCTGCGACAAAATCTACATTGCCCGCAAACAGCATTAATTTCACCGACTACCCGCTGGTTAACTAAATGTGGCGGCCCTTGTTCTACGACACCGACAAATTCATGTCCTAAGATGCCACTGTAGGGATAGTAGCCTCGAAGCAATTCAATGTCAGTATTACAGATACCAGCGCGCAAGACACGCACTAGAGCTTCTCCAGGTTGAGGTTCGGGAATGGGTATATCCGCACGCAGTTGCAGGTGGTTGTTTTCGAGCCAAAGTCCTTTCATGGAGGGGCTAGGGGTTAGGGGTGAGAGAACAAAGGTATAAATTGCTTTAAACCAGATTAGCAGGGGAATTAAGATAACAACAATCGTTGATAAAAAAGAAGATGAAATCGTTGATGAATAAAAAGCAGCAAGTGCGCCAACTAATGTTGCTTGTTTGTACTTTAGGTCTTCTATTTTGCACTCAGTCAGTTAATGCTCAATTTGATAGTTCCTGCCGTCCTCAAATTATTGTAACTGATCAGAAATTGGGTTATGAAGGCGAATCGAACGACACTTGTAAGCAGCGCCTTACAACTTTCTCAGATGCCTTAAAGGAATTAGCTAAAGCAAATGTGGTGTATTTGGGGGAAACTCACGACAATCCAGAAGATCACAAAATTCAGTTGCAAATTATTCAGGAACTTCAACGGCGAAATCCTAAAAAAATAGCGATCGCAATGGAAATGTTCCAGCATCCCTATCAAAATATTCTCAATCGTTATCTTGCAGGAGAGTTGAGCGAACAAGAATTAGTGGAGCAAAGCGAGTATAACCAGAGGTGGGGCTATCCCTGGGAATATTACGCTCCAATCTTGCGCTTTGCCAAGGAAAAACAATTACCAGTTATCGCCTTAAATATTCCTGCCCAAATAACCCGGACAGTTGCCCGTGCTGGCTTAGAAAGCCTGACACAGGAGCAACTTCTTTTGATTCCACCCTTGAAAGAAATTCGGACTGATAATATCGAATATCGCCAACTTTTGGCAAAGTCTTTTGGGCAACATCAACACTCCGGTCATGGTAATAGTAGCGGTTTTGAGCAATTTTTTCAAGCTCAAGTAGTGTGGGATGAAACTATGGCAGCAGGAATTGCTAAATTTCTCCAAACTAACACTCGCGATCGCGTGGTAGTTCTAGCTGGACAAGGACATATTATCTATAATTATGGAATTCCTAGCCGTGTTGCAAGAAGACTGCAAAACAAACGCTTGGTTCAACGCTCTGTCTTACTTAGTCTTCCCCAAGATGATTTTGTTGATACTCATCCTCCAGTAGCAGATTTTGTTTGGCAACAAAAATGAGATTAACTGACTAATTTTTTTCTTAACTTTTTCGGTATTTGCATTCTCAATATCGAAACCGTAACAGTTATCATTAATATACCAAGTAAGATATTGGCTATATCGATATTTCTATTAGTATCTCTTGCTAAAATTATTTCTACAATTGCAGCAGGTAATAATATTCCACTATAGACAAAAGGATAGAAAACAAACCGATTCTGAGAGAGGGTAGTAATTATTCCTAACAAAATGCCTAGAGGAATAAACATTATTCCATAAAACAGGATTTTATCAGGTTTAGGAATAATTTCAAGGAAGTTAAAATAGTGTGAATTTTGTAATTTATCTACGTACACCTCAAGTACTGAGTTAGCATAAGTAATAAGTATTTGATGAGGTTTGGTATCAGTAAAAACATCAAATACATAATTCATCATATATGCGGCATTTTCACCATTGACTGGACTTCTAAGCCGAACAACTAAGTGTGAGTCTTGCTGTCCCAAAGTAAAATTACGATCAGTGGTACTGCTCGAAAGTGAGATAATACGAGCAGGTCCATCCTGTTTTACATTAGCACTAGCAACAGTAGCTCCTATAGTAAATTGATTTGCTTCACGTATCTTTTGGTTTATAAGCTGGGCAGAATCTGCTGTTTCTAGCCAATGATGTTCGCTGATAAAAACTCCTCTTTTATCGTAATTACTTGCAGGTTGTCCTCGCCAAATTAAATCGGGTAAGTTTCCGGTGCGATCGCTATAGTTATTTACATCATTCAATTGGTAATGAGCTATAAGATTTCGACCGATACTGTTTAGCCCATTTTTATCGGCAAATACCTTTGCTACCTCCTCTTTTGAAATAGCTCTATCGGCAATATATGCTTCAGAAATAAATCCTTGCCAAGGTCGATTTCCTGACTTTTCGTTGCCAAGCAACAGCGGATAATCTAAATTCCAATTACTCAGGTTTGTAATACTCTGCCAAGGAATTGGAATGAGAAAAGCAAGTGCTATATAAATAGCAAAAATTGCTGTTAATTGTTTACTTGAAAAACTTTTTTTGTTCTTATCTAAAAAAACAGAAATATTATTAATTATTTTGAAGTTCCAAAAATAAAAGCATAAACATCCTAATAAACCACTGAAAGTATTATTAAAAATATCAGCAAAAGTTGGCTCTCTTGAAGGTAAAAATGCCTGTAGTATTTCAACTAATAGCGATAGACTAAAGCTAATAAATACAACTGTAGCAAGTTTTGCTATTGTTCCTGTTCGTGTCCTTTGCAACCAACACATCAAGCCGAAGCCTAAAGGCAGGAACAAAAACACATTTTTGATTTGGTCGCTTAAAAAGGTGGTTGTTTGTTTAAATCTACCAATAATTGCTGACAAAGAAAGTTTATCTTCCAAGGTAAAGTTAAACGGGAAGAGTGTAGCAACTAATATTAGTAGAATACTGCAAATAACTATTTGAGGAGCTAAGTTGAAAATTAGTTGAGATAAACTCTTTGTTTCGTGCTTGCTAACAGGTTGAAAAAAATTCATGAATTATTTTGACTGTGATAAAAATTAAGCTATAGTAAACTGTATAAAATGGGAAAAGTCGTTTGTTTTTTCTCTTGGCGACTAAACGCTACGCTACACGCGCGAGTGTTGGCGACTAAACGCTACGCTACACGCGGTATTGGCGGTTCGTTAGCCTTATAACGATCGCAAGAAAGGTTGAAACACTGGCACGAGATCGGCACGACTGACAACTAGGGTGGGGTAAGAGCGATCGCCATAATTCTTCCCAGGTATCAAAGGAAACAGTGGATCTGAATCCAGCGATATCCAACTTCCCCCCGCTGCTTGAACGATCGCCCAAGCAGCAGCGAAATCCCAAATTTTGGGATTCTTCTCGACACTACCTAAAGTTGCTCCAGTAGCAACCGTGAGAAAGTTATAACTAGCAACTCCTAGCATTCTGATTTTGCAAGGAAAACCTGGCTGGATGACAGAAGTGCTGCGGGAACAGAGATTGAAAAAGTGATTATTACTGGGAGCATCAGCACTGGTATAAATTGGTTGATGATTGAGAAACGCGCCCTTCGGTGTGTCTAACCCAGACTCACCAGCCCAAAAGCCGTGAAAGGCTTGCCTTAATGGCGGTGCGTATACGTAACCAAAAACTGGTGTACCCCGGTAAAGCAAGCCAAGACAAATTGCCCAAATCGGAATTCCGCGCGTAAAGTTGGTTGTACCATCGAGAGGATCGATTACCCAGCACCATTCGCTATCGGGAAAAGCGTGTTCGCCTTCTTCGCTTAAAATGCCGTGCCCATCAAAAGTCGAAGCGATCGCATTTTGAATTTCCTGATCCGCCCACTTATCCGCTTGCGTGACTAAACTACCATCTGCCTTTTGGGAAGCTTGCACTTGCCCAAAATCTTTTAATAGCCGCTCTCCCACTCTAGAAGTGGTGGTTGATGCAAAGTCAAGAATTGTTGTCCAAAATGTCATTAATCTAATTCACTCTCTAAAACTGATGCGATCGCTTGTTTAGCATTCGTCTGGAATTCTGTCACATCGACGCGGTTGAGCAACCCAATTGCTAATAGCATCCCCACCGATTGCAACGCAAACACCAAACCATAAGACAATACTGGCATCGAAAACACTTGTTTGCCTAGATCTAGCACTGCGCCACCGCTTACCGTCGCCAGCGCCCTCGCCAATGCTTGAGCTAATCCCCATGCACCAATAAATGTACCAGCGGTTTCCGCAGCTGTCAGATCTAGCATCAGGCTAATTGCTCCTGTAGTAGTGACTCCAGAGGCTAAACCGAACAACACTAATGCACCCTGCAAAATCTGGGGATTGGCACTAAACCCCGATAATATGACTAATCCTAAACTGAGTGCAACTGTTAGACAGCCTAATTGAGCAGTTTTTTGTTTACCCAATCGCGGTACAATCAAAAATCCCGTGCTGCTAATTCCAATTAGCGTTCCAGTACCCCAGAAAGCATTTAGTCTTGTAGTTTCAGAAACACACATACCAAAGACTTCACCTCCATAGGGTTCCATTACAGCCTCTTGCATAAATAGGCTGATTGTCATCACTAATAAAAAGGTGAAGAATAATCCAGTTTGGCGACTAGCAGTTAATACCTTCAAAGCCCTGGATAGGGTAATTTTATCTTCTCTGTCTACTAAGGTTGAGCGGGAAGCGTAGCGGGAATATTTTTTTTCTACGCCAAAAGTTGACACTAAGGCTAGCCCAAACACGACAGCCGGGAGGATGAAAAATAGGCGATTAATTGAGGAGCGCAATGCTGCAAGCTGTGCTGGTTGGCTGTATATCGATACTGTGTTTATCGTCTCCTGGCAAGTTGTCGCTGCTGGCAGTAATTTAGAACTGACGATCGCCCCGATCACGATCCCCACCATCAGCATAGACCAGACGATCCCAACAAGTTTAGAACGGTTGTCTTGATCGGAAACATCCACTAGTAGAGCGGCGAAGGGTGTGGAACTGGAACTAAGCGTTAAGCCATATAAAGCAAAAATCCCGGCTAGTAGAGCCACCCAGCCGTAGGTTGCGATCGTCCATCCTTGGGTGTATAAACTGTTGCCGAGTTGCCAGGTGACTTGTACGGCTAAAAAGGCAGCGATCGCGAATAATGCCGCGCCAATCAACACATAGCCTGTACGATGATAACCCCGTATAGTCTTAGCGTCCGATAGCTGCCCGAACCACAGGCGCGATGGAGCGACAAATTGATGCATTGCGATCGTTCCCGCTACTAAGGTGGCTGGAATCGCTAGCTCTTTAATCATGATTCGGTTCAGTACACCCAGTGTCAAAACTGACATGATTCCTAGTCCCATTTGAAACAAGCCCAGCCGGAACATAGTAATTAAATTAATCTTGGGTATTAATTTATAGTCGGGCGATCTACTCGAACCAGAAGATGGTGTATTGGTAGCCATAATTACCTCTAAAAAATACAGGAATTTAGCCTTCAATTAATATAAATACAACCTGTAAATCTTACCTAGCCTGAAATTACTAAAGCTGTAAGGGCGGGTTTATACATGATCTTTATCGCAATTAACAGCTCTTTGTTCAACCCGCCCCTACTTATCTTCTTCTCTTCTTTGCGTCTATGAGCAACACTATCGAAAATCTTATTAGCCACCCCTCCTAGATAGATTTTTATGTAACACTACACTGTAATAGTAAAGAAATATCAAACTAATTTAATTTTTTTTAACGTGGAAACGATCAAACTCGGACAAAATGGCCCAACTGTTACGCCCCTTTGTATCGGCACATGGGCATGGGGAGATAAACTGTTTTGGAATTATGGCAGTGACTACGACATAGGGCAGTTGCGCGAAGCCTTTCAAGCGGCAATGGAAATCGGCACTACTTTCTTTGACACTGCTGAAATTTATGGTTTCGGTATGTCAGAGGAATTTCTAGGGCAATTCATGCAACAAACTGATAAACCAGTACAAATTGCTACCAAATACGGCCCTGCTCCTTGGCGTTTATTTGGTCAATCTGTCACAGATGCCTTAACAGAAAGCTTGAAACGTTTGCAATTGGATCGAGTTCCCCTATACCAAGTACATTGGCCTTTCAGTTTCTTGATGAGTGGGGAAACGCTGTTGAATGCTTTAGCGGATGAAGTGAAGCGGGGCAGAATAGAAGCGGTAGGAGTCAGTAACTACTCAGCCGAGCAAATGCGGCAAGCACACCAAATATTATCTGATCGCGGTGTCAAGCTGGCTAGTAATCAAGTACGCTATTCTTTGCTGACGCGACAAATCGAATCTAATGGTATTTTCGACACTGCACGACAGTTGGGCGTGACTATTTTGGCTTATAGTCCTTTGGCTCAAGGTTTACTGACTGGAAAATACACCCCCGATGGCGCAGAAAAACCTACCGGAGCGCGGCGCTTAGACTCCCGTTTTAGTAAAGATGGATTGCAAAAAATTGCCCCAGTAATTTCTTTACTGCGACAATTAGGAGAAAAATACGATCGCACACCCGCTCAAGTCGCCTTGAACTGGTTAATTGCTCAGGGTAATGTAGTAGCGATCGCTGGCGCAAAAACAGCAGCCCAAGTGCGGCAGAACGCCGGAGCCTTGGGCTGGAAATTAAACGATGATGATGTTGCTCAGTTAGAACAAGTTAGTCGTCCTTGGCTGAAATGAAGGATGAAGGATGAACACTTCACACTTTCTCTGGAAAGACGTAGCAGTGCTACGTCTCTACTTACACTTCATACTTCATCCTTCTAATTGTTTTTCGACGCAGAAGAATGTTCTGAACGCTTGCTTATCCTTGGTTTACCCACTGGGCGATCTTCTTCCGGTAGCGCTTCGGTGGAAGAATTTTGATTGCGCTTGTTGATCTTGGGTTTAGGAGCGTCGCGTCTTTCGTCTTCCCCTGGAAGCGCTGCCTCTGAGAGCCAAGCGGGACGAGTTGTATCATACGCCATTTGCAATGCTGCTGCTGCGATCGCTTGAGCGTCGTACTCTTCGCTCAGTTCCCGCACAATTGGCAAGAATGATGCCAAGCGTTCCCCTGCTAAAACTTCTCTTACCTGAACTTGCAGTTTTTCTAGCTGACGCGCTTCGATTTGCGCTCTGGTGGGAACGTAGTTGACTTTCAAATTTAGACGTACATGACGCTCAATTTGCTGCTGCTTGCGGCGCTCAAATGGCTGCACCAGAGAAATCGCCGTACCTTCCTTACCTGCTCTACCTGTCCGCCCAATTCTGTGAACGTAAGTTTCTGCACTATCTGGCAAGTCGAAGTTGATCACGTGAGTTAAGTGATCCACATCTAAACCGCGCGCGGCGATATCTGTGGCAATTACCCAGCGTACTTGCTTATTGCGGAACCGTGTCAACAACCGCTCCCGCGCTTGTTGAGTCAAGTCACCGTGATACTCATCCACGCTGTAACCCGAAGCTTGTAACTGACTGGTTAGTTCAGCTGCTGTTCGCCGAGTTTTGACAAAGATGATTGCTGTTTCTGGATCTTCCAGTTCCAAAATTGGCTGCAAAGCTTTAGCTTTTGTCCACTGACGCGGGACTAAGTAAGCTACTTGGTTAATCTTCGCAGGAGCGGCTTTAGGCTGCTCGACAGTGACTGTTACAGGCGAGTTCAAAAATCTCTTGACTAACAGCCGAATCGATAGCGGCATTGTGGCAGAAAACAATGCTGTTTGGCGCTCTTTTGGTGCTGAAGCCAGAATTTTTTCTACATCCTCAATAAAGCCCATGCTTAACATTTCATCGGCTTCATCCAGCACGACAAATCTAACTTGACCTAGCTGCAATTTGCCTCGATCTAGCAAGTCTATGACTCGTCCTGGTGTGCCTACAACAATCTGCGCGCCACGATTGAGTTGCAAAATTTGACGGTCGATTGATTGACCACCATAGATTGGCAAAACTCGTACATCTTCTTTACCAACAAAGGTTTTAATTGCCGCGCAAACTTGGACGGCTAACTCACGGGTGGGAGTCAGAATCAGAGCTTGTACTGCCCTATTTTCAGGATCGATTTGCTCTAATATTGGTAATGAAAATGCTGCTGTTTTTCCCGTGCCTGTTTGCGATTGTCCCACTACATCACGACCTGCCAGTAATTGGGGAATCGCTTGTACTTGGATATTTGTAGGTGTGGTAAATCCTAGTTTTTCTACTTGCTGAATGCGATCGGATGTTAGACCTAAACTTTCAAATGACAAATTCATTTAATCTCCTAACTTTGTTTTTTTCTGTCTTTTATTAGTTAGCGATTTATTTATACAGATAATCGCTAATAGCTAATTGTTACTAACAATTTGACCGTAAAGGTCGTATGGTTCAGCGTCAGTTATCCTGACTGGAACTATTGAACCTAATCGAGCTTGTCCCTCGACGTAAACTAAACCATCCACTTCCGGTGAAAAACGAGCCGAACGTCCGACTAATTCGCCTGTCTCTGGATTTTCTTGCTCGATTAGAACATTTACTAGCTTGCCTACTTCTGCCTGGTTTTTTTTCAAAGAAATAGGTTGCTGGAGTGCCATTAAAGCATCACGTCGCTCGTCCATAATCTCTTGAGGAATTTGATTTTGCAGCTTGTAAGCAGGGGTTTCCTCCTCTGGTGAAAACGTAAACACGCCAACATGATCGAATTCGTGGCGCAGAACAAACTGCTTCAGATGCTCAAAATGTTCATCAGTCTCACCAGGAAACCCGACGATAAATGTCGTCCGCAAAACTGCTTGGGGTAGCGCCGTTTTTATCCGCTCAATGATACTGTCATTCACCTGTCCTTGCCAGGGGCGGTTCATTGCCCGGAGAATTTCTGGATGGGAATGTTGCAGAGGCAGATCCAAGTATGGCAGAACGTTAGGCGTTGCTTGAATCGCTTCTATAACTTTTGGGGTGAGTCCAGTAGGATAAGTGTAGTGCATCCGAATCCAGGGAACATCTACTTTACCCAAGGCACGTAGTAGTTCTGCTATTCGAGGTTCACCGTAGATGTCTAATCCATAATTAGTGGTGATTTGGGAAATCAGAACGATCTCCTGTACGCCTTGAGAGGCTAGTTGTTCTGCTTCGGCTACGATCGATTCAATTGTGCGCGATCGCTGATTCCCGCGCAAATACGGAATAATGCAAAACGCACAGCGATAATCGCATCCTTCTGCTACTCGCAGGTAAGCTACGCCTTCGCTGGTGGTACGGTAACGCGGCAAAGTTTCATCCGCGATATATGTTGGTTCGGGTGAGACAAGTTTTACTCGTTCTCCTCCTTCCACCCGCGCGATCGCATCTACGATTTTGTGATAGTCGCCAGTACCAATTACAGCTACCGCTTCTGGTAGTTCTTCTAGTAGCTGTGATTGAAAGTGCTGCGCCATGCAGCCTGCGATTACAATTTTTTTATTTGCCTCTGCCAGTTCTACTAAAGTACGGACAGATTCTTCTCGTGCTGCTTGGATAAAACTACAGGTGTTGACAATGACGTATTCTGCTAATTCCTCGTTACTATCTACTTCGTACCCTGCTTGTACGAGTAGTCCTAACATATGTTCTGTATCTATTCGGTTTTTTTCGCAGCCCAAGTGTGATATAGCAATTGTTGGCTTTTTGCCCATGAAGTAGAGTTCTGTAAGTAGAGTCAGGGTAGTCGGTCGTAGATATTGTAGCGATCGCCTTCCGCGACGGTTGAACCGTCCGTTGCTACACCCTTATGGCACTCTGCTCACTGGATGCCCTCAAATGCAATCGCTCAATGATATCTTTCACTGATTAACTTTCTATATCTTAGCGTAAATTCAAACTTTATTACAATAATTTACAAAAATAAATTTTTCCAGAGAGATTCATTTACGGCAACGCCGAAGCGGCGGACTAAATCTGATTTAATTTGCGTGAGCTTGTTAAGACAGCATAATACAGTTCAAAAGCAGAAAAGCAAAACCTTAATCTAAAATCCGCTCATCTAAAATTCCAAATTTGAAGCCGCTGCTAAATTATAGCTTGGTGTTGGCTTTAGTAACTCAAGGCAATCTGACAAAAGCGACGCGGCGCGCGATTGTAACTCTATGCAGGGTGGAAATTCGCCCCTTGGGATATTGCCCAGAAAAAATGGTCAGGCTTCATAACATCAGCGAAATGATTGATAGTCCCCGCAACAGGATAAAAAAGCCTGACCATTTTTTGGCATCGGCGAACGCCGAAGAGTCATTAGTCATTAGTACAAAGGACACTCGTACACGAAATACTCGCAGCCCTTTAGGGTGGGCATAACTTAAAAAAGCATCTTTTGACGCTAGAGAAAAGATTAGGTGAGTTGCGAACGATAGTTTTACGAGGCAGTACTTGGTAGTTTTCCCAGTTGAAGTAGCTGCCGTTCAGCTTTTAAGTCTATACAAAAACATTTTGCTCAAATCATTGTATCATTTTTAACGATAAATAAATGTGTCAAGTCAAAATTCATTTAACAGCAAGAAGCGTGTAGGCTTTATTTGTTTTGTCTCTCTCTGTAAAAAGTTATGATTTTGGTAACGTAGTTTCATAATGCGTCCGAATATTTTTAAAGACGTGGACTTAAATCAGATATTCAAAACCCATAATCCGATTATTGGAGTTGTGCATCTGTTGCCCCTGCCTACTTCTCCTCGCTGGGGAGGAAGTTTAAAAGCAGTGATTGATCGGGCAGAACAGGAAGCTACGGCGTTGGCAAGTGGTGGGGTAGATGGCATTATTGTAGAAAATTTTTTTGATGCCCCCTTTGTCAAGGATCGAGTAGATCCAGCCGTAGTCAGTGCCATGAGTTTAATTGTGCAGCGACTAATGCAGATGGTGACACTGCCGATTGGGATTAATGTTTTGCGTAATGATGCCCATAGTGCTTTGGCGATCGCAAGCTGTGTCAAGGCGCAATTTATCCGCGTTAATGTCCTCACGGGTGTGATGGCTACCGATCAAGGCATTATTGAGGGACAAGCGCATAGTTTGCTGCGCTATAGGCGGGAACTAGGCAGCGATGTCAAAATCTTAGCCGATGTTTTGGTCAAACACGCCCGTCCCTTGGGTTCCCCCAATCTGACTACCGCCGTACAAGACACGATTGAACGGGGCTTAGCAGATGCGGTGATTTTGTCTGGCTGGTCTACTGGCAGCCCCCCTAGTTTAGAAGACTTGGAACTTGCAAGGGCGGCGGCTCATGGAACTCCTGTTTTCATCGGTAGTGGAGCCGATTGGGAAAATGTTTCCACTCTTATGCAAGCAGCAGATGGAGTGATTGTTTCTAGTTCGCTCAAGCGTCACGGTCGCCGCGAACAACCAATCGATCCTATTCGAGTTAGCCAATTTGTCGAAGCGGTACAACGCTGCAATACTCAGGCTGTTTCAAAGACAACATCAACTACATTGAAGTTACATTCCTAAAATATGGGACTAGGGAAGGATGAAGGTTGAAGTATAAAGGCTGAAGGCGCTCAAAATGAAAGCGCTCAGGATGTTCGCTTTAGTGTTGCCGCAGGCTAGGCGCTCAGGATGAAGGATAAACATCACACTTTTTCCGGAAAGACGCAATATATCGCGTCTCTACATACTTCATCTTTTAGTGATGCCAATTTGTCATCAAGAAAATTAAATGAATATAACGGAGTTGTGAAGTGGCACAAGTGTCACCGATCGCTTCCGTTATGATTGACAAAGTTTTCATGTGTTAGCTAATTGCTTTGAAACATAGCAGGTTAAATCAATGACTCGCCGACGTTCTGTGCCTTGGCTCCATCGCTGGTCCCGTTTTATGATTGGTGCGATCGCGGGACTAGGAGCGCTGACAACAGCTTATTTAACTATAGAAAAGCTTACGGGACGCACTCCTGCGTGTCTTGCTAGTGCGGGCGGGCAGGCAAGTTCTAGCTGTGCGGATGTCCTTTCTAGCCCTTGGGCAACTGTTTTTGGATTACCTCTGGCTTTGTTTGGCTTCCTAGCCTACGCCAGTATGGCAGTGTTTGCTTTAGCTCCCTTGGCAGTTAAATCAACTCAAAACAAAGAACTTCGCTCTCAATTAGAGAGTGGAACTTGGTTGCTACTGCTAGCAGGTGCGATCGCCATGTCAGTCTTCAGTGGCTATCTGATGTATCTGCTATGGTTCAAAATTCAGGCAGTTTGTCTCTACTGCATTGCCTCTGCTCTCTTCTCGCTCAGTCTATTAGTCCTGACAATCCTCGGCCGTTCCTGGGAGGATGTGGGGCAAATTTTATTTACTGCCCTTGTAGTGGGAATGGTGACGCTGATTGGTACGCTTGCCGTTTATGCCGATGTAAATAAACCATCTACTGCGGGTGGGGCAAATTCTGCACAAACAGCTTCTTTGGAGCCATCAGGACAGCCAATACCAGGAGTTGGTTGGCAAATCACTACCACCTCTGGAGAATCAGAAATTGCCTTAGCGCGTCATCTCAAACAAATCGGTGCAAAGGAATACGTGGCTTGGTGGTGTCCTCACTGCCACGAACAAAAGCAGCTTTTTGGCAAAGAAGCTTATAGTTACATTAATCATGTTGAGTGCGATCCTCGCGGTAAAGATTCGCGTACAGAGTTGTGCAAAACAGCAGATATCAAAAGTTTTCCCACTTGGGAGATTGGCGGTAAACAATACCAAGGTGTGAAGTCGTTGAAGGAACTAGCTCAGATCTCTGGCTACAAGGGCGAGACTAAGTTTAAAAATTTTCCTGATGCTTTCTAGGGCTTAATCATTATTTTATGCGTAGCTAAACAGCAAGCGTCATGCTGTATGAGGCGATCGCACTTCTTCGGCTTGTGCTAGAAGAGTGCGGTCGCATCTGTGCTGGGTATCTAGTGCGATCAAAAGCTTTGTTTGGTAGTATAAATAGCCACATTAATTGATTCTTGTATTAGCTGGGCAATTCAGAAATACAAGGTAGGATAAATCCTCCAACACCAAAGCGCGATCGCCATGAGCAAGCAGCTAGGCACGAGTTTTCAAAGGCTATGGTTGAAATTGAAACAACCGCTATTTCGCAAAAATCGGGTAGTAATTATCGGTTTGAGCGTTGCTATCTGCCTGCTGCTTTTACGTTCTCTTGGGATAATGCAGCCCTTAGAGTGGGCGGCTCTAGACTCTTTTTTTAGCTTTTTGCCTTCGGAAGCAAGAGACGATCAAATTGCGATCGTAGCAATTGATGAGCCTTCCTTAGAGCAAGTGGGACAATGGCCCCTGCCAGATGCGGCGATCGCTTCTTTATTACAAAAATTACATACATATCAGCCCCGTGCTATTGGACTAGATCTCTATCGAGACTTGTCAGTACCACCAGGGAATTCAGAACTGATAGCAGCTTATGCATCGATTCCTAATCTAATTGGAATACAACAGCTCAAAGATCGAAGCAGTTCTGGTGTTTTACCTCCACCTACCCTGAGTCAACACAACCGCGTGGGTTTTAATAATGTCGTCGTCGATCCTGATGGTAAGGTACGGCGAGGATTACTTTATTGGGCGACACCAGAGAAACTACATGAAAGTTTTGACCTGAAGTTGGCTTTGATATATCTTCAGGCAAAAGGCATTACCCCACAGCCAGCAAAGGAAAATCCGCAGTATTTCCAGCTGGGAAAGAGCGTATTTCGCCGCTTTGAACCGAATGATGGTGGTTATGTGCGATCTGATGCAGGTGGTTATCAAATTTTGTCTAACTTTCACCGCCCATCTACTGGCTTTCGCCAAGTGTCAATGATAGATGTTTTAGCAGATCGCGTTGGGGTGAATGAAATACGCGATCGCATTGTCCTGATTGGTTCTACTGCTCCCAGCCTCAAGGATGTTTTTTATACTCCTGATACTGGTAGTCTACTTTTAGGAGCGGCGCAACCGATTAGTGGAGTTGAATTACACGCCAATTTTATTAGTCAGATTATCAATGCTGCGCTCTTAGAACGTCCGTTAATTCGCGTCTGGTCGGACTTTTGGGAGAATTTCTGGATTTTTGCCTGGGCTATGGTAGGAGCTAGTCTGAGTTGGCGATGGCGTTTGCCTTGTAAATCATTCATCAGTATATTAGTTGCTGCCTCTGCCCTGATTACCAGTTGTTACCTCGCCTTTTTTAGTGGTTGGTGGCTGCCTGTAATACCATCAATACTTGCACTTTTTGGCTCGGCTGGAATCATAACTGCTTACACAGCCCAGCTACAGGATGAGTTCAAACGCTCCAAAGAGTTCTTGCAGGGAGTAATTAACACCATTCCCGACCCGATTTTTGTCAAAAATAAAGAGCATCGGTGGATTGTTTTAAATCAGGCTTATTCTCAATTAATTGGTCAGCCGTTAGAGGTTTTAATTGAAAAGTCAGAAGATAACTTTTTCTCTAAACAGGAAGCTGAGATTTTTCGTCAACAAGACGAGCTAGTTTTCAATAGCGGTATGGCTATTGAACACGAAGAACAGTTTACTGATGCTAGAGGAATTGTTCATCTGATTGCCACCAAGCGATCGCTCCACAAAGATGCTGCTGGCAACGTATTCTTAGTTGGAGTGATTCGAGATATCACTGAGCGCAAGCGCTTTGAGGATGAACTCAAGCGTACTACGGCTGAGCTAGTCCAATCTAATGCTGAATTACAAATCTCAGAAAAGCGTTTGCGCTACCTTGCGCATCACGACACGCTTACAGGTTTACCAAATCGGCAATTGTTCTACGAACACCTGAATCAATCTTTGACTTGGGCGCAAAACCATCAAGTATTAGTGGGGCTGCTGTTTATTGACTTGGATGGTTTTAAACAAGTTAATGATACTCTAGGACACGACTGGGGCGATCACTTGCTAATTGCTGTTGCCCAAAGGCTAAGGAGCTGCTTACGCCACAGCGATATTATCTCCCGACTCGGTGGGGATGAATTCACTGTCATCCTCCCAGCAATTCCAGATATAAAAGTTGCCGTGAGAGTGGCAAAGAAGATTTTGGCAACGCTGTCAACGGCTTTTGCCTTAGAAGGACGAACTCTATTAATTACTGCCAGTGTTGGTATTAGCGTTTACCCAATTCATGGCGATTCTGAAGAAAGCTTAGTCAAGCAAGCAGATACAGCTATGTATCAAGCTAAGCAATTGGGAAAAAACCGCTATGAGGTGGCTTAAGTAATACTAAACATGAGCTAAATTCCAACTAATATAGAATATTTTCCCTCATTTATATAAGAATTATTTATAAGTGTAAATAAATGTAAAGTTTTTATAAATTTAACCTTAAGCTTGTATCTACTGTTTGGAAACATGGAAATACAACTGTAGATATAAAAAAGTCTTGCAAATATCATACATAATCTGATAGGTGAATCAGAAAATTTGAATACGTTCAAAATGTTATTGCCTAATTAGTCTCAGCTACTAACAAATGCAAGATTAGAGTTATTTTTAGTAACTTTTGTGTAAGTTTCCTTTGCGTAACTCGGTAAATTTCTTGAGTTAAACAAAGTAATTTGCCATGCTCCACAATCAAAAAATCTTGACGGCTATATGTACAGGTTAAAACTTATTTCTAAACTCACACTAATTATCGGAGTACCACTAATCGTCCTATTTATTGCTGGTAGAGTAGCATCATTAGCGTCTTTTTCTCACAATCATTTCCACTCTAGTACTAGTATCAATCAAGTCTATCAACCACCAAGTACTATAGGCGCTCCCAGTAGTAGTTTGGGTTCTGGAACTAGGTAAAGGGTAATGATGAATGATGAATGCGAGCAGGTTAAATGCAGCAATGATGAAAGGTGAATTCATGATTCAGTTTGTTAAAAACTCAGATTTAGACCAGTTGTCATACTGCACGAGGGTGTGAGCTTGCCAGTTGATGTCTGGTTGGGGATAGTCAAGGCGGTAATGTCCACCTCGGCTTTCAGTACGAAAAGCAGCACTTTTGAGAATGAGATAGGCAATATCGAGCAAGTTACGGGTTTCGCTCCACAGCCGTAATTGCTGCTCAGCATTTGGTAAGTCGAAACTAGCTGAGTGTAATGGAGGTAATTGCATTAAATATTGCGACAGAGGCAGGGTAGCAAATTCTTGTTGCCATATTTTAACCTGAGCGATCGCCACTTCCAATCCTTTCTGCTCTCGACAAATCCCCGCACATTGCCACACTAGACGTGGTAAATCTTCGCGGATAAGTTTAATTTTTTCCTGCTGACTCAACCAATCATTTGAAATGCTGAATGCTGAATGCTGAATGATGAATTTATCTTCCCTTAATTCATCATTCATAATTTTGAATTCATCATTGAGATTTGCCATTTGCGCGCCGAATACAACACATTCCAACAGAGAATTACTAGCCAAACGATTTGCTCCATGCACTCCAGTACTGGCTGTTTCTCCTAATGCATATAATCCAGGGATAGAGGTGCGGTTCATTAAATCTGTGAGAATTCCGCCCATCCAATAATGGGCAGCTGGAGCAACAGGAATTGGTTGATGAAATACATCAATTCCCCAGTGTTGACAAACTTGAATGATGTTAGGGAAGCGTTGGCGAATTTTCTCAGCCGGGATAGGTCGCAAATCTAACCAAACATGAGCAGTGGCAGGGTCAGCTGAAGTAGTTTGTAAATAGCTGAAAATTGCTCGACTAACTACATCTCTGGGTGCAAGTTCCCCGGCTGGGTGATAATCAAAGGTAAAGCGTCTTCCTCGCTCGTCGATTAAGTGCGCTCCTTCACCGCGAACTGCTTCACTAATTAGAAATCGGTAAGCACCAGGCTTAGTTAAAGCGGTGGGGTGAAACTGGACGAACTCTAAATCTCGTACAATAGCGCCAGCCCGCCAAGCGATCGCAACTCCATCTCCTGTACTTAAACTTGGGTTAGTTGTCTGGGCAAATACTTGACCGCCGCCGCCAGTTGCTAGAACTACTGCTTTTGCTCGCAGCCACAGCACTTGTCCTTGATGAAACAGGTTAATTCCTTGGCAGCGTCCAGTTTCGGGATCGAGCCACAAGTTTAACGCGATTGCTTGGGGAATCACTTGGATATTTTGGCGTTCCAATACACGGGCTGTCAGTGTTGCGATCACTTGACGACCAGTGGTATCTGCGGCATGGAGGACGCGGCGACGAGAATGAGCAGCCTCTAAGGTTAATGCTAAATCTTTATTGTGGCGATCAAAAGCAACCCCCATTTCTACGAGGGAATGAATGCACATAGGTGCTTGTTTGGCAAGAAATTCGACCACTTTGCGATCGCATAAACCAGCGCCTGCTTGGAGCGTGTCTTCAACGTGCAGCAAGGGTGAATCATCAGGGGCGATCGCCGCTGCAATACCACCCTGCGCCCAATCACTGGCAGATAAAGAAAGATTATCTTTGGTAATTAAACCAACTCGCAAATGACCGGGAAGACAAAGAGCCGCGTAGAGTCCAGCAGCGCCTGCTCCTACAACTAAAACATCAAATTGGCAGAGGTTATTTAACTGAGACAAGGGGACAAGGGGTTAGGGAAGAATTATAAATTATGAGTAATGAATGATGAATTAAAACCTTCAATATTCAGCTTTTAGCATTGCTGCATAGCCTGCGGCAAGCCGCGTAGCGTCTACATCATTCATCCTTTTTCACCTTAATAAAAAAAACCCACTCACAACAGGGTGGGTTGAAACTAAATTAAGAATCTAGAGGTGAGTTATCTGTAGATACCGTTGTTATAGCGGTCATCACCTTCGGTGAAGGCTGATTCCACTTCAGTCACAGCGAAGTTATCTAAGTTGGCTTGCAGGATTTCTTTTTGGCGATCGCTCAATCCCTCAATACTCAAAACATCCTCTACGTTCTCGTAGGGAGCATTTGCGATAATTTTTTTCGCTAGGGTGGGGTACAGACCTGGGTACTTTTGAAAAGACCGGACGTTGGTATTATTCAAATCGATTTTTTTACCAAACTCTGTCGCCAGCTTGGCATCTGCCCGATTTCGCAAAGTTGCTTGTGATTCAACCGCTAAAATCGGTACCGATCGCCAGGTAAAATTGCTTGCATTAGCAGCTAGCGCGGGTTGGGAAACTCCCAGCCATCCCTGCAACCCTACCAATAAACTCAACATTGTTAATAAGCGTATTAATCGTTTCACAGTTTCTGTTCCTCTTTCGTCCAACTCAAATTCAGCACACAGCAGGTATCAGAAACTAATATATAGCTAATCGATCGCTTAGGTGTCAGGCTTTATTATCTTCAGTAACAAACATATTTAGAATTCATATTGCTTGTGAGTGCATGGTAGGGAGTTGGTGTCGTAATTATTTAGCCACTCGTCAATCGCTACAAAGTCGCTAGCGCCTACCTTTAAGCCAATGCCGCTGCTAGCCAGAATAAGCTATCAACTAAAATTGTGCTTAACACTGCGCCACTAAATGCCCACCAATGGCACTGACGATACTGTAAAGGAAAAATTCCTACGATTAGCAGCAAAATTGCCAAAATCATTACCCAGCTTAGCCCCCAAGGTGATTGTACCTGTGCTACAGCATTGTGCAGAATTGGCGCGACTTCTGTTGGCTCAACTAGCATAATTTGCCGCCAATGGGGAATCAGGTCAACTAAGTAAAAATATACGTCTGTAATAATTGTCCCGGTGAGCGAGCCAAGATAAAAAAAGTTTCCTACCTTACCCCAACCTCGATAAAGACACGCAATGGCAAATGGTAGACCGATCGCTTCTACTGGTAAATGTAATAACGGTTCCCAACGTAACCAACCCCAGTAAATCGACCCTGCTAACCAACTCCAACTAAATCCTAATAAGATATCTCCCCACAAATAGCTCGATGGGCGAGACATTAAGGCAAAGCTTAGCCATACCCAACCAACTGTCATCGCTAAACTCACTAGCGGTAGCGCTCGCACTAGTGGTGCTTCAATAAATACTGGTACGGATACTAGAAAAACAGCGGCTGCAAACACCAACCAAGTTTGGCTGGTAGTAATTTTCCCCGCTAAACGAATAGGGTTATTTGTCTCAGCGGCTGGGCTGATGACTGGTGCAGAAACTGAGTATGAGGACAATGTATTATTAACCAAGGTTTATTAAAATTTGTTACCTAACTTAATCTTACTCAATCTATCACAATATTTATCCCCCCTGGGGGCATATTTATACTATCTAAATTTTTGTCAACTTGCTAGTAAAGAAAAGAAAGCTGAAGAGAAGCAGAGCCAGCAAAGGAATACGTTGGGGGAACAACAGGATAATTACAAGAACCGAATTACGTTTATAGGTATGCTGTAGCGAGAATCAAAAGTGGCAAGTGGTGAGATGTTCAAAAATAGCCAATTGCCAGCGCCCGAATTGCGAATTCTCCTGTATCCTGACTTCTAACTTCTGAGTACTTCGTTTGAAACACACAGAAAAATGCCTTTATCACAACGTCAAAGATTCATGCTTTTAAGTGCAGGCATTGCTGCTTTCTCAGTGGCTACCTTGCCCGCGATCGTTCTCGGTGAGACTTTACCTAACTCGGCAGGCGGGGTGACTCAGATGAACCTGTTTCAATCCTTTATTTTGGGCATAGTGCAAGGGCTAACTGAATTTTTGCCTATTAGCAGCACGGCTCATTTAAAAGTTGTGCCAGTTGCCCTAGGGTGGGGAGATCCGGGTGTAGCTTACACTGCTGTGATTCAACTCGGTAGTATTGCCGCTGTAATCTGGTACTTCTGGCAGGATCTGACACAAATTACAACTGGGGCAATTAAAGCGATCGCAAGATCGGATTACAGCTCAAATGAATTCCGTCTAGCCCTAGGAATCGGGTTGGGAACAATACCAATAGTTTTTTTTGGGCTACTGATCAAAATTTTTGTTCCCGACTATGACAACTCACCATTGCGGAATCTGGCAGCGATCGCTGTATGCTCGATTGTCATGGCTTTGTTACTGGGAGTGGCGGAGAAACTAGGCAAGCGGAAGCGCCAATTTGAGGATTTGAGCGTTAAAGATGGGGTTTTAATGGGTTTGGCTCAGTCGCTGGCTTTAGTTCCTGGTGTTTCTCGTTCCGGTTCCACATTGACGGCGGGGCTGTTCATGGGTTTAGAGCGGGCTGCTGCTGCAAGATTTTCTTTTTTACTAGGAATCCCATCTATTACTTTGGTAGGGCTAGTGGAGTTGAAGAATGCTTTAGAGTTAGGACTAGGGAATGCGGGAATTTTGTCAATTGTGGTTGGCGTAATTTCATCTGCTGTTTTTTCCTATGCTGCGATCGCATGGTTGCTGCGTTACCTTCAAACCAAAAATACCTGGATATTTGTTTGGTATAGACTAGCCTTTGGGGTGGCGATATTAGGGGCGATCGCTGCTGGAGTGTTAAAAAATAGCTAAATAATTTGTAATTGTTTTCACTAGCCACTTCATATTTCACACTTCATAGTAGAGACGCGATATATCGCGTCTCTACATACTTCATACTTCATACTACTTACTCGTAGGTTACGGAAATCGCGGTGGACAGTAGCCCGATTTGAGCGCGAAAATTTTAGAAGCTGATCGCGTTGTCTTCTGACTGCCCAAGCCCTAACTTATGAGTGAAACAGCAATTCGTCCTGCCCGAATATCTAGGGTATTACCTGATTCAATTGCATCTGAGATTGGATTTGAACCAGGAGATGCGATCGTTGCCATCAATGGCAGCTACCCTCGTGACTTGATAGATTATCAGTTCTTGTGTGCTGATGAAGTGCTGCAAATGGAAGTTGTAGACGCAGCAGGTAAAACACATCAGCTCGAAATTGAGAAAGACTACGACGAAGATCTAGGACTAGAATTTGAAACCGCTTTATTTGATGGGTTAATTCAGTGTAATAACCGTTGCCCTTTTTGCTTTATCGATCAGCAGCCACCTGGTAAGAGGCAGAGTTTATACCTCAAAGATGACGACTACCGCCTTAGCTTTCTCTATGGCTCTTATTTGACTCTGACTAATCTTACCCAGCGAGAATGGGAGCGCATCGAAAAGATGCGACTATCTCCCCTATATGTTTCTGTTCATGCTACCGAACCAGAGGTAAGAATTCGGCTACTGAAAAATCCTAGAGCAGGTCAGATATTACAGCAAATTGAGTGGTTTGGGGAAAGACGGCTGCAAATTCACGCCCAAGTAGTTGTTTGTCCTGGGATTAATGATCAAGTGCATCTGGAGCGGACATTGCTAGATTTGGCACAATTTCATCGTGGGGAGATACCTGCTGTAGCTTCAGTTGCAGTTGTGCCAGTAGGTTTAACACGGTTTCGCCCCTCAGAAGACGAACTGATTCCAGTCAGCCCAGAAAAAGCAGCCCAAGTCATAGATCAAGTTCAAACTCTCCAAAGCAAATTTCACCAACAGCTAGGTTCTAATTTTGCTTGGCTGGCGGATGAGTGGTTTTTGATTGCAGGTGAGGAATTACCGCCTGAATCTCACTATGAAGACTATCCCCAGATTGACAATGGTGTAGGTTCTATTCGCTCTTTCCTGAAACAATTTACTGCTGCTGCTAAGCATTTACCCCAACAAATCGATCCTCCACGACAATTCACTTGGGTGGTTGGTAACGCTGTGGAAAAAGCATTTCAGCCGATCTTGCACCAGTTGAACCAGGTATACAATCTACGTGTAAATATGGAAGCTTTATGTAGCACTTATTGGGGACAAAAAATCAGTGTTACTGGATTGTTGACAGGTCAAGACTTGCTCGAAAGATTGCATGGTAAGGATTTGGGTAATGGAATTATTTTACCTGCCATGATGCTTAAGCATGGTGATACTCATTTTTTAGATGACATGACAGTAGAAGAATTAGCTCATAAACTAGATACAGCAATTATCCCAGTCCGGGGAGTTGAAGAACTAATTGAGATTTGTATTCACTAATGTTGATTAAATTTGGTTTTTCGACTCTACGGCAAAATTCAAGAGTCAGAACTCAAAAGCCAGAACTGGGTAGGCTTTTCTTCCCCAGTTCCCCCAGATCTCTTCTAGCTGGCTCTTGGCTCCTGGCTTGTGGATTCTTGTTTTCAACTATTGATTGTTTACTATTTCCGGCTACTGCTAGGGCAGAACAGGCAGTTCTGGGAGTAGTCAAAAGCGAAGAAAATGCCGCGCAATGGCCAGAGATTACATCGCGCTTGCGACTAGCAGGAGTAGCGTATTGTACGATCGCGCTGCCAGATGTGCAAAGCGCAGCAGATTTAGGCGATCGCGCAGTGTTATTTTTGCCGAACGTGCAGGCGATCGCACCGACACAGGCGATCGCGCTGGAAGATTGGATGAGTCACGGCGGACGAGTAATTGCCAGTGGACCCACTGGCAATATGAGTCAGCCAGGAGTGCGTCAGCTTTTAGGCTCACTCTTAGGAGCATATTGGGGATTTCCTCTGGCGGCTCCTGCTAACTTACAACCACTGCGCACTAATGCTCAAAATTGGCTGCGACAAGCAGGTAAAAGCGGTCAGATATCCGGTGGCGTTGTCATTCCAACCGGAATCAATAGTAAACCCGTTGCAATTTGGCAGTCAAAAGAAAACCAAGCAGCAGTCGTAACAACCGATAGAACGACTGTTTTGGGTTGGTTCTGGGGTGTAAATACAGTCGCGCCACAAGAGTTTGATAGCGCTTGGTTACGAGCAGCACTCAGCCAGTATATTCAACTGCCAGCAACTGCGACAGCAACTGAACCAGCCAAAAACTGTAATGGCATAGCAACAGCAGACGTAGCTCAAAGTTCATCAAACACAGATGCTGTTCAACAAACCATTTCTTCAAACCCGCCAACACAGCAGCCAGGATACGTAGCTCAGCGATCGTCAAACACAGCTGCTATTCAACAGACCATTTCTTCAAACCCGCCAACACAGCTGCCTCCCCAAGCGCCTAAACCAGTAGCAACAGCTGATGAACCAATTGAACGTATAGTTCCACCAGGTTTAAAAATCGCGCCTAACTCCAAAGAACCGATCGTTGGTGTACAAGCAAGCGCGCTCAAACAAGAGTTAGATAAACTCATTGGTCGATTTGAAAGCACTCAACTAGCCGCCCGTGTTGGAGGGGGAGACAAGGAGATGGCGAAAAGGGGAGATGGGGAAAGAACCGTCGCTTCGCTCAACGTTCCGCGCCAGGAGGCTGGGGCGGCTGCGTCAAGCAAGCTCAATCCTGAGTTCTCAACTGACAGTCCAGCAGACGCTATAGCCCAAGCAAAAGAAATTGCTAAAACCTTACCGCAGTTGATTGCTCAAAGAAATTATACTGGCGCGAGGCAACAGTGGCTCAAAGCCCAGCAACTTCTATGGCAACAGTACCCAGTCGATCGCAATTTGGCTCAGCCAGAAATTCGGGCAATGTGGTTAGACCGGGGTACAATTGTCCGTGCTGGATCTGAGAAACAACTTGCGAAGATTTTTGACCGTTTGGCAGCAGCGGGAATTAACACTGTCTTTTTTGAAACAGTCAACGCTGGTTATCCGATTTATCCGAGTCAAGTAGCACCTCAGCTCAACCCTTTAGTTAAAGGTTGGGATCCGCTAGCTAGCGGCGTAAAGTTAGCTCACGATCGCGGTATGGAGTTACACGCTTGGGTTTGGACTTTTGCTGCTGGCAATCGCCGCCACAATACATTAATCAATTTACCAGCAGATTATCCAGGGCCAGTAATTGCCGCTCATCCCGACTGGGGTAGTTATGATAATCGCGGTAGTTTGTTTCCTCCCGGTCAAGGTAAGCCATTTTTAGATCCGGCTCATCCCGCCGCGCGCCAGTATCTACTCAGTCTATTTGAGGAAATTGTCAGCCGCTATCAAGTTGATGGTTTGCAATTAGACTATATTCGCTATCCGTTTCAAGATCCTGGTGCCGATCGCACCTATGGTTATGGTATAGCAGCAAGACAACAGTTTAGGGAACTGACTGGAGTAGATCCGACAACGATTAAACCTAGCGATCGCAACTTGTGGCAAAAATGGACGGATTTTCGCACAAACCAAATTGATAGTTTTGTTGCACAAGCATCGCAACGGTTAAGACAAAAGCGTCCCAATCTAATTATGTCTGTTGCGGTCTTTCCCTTGTCGGAACACGATCGCATTCACAAGTTACAACAGCATTGGGAAGTCTGGGCAAATCGCGGTGATATCGATCTAATCGTACCCATGACTTATGCTCAGGATACCTATCGTTTTCAACGCCTCGCCCAACCTTGGATTACTTCAAATAAACTAGGTTCGGCTTTGATTTTACCGGGAATTCGCCTGCTCAACTTGCCAACCCTAGAGGCTGTCGATCAAATTCAGTTAGTCAGAGATCTGCCAGTTAGCGGTTACTCCCTGTTTGCCGCAGAAAATCTCAGTGACGAGCTACAAAAGATCTTCCACAGCACCCAAAGCAGTAATTCTCTTGCACTCGTCCCTTACCGCCATCCCTTCCAAACTGCTGCTGTTCGTTATAATGCCTTACAACAAGAATGGAATTTTCTGCTCTCAAATAATCAACTTTGGCTTAGGGGATCAACGCTTTCTGCTTTTAATACCGGGGCAAAAGATTTGGAAAGCAGCTTGAAACAGTTGTCAAAACAGCCTTCTCCTAGTAATCTGACAGCAGCCAGAACTGCGCTAAGTAAATTTCAGTCACAATTTCAAATTTGGATGCGATCGCAATACCTCGAAAATCCCTATCAAGTCCAAGTGTGGCAAAATCGGTTAGCTACTGTAGAAAGACTATTGAATTATGGCGATCGCGTTGTCTTCAAGCGAGAATCTGCGCCAGTAGCGGAACGACAATAATAAAGTCAAGCATTCAAAAGTCAAAAATTTAAAACAATTTTGGAAAAGAAATTGTAGGGTGGGCATTGCCCACCTTACTATACTAGAAATGGAGTAGATAAAATATCATTAATTGTGGCACTCTCCTTAGATTAAAGTGATTGCCATCAAGGAAGCTGCCTTTAAAGTGAATAACATGAGAAAAAAATTCATTATTTTTTTAATAGTTTCAACATTCCTTCTAACTATTATCTTCCCAGCATATTCACAGAATTCCGCCCAGGAATTTACTATTTCTGGCTCCAAAATTTATGCGCCAAACAAACGAGAATTTATCATCAAAGGAACAAATGTAGGGATTTGGGCAGATCACTCAACGAGCCAACACATCAATTATATTAAGAACGTTTGGAAATTTAACGCTGTACGGCTGCCATTAAAGCTTAAAGGAGATGATAGTAATTGGAACGCCTCTGATGCCTTTGTTGATAAATATATCAAAGCTTACACTAGTAATAAAAATGGTGCAAAGACTGTCGTTATTCTTGAATGCCACGACCATTCTGGAAGCTTTTATACAAATACTTCCTCACCATCATTAAACGAACTCCGAAGTTTTTGGCGGCGTACTGCTTCTCGCTACAAGAGTAATCCTTATGTGTGGTTCAACATTATGAACGAACCAGGCGGGGGAAACACAGTTGAGAAATATTGGTACGAAATGCACAAGCAGCTAATTCAAGATATCCGCAAAACAGGTGCAAAAAATATTATTGTTGTTGATGGATATAACTTTGCTAGCGAGGATGGAAACGGTACTACAAAAGCAAATTTGATTAATAAATCTAGTAGTGCAATTCTGACCTACGGACAACAAATTCTTAAAGCCGATCCACTCAAAAGAGTTGTCTTCAGCCTCCACACATACGCTAATTGGAATTGGAATGTTGATAAACTATATGACTTTGTGGATCGCGTCCGCAAACAAGGCTTAGCATTAATTATCGGTGAATATGCCGCAACTACAGGCAATTCCTTTGGCGACATTGATGTGACTGAAGCAGCCAGATCGGTTTTTGAGGTAGGGAAAAAACGGGGAATTGGTAGGTTATTGTGGCATTACTGGTCTTGGGATGGTAACGCGCTTACTACTGCTGCCTGGGGTGGCTCTAGTGGTGATAGTGTAAATAAAACTAATGGTAGCCGTCCCACGAACTTAACATGGTTGGGTGAGAAAGTCTGGGATGATAACCACAATCTTGCTGAACCTAAATTAGGAGTTCCCCTCAATCGTTTCTCTTGGAGTGCAAGCAGCGCGAAGGGAGATGCTGCATTGGCAATTGACAACAACCCTAGTACACAGTTTTATATTGAAAACCCAACGCCAAAAGAAGAGTTGCAGATCGATTTAGGTTCCAAGCAGTCATTCAACTCTATTTTGATCGACTCGCGTAAAGCAAGCAGCAGTTTTCTGCGTAGTTATAAGGTGTATGTATCGAATTCCTCGAATTCTCAGGGAAAAGTGGTTGCAAACGTCAAGAATAATGAAATGGCTAATATGCGGGTGTCTTTCCCGACTCAGCAAGCCAGATATATCAAAATTGTACCGGAAAAATTTGCGAAAGATAAAGATGTCAGTTGGGCGATCGCGGAATTTTTGGTGTATCGTCCCGGCACTGCAAAACAACCTGTTGCGGGTAAAACTGAGTTAAACCGGAGTAACTGGAAAGCATCCGCGAGTAAGAAGAGTAGCTGGAATGCAGAATGGGAAGAAAAAGCCATAGATCGCGATCCAAACACGCGCTATGCTTCTGGAAACAATGCCAGCAATGGAGATTGGTTTCAGGTAGATATGCGATCGCCGCAAACCTTCAAGACAATCTTGATGAGTGCAGGTTCGTCAGCAAATAACTATCCGCGTAAATTTGAAGTCTATGTGGGTAACGATCCAAACCAGTTTGGCAAGCCAGTTTTCCAAGATTTAGGATCTCCTATTACCAGGGTGACTTTTAATTCCTCTGTTACTGGTCGTTACATTCGATTTGTGAATAAACAGGACTATGGTGATTGGTGGTCAATTCACAATTTTCGAGTGTACAAATAAAACTTTGTTACTGGAGTCAGAGACTCCCAAGTTTCGTTACCAGACTCCTATCTAGTAACAAGAATAGAGGCTCCGCCTCAGTTGGGTACTGTTGATAAAAACATGAAGTTAACCAATCAACCATTTCTATTAGAATCCGCAACAAATGACCATGCTTGTTTACTCCTGCATGGATTGGGTGGGGGTGTTTATGAAATGCAACTTTTAGGAGAATTTCTCCACCAACACGGCTTTACCGTCCAAGGAATTAATTATCCCGGTCATGATCGCGCAGCCACCAAAATGCCTGCTTCTACTTGGCAGGAATGGTATAAGCATATAGAAGACAATCATAAAGAATTAGCTAAAAAATATGAAAATGTCTCGATAATTGGCTTTTCTACTGGTTGTCCCTTAGCTTTACATTTAGCAGCTAAACAATCAGTTCAAAACTTAGTTTTACTCAGCCCTTTTTTGGCAATTAGACACCAATGGTATTATTTGTTACGACTAGAGCTTTATTTATTTTCCGTCGGTCATTTGATTGCTGATGTACCTCGGTTAAAAGGGTTGCCAATTTCTGATAAAGCTATGCTGCAATTAGCTACAGAAGCAGCTTTTTTCAAAACATTTAATTTAGCATCAGTTAGGAGTGCGATCGAGTTAATTAATATTGTTAAATCTCTGCTACCACAAATTGAGGAACCAACATTGATTATTCAGTCTGTGAAAGATTCAGTCGTCGATCCAGAGGGTGCAAGGATTATTTATCAACAGTTGGGTTCTAAGAGGAAGAAACTTTATTGGTTGCAAGATTCAGATCATACAATTTCGCTAGATATCGAGCGCGAGATTGTATTTGAGGAGATTAAGAAGTTTTTGTTGCGATGAAAACTTGCTACCCTTGCTTGTAACTCTCTCAACTGTGCTGAGGTTAGCGTTCGCATTTGAAATATCTAATATACACCAGAACTGTGCTGTTATGTTTCTAATAGCTCAGGATACTACCTGTACATTCACTGAATAAATTTTAAGGTGATAGTAAGCTGTACAAAATCGTTCAGTAAAAATTCGGTTGGATACAGACAGAAGTAGAGCTAAGTTTGTTTTATAGGTTGTATTTCTATACCTATCATAAAATGTGCGAATAAAAAGTAGTTCATTGTTGATCTGAAGTATTTTTGTTTATCGGTAGCTTTGCAGTAGGATTCTGCTCAATACAAAACTTACGTCATATTTTAAATTATCTACACTTTATATATTAAGTAAGCGGTAGCTTATGAATTTTTTATCATGTAGCAAAGGACATCAAGTTCCATTTGGAGCAAGATTTTGCCAACAATGTGGTGAGCTTTTATCAATAATGGAGTCTAAAACAGCAGAAGCAACTCCTTCTGATAATGGACTTGAACAGTTGTTTGCTGGGAATAGATTACGCGATCGCTATGTGATTTTACAACAGCTTGGTCAGGGAGGATTTGGCAAAACTTACCTTGCAGAAGATACAGGTCGCTTTCATGAAAAAATAGTTATCAAAGAGTTTGTACCTACTGTTCAAGGTACTCATGCCCTTGAGAAAGCCGAAGAACTATTTGAAAGGGAAGCTGTTACTCTTCACCAGCTACAACATCCCCAAATTCCTCGGTTTTGGGAAACTTTTCGAGAGGGGAAACGGCTCTTTTTGGTTGAAGATTTTATAGAAGGACAAACCTATCAGTCTTTGCTAGAGCAACGCCTTCAGCAAGGGCAATGCTTTAGGGAAGCAGAAATCTTACAACTATTGCGTGAACTGCTGCCAGTCTTAAGCTATCTCCATCGTCAGGGAGTTATCCACCGTGATATCTCTCCCGATAACATTATGCTGCGTTCTAAAGATAAGCAGGTTGTCTTAATTGACATGGGCGGCGTTAAACAAGTAGCTATAGATGTCGCCACTCAGGTAGCAGGAGTGCGAAATCGTGTTGCTTCCAGCACAGCCACCTGTCTAGGCAAAGTTGGATATGCACCTGATGAGCAACTGCGGCTTGGTATTGTAGCTCCTCACAGTGACTTATATGCCTTAGCTGTCACAGCACTTGTTTTGATGACTGGTAAACAACCACAGGAGTTATTGGATCAGCAGACGCTGCATTGGATGTGGCATCGAGAACTGACCCTCAGCCCTCTTCTTACGAAAATTCTCAACCAGATGCTGCATAGGCAACCCTCTCAGCGTTTTAAGTCAGCTGATGAAATTCTGCAACTCCTGCAATCTAATTCTTCTAGCAGGACTTATGCAGCTACCAAACCGACTGAATTTAACGTTATTGCTTCTACAAATAATAGAGGTCACGATAGCATATCTAGTAACTCCATTGAAGTGCTAGATGAAATTAAAGGTTGGAACTGGGGAGCTTTTTTATGGGCAGGTCTTTTGCTTTTCCCTTTTGGGATAGGTTATTTAGTCTGGGTATCAACCCTAAACAAGTTTGTATTCCTTGGCTTGGCAATGCCGTTCATATTGGGTGCGAAGGGCAACGAATGGGCATGGGAAAGCCGAAACTGGAGTAGTGTTGCTACGTTCAAAGCCCATCAACGAGCTTGGACAAAATGGGGTTTAATTATCTATGGAAGTTTCTTTACCTTGTTTTTACTAATAGTCTTTTTTGCTGCCTCTGTACCAAAGTTAAGAAACGCAATCATAGAGGGGTATAAAGCTGAGCTGACTAAAGGTAAATCAGTATCCAAGTCACCTCCTAACCAGAAGCGTGTTAAATCTGCTCCCCCTAGCCTATCTTCGCCAACCTCAACTAATAATCAAACACTGAAGGTTGAGATTGATGGTTAGAAACCTTTACCTATCCTGGTGGATTGTTTTCACTTGATGTTCCTACTGGATGGAGTCATCAAGACAAAAGTAAATCTGGTGAGGCAATCGAGTATGGATGGATCGGAATCTCAACGCCAACATCGTAGTTGATTTATTCGCAATAGAAAGAGAACTGACCCAGAATGAGCTAGTCAATTTATTGCAAACATACCTCATTCATTCCTTTCGCTCACAACAAGATTTTAAGATTGAGTCGTCTGAGCCTCAAGAAGATAATAGTGTACGACTCACATGGAGCTATACAGCAACAGTTAATAACGGTGTCCATGTCAAAATGCGGGGTAACAGCTTTATTGGGGCAATAAGCAATAGCGGTAAGATTTCTATCTTTTCATATCTTGTACCTGTAGAGCAGTGGAGTGAGCTACAAACTCCAATAAATCACATTATCAACAGTTATAGAATTAATTCTTCGGTTGCATTACCTTAGCTCTAATCAAGGTAAACGTCGGTTTATGAACTGGCAAACTAATTATTCGTCCACAACTAAGACAACATAACCAAAAATGAAGAGCAACGACCTTATGCGTGGATTTCTTAAACAGTTATCCTCTAAAGGTGCTACAGAACAGCGTTACTTACTCTCAACTACGCAGGAAATGGTTTTAGGGCGTGAACCACAATGCCAAATTGCTATTGATCCATTCTTGTATGGTTCTGTCTCTCGCAGACACGCCAAAGTAGAGCCTGTTTCAAGTGCTTCTGGTATAACCTGGCAAGTTTGCGATCTTGGCAGTGCTAATGGTACTTATGTTAATGGTCAGCGTTTACGTGGATGTCAGGTTTTAAAGGCAGGCGATCGCATTGTACTTGGAGAGAATGGGCCTGAATTTATCTTCGAGTGCCAACCTACTAACAATACAACTCCATCATCAGTTTCATCCGGCAATCTCCCAAGTGTAAATCCTCGCCATCCAGTTTCTAAAACTGCTAGTACCACTTCATCGAACTCACAGACTAATCTTACTTCAACTCAGTTATTTCCAATTTTCTCAACAGGACAGGATTTAATACACAAAACATTCCTGATACCAGTTAGTTTCACAGTGGGATTTGTGATTTTAATGTTCACAACCCTTGGAAATACAATACTGTTTAATTTACTGTTGGCAGCGTATATTTCTGGTGCAGCTTATTACTTTATTTATAAACTTTGTGGTAAGCAAAAGCCTTGGTGGGTGCTACTATGCTCGGCTTTGATGACTGCAATACTTATTCCAAGTCCTGTATTTAGTTTGCTTGCAATAATATTTCGCCGGATCTTGCCTGGTGGAGGTGTCTTTAATCCAAACCATACCTTTTCATCAGCTTTAGTAGCACATTTTTTTGGTGCTGGGTTACTTGAGGAACTGTTTAAAGCATTGCCAGTGCTAGCAGCTTTATATGTTGGTAGACAAGTACAACGCCCTTGGCGAGAAAGGATTGGAGTTTGGGAACCTCTAGATGGAATATTATTGGGAGCAGCCTCTGCCGTTGGATTTACTATAGTTGAAACTCTGGGACAGTATGTTCCTAATCAAGTACATGATATAGCTCTTAGGGCTGGAGTCGGAGCCGGAGAACTAATAGGGTTACAACTTTTAGTTCCTCGAATTTTAGGTTCAGTAGCAGGACATATGGCTTACACTGGCTACCTGGGTTACTTCATTGGTTTGAGTGTTTTAAAACCTAGTAAGCGTTGGTCGATTTTAGGAATTGGCTATTTGAGTGCAGCAGGACTTCATGCATTTTGGAATGCCTCTGCTTCTAATAATCTGCTTATAGCAACACTTGTAGGAATCTTTTCTTATGCCTTCTTAGCAGCGGCAATTCTCAAAGCTCGTAAGCTTTCACCGATGCGATCGCACAACTTTGCTACTCGATTCTTTAATTAAACAACTTTTGATAACTATATCCTTAAAGTTGATTCGCTGCGGCCAAACCGAGCTTTTTCCGCTTCCTCTACTTCTAATCGCGCCAGAGTCGTCGCAGCTTCCGCCAAATACATAGCAGTCTTAGCTCGAATTGAGGGGCCTTTCTCTTGCCACAGTTCTTGGGAAAAAACATACACTCGTGTTCTGTAAGCTTGGATAGACTCTGGATCGACTGCGTACTTCATAACATCACTTATTTAAAGCAGTAACCCTCATGTAAGCATAAAAAAACAGGAGGAAGAATTTTTTCTCCCCCCTGCTTTTTGTTATTCTTATTATTCTCAACTTTGTCGTTTTCTTTTAACTTCTTCCGCAGGATCTGCGCTTGCTTCTTCAGTTGTCGCGCTCTTGCCGAGCCGCCCCTTCCTTTGTCGTTTCTACCTTCACGACGGGGTGATTCCCATCTCTTGAGTCGCATCTTTACAACGCTCCAGCGTCAATTTAACCAGTGGGCGGGGGGAGAATCGAACTCCCATTCTGTCACCAGAGCCACATTTTGAGTGTGGTGCGTCTACCAGTTTCGCCACCCGCCCTTTTGTTCGGCTTTACTATTATAGCGTATTTCTGGATTATGCAACAAAGTTTGATATTCTTTACTGGTAGCCCAGCGATCTATTTCTCTGGCGCGCAGTACTGGTACTGGATGGGTTAACTGGGATGAATGGGCTGATTTGAGCATTTCGCCTATCTCGGTGCTACTGATATTGTCGTAGGCACGAGCTTGAGCCAAAAAGGCATCTAGGTTGAGTTGGGGTGCAAGAGTTGGCGATCCGCCAGCTAGTTTCATCAATAGGGACATGATGACTTTCGGATCTTGGGTGGCTAGCAGCGCGGCGCGATCGCACGTAAATTCAGCACAGCGTACCCACTCTAACATTTGCGATTGCAACGTTTGAGCCAGCATACCTCCCAAATTAGGCAACTGCCCAGCAGCTAACACAATTAAATTCACCAAGGTCAGATAAACGCCGTGATCGCATTTGAGATGACCCAGTTCATGGGCAATTACAGCCTGAATTTCCTCTGGAGTCAGCAATTCAATCAAAGATGTGTGTAACACAATGAATGGCTGCTTCCCCCGCATCGCAAACGTATAAGCATTGGGAACCGGATGCTGCCGTATATAAAGCTGTGGTGGTTCCAAATCCAATGTTTGACAAGCTTCTAATAACAGCTTGTGATATGAGGGTAGTTGTTTCTCACCTACCAAAATACTCGATGCAATATTCTCTACATAGAAAAATTGCTCTGCTAATTGCCCCAAGAGATTTCGCACCAGAAGATCGATGCCAGGTATCTGCTTGAGAGCTTTAGTTGCTTCTCTGTCTAGCGGATGACGAAAAGAGTCGGCTTTGAGACCAATCAACTGGGTCTTGAAGGAGGACATGGGTTATCTGTAAACCAGCGAAAATGGTTGCTCATGCCTTACTGATCACAATTTAGTAACGCGCTTGGCAATCGCTTCACAGCCAGTATAACGAACCCATGATTCAATAGGTTGGCGAACTGACTGATTTTTGATTACTCACCCCCAATTTACTCTCCATCGGTGTCATAGGGTTTGGCAGCCGCTGTAACCTCGCGCCTAAAGTTAACAACTTCGTCTCCAGTTTCTCGTATCCGCGATCAAGATGATGCAATCCTTGAATTGTCGTCTTGCCTTTTGCTGCCAATCCTGCCAACACCAGCGCTGCTGACGCGCGTAAATCTGAGGCTACTACTGGCGCACCTGACAACAACGGAACTCCCCGCACGAGTGCAATGTTGCCTTTAACGCGAATATCTGCCCCCATGCGATTCAACTCTGCTACATGACGCAAGCGATTTTCAAACACTGTTTCGGTAATCGTACTATCGCCTTCACTCAGGGTGAGTAAAGCCATGAACTGTGCTTGCATATCTGTGGGAAAACCAGGATAAGGCAGAGTTTCAATGTCTGTTGCCGTTAAACTGTGACCTGGAACAATCCGCAGACAGTCTGGTGCTTCCATCACCACCCCAGCCCCGATATCTTGTAGCTTAGTAATTACTGCGGTTAGATGAGCTGGCACTACTGGCGATAAAGTCAGTTCAGAATGGGTAATTGCCCCAGCTACTAAAAACGTTCCCGCTTCCACTCGATCTGGGATAATTGAATAGTCTGTCGCGTGCAAGCGCTTAACGCCAGAGATGGTAATTGTTGCGGTTCCTGCACCCCGAATCTTCGCGCCCATCGAAATACAGAAGTTCGCTAAATCTATGACTTCTGGCTCTTGTGCAGCGTTTTCGATTGTGGTTTCGCCCTCTGCCAAAGTTGCCGCCATCATCAGTGTTTCCGTAGCACCAACGCTGGGGTAGTCGAGATAAATTTTCGCTCCTTTTAACCTGCGGTTGCTACCTGCGACATAGGCATTAACCATACCATGCTCGATTTGAACGTCCGCACCCATCGCTTGTAAGCCACGCACGTGCAGCTCGACAGGTCTAGCTCCAATCGTACAACCTCCAGGCAGAGGAATCTGAGCAACTCCCAGTCGTGCTAGTAATGGGCCAATGATGAAAAAACTTGCTCGGAGTTGACTAACTATTTCATATGGAGCCTGGGATTTTCTAATTTCACTGGCGTTGATGTCTAAAACATCGCCATGTTGAGCGATTTGCAGCCCCATTGCTGATAAAAGCTGACCCATCCGCGCCACATCAACTAAGGATGGGACGTTGCGAATTCGGCAATCTTCAGAACAAAGTAAAGCTCCAGCTATGATTACCAGGGCGGAATTTTTCGCTCCACTTATAGTCACGTGACCTTTTAATGGGTGTCCGCCCCAGATTTCTAAAACCGAGGAGCCTACCTCTGGTGAGGATTGGGGGTTAACGAAGCCGTGATTCGTATTAATGGCTCTATCCTCCAAAATTAATTCAGTACTTTTACAGTTACAAAGTTGGTCTTGATTCTACATTGACAATTGCAATAGTTAAAACTGGGAAATACTCCGATTAAATTAGAATCGTCTAATTGGGCTTCAGTATTTACACTGTTGTTACTCCTCAGTATTTTTGTTTCATTGGTAGTATTTTTATTTCAGGAATACGGGAAATCATCAAGCATCCTAGGTGTAGGTTTACGCTTCCTTCATGAAATAAAATATTTGAGCAATAAATTTGACATAACAAAATAATTAAGCCATAATTGAAAACTGCGCCTAAAAAAAAGCAAGCGGAACTGGCGGAATTGGCAGACGCGCTAGATTCAGGTTCTAGTGCCCACAAGGCTTCCGGGTTCAAGTCCCGGGTTCCGCATTGAAAATATGAAGTATGAAAGATGAGTTGGAAGATCTTACTTCACAACCTTTAGTTTTGAATGTTAACTAGTTTACAAAATCCTCTAATTAAGCAAATTCGCAAATTGCAAGCTGCTAAGCAAAGACGGGAGCAGGGTTTGTTTTTATTGGAAGGGACACACCTACTAGAAGAAGCTTGTGCGGTGGGTTATCCTCTGGAAACGGTGTGTTGTACTCCAGACTGGCAGTCAAGCCATCAGCAGTTATGGCAGCTAGCTTGTCAACAGGCTAAACGGGCAGAAACTGTTAGTTATGAGGTACTAGAAGCGATCGCTACTACAGTACAACCAGATGGGGTGGTGGCGACAGCTCCACGCAGCGATAGGCAGCAAGCATTGCCGTTTACTGGCATAAGTTTAGCTTTGGAGACTTTGCAAGATCCTGGCAACTTGGGTACGATTATTCGCACTGCTGCTGCGGCTGGTGCATCTGGATTGTGGTTGAGTGAAGATTGTGTGGATTTGGATAATCCCAAGGTTTTACGGGCTTCGGCTGGGCAGTGGTTCCGCCTACCTATGGCTGTGAGTGCAGATTTAACAGCGACTGTGCGCGAGTATCAGCAGGCGGGTATGCAGGTGGTGGCGACTTTGCCTACTGCGACGATGACTTATTGGGAGGTAGACTGGCAGCGTCCTACTTTAATTGTACTGGGGAATGAGGGGGCTGGTTTATCGGCCGAGGTGGCAAGTTTGACTGATTTGCAGGTGAGAATTCCTCTGAGTTCTGGGGTGGAGTCTTTGAATGTGGCGATCGCTGCTGCTTTGTTGTTATATGAGGCTAAGAGGCAAAAGAGTAGTTAGAGGCTAGGAAATAGGGACTAGGGTAAAGAAAGATTAACTGTGTTAAGAAATGTGTCCAGTAAGGCTGGCGGAATTGCTTTGGGGCGCATTGAGGGAGTTTCTACCCATACCCATGTTGCCAGGGCTGTGACTATCAAGTCTTCGTTGTCATGTTTGCGAATTTCGTAGTGTCTAATTGCACGGGTTCCACGCATTTGTTGTATCCAGGTGGTAATATCTAGGCGGTCGCCTGCTACGGCTGGGCGTAAATAGTCAATTTCGACGCGACGCATGACGAATACACCACTCAGTTCTCGATATAGTTCTAAAGATAAGCCGAGATGTTCTGAATGTTCGATCGCTGCTTGTTCTAGGTAATTCTGATAGACGGAATTATTTACGTGCCCGATGGCATCCATTTCATAATGCCGCACGCGCAGTTGAGTGGTAAATTTTTCATGCTTCATCGTTGCTAGTTAGGAAGGGTAAGGGTAAGTAAGAAATTTCTACTGCCTACTTTCTATTCCCTGTTCTGGTAATTTTATTTGCTGTAAAATTTGTTCTATATGGTTGATGCCATCAGTATTATTTTGCACTGAGTATAGTTTTCTGGCTTTTTGTAGGGATATAACAGCTTCTGGCTTTTTTCCCCCACTCCAAAAAGCAACTCCTAAATTTTGATGGGAAGTAGGATTGTTAGGTTCAATCTCAATTGCTTGTTGGAAGGCAGAGATCGCATCAGAGAATTTTCCTTGACTGCCGAGGGCAATTCCCAAATTATTGTATGTTTCAATATTTTGGGGATTAATCGCCAGGGCGTGTTGAAACTCAACTGCTGCTTCGGAAAAATAGTTTTGACTACCCAGTGCTAGTCCTAAATTATTGTGGGCATTCTCGTATTTAGGATAAATTTTAATTGCTCGGTTGAAAGCCGCGATCGCCTCAGCGACTCTACCTTGTTCGGCTAGTTCAACTCCCTTGTTATTATGTGCTTCTGCCTGTCGTAAATTATCTGTAGCTATCTCTTGATAGTTCTGCGATCGCTGCTGTGATGCCTCAAGCGAGTAACCCCGCTGAGCGCATAGCGTCACCAGACTGGCTATTACAACTGTAACCTTGAGTGGCAGTAGAGCTTGAGTTATGTTCATCATGATTTTCTGGGGAAGTATTACTTCCTTTCTTAAACCTTATTTTACACTGGCTCCTCTCTTGAGAACATCACTAATTCTTTGCGTGGCTTCTTGAGGCGAGATTAATTTAAAAATTAGGTTACTTAAAATATCTTTTTTTACAAAAAACTACAAATCTTAATATTATATTTATTGAATTGAAATATTTTTGTCACGCAGAGGAACGCATCAGGGGGCGGGTTTGTCGAACTACCAAAAGAATCGATAAGTTAACCGCCCGGAAATACAGACTAATGTGGACTTAGTGTTTGTTCTGTGCGATTTCCTTTGTTTTACTCTGCGTTTAAACTAATTTTTATGTTTTGGTGATCTGAGGCTTTTCTAGTGTGACATCATGGCTATCGGCTTTACCGTTCTTGCTGTTGGTATGTCCGTTACCGTTGCGTGGTTGAATTACTCCATATCCGCCATGATTGCGTTCGTAAATGACGTTAATTTCTCCTGTTTCGGCGTTGCGGAACATATAAAAATCGTGTCCCACTAGCTGTAATTGTTCCAATGCTTCTGCTAGTGTCATGGGTGGCATGGCGAAGTATTTGGTACGTACAACTTCGGTAGGTAGTTCTGGGGTGCGATCGCCAATTAAATCTGCAACTACGGGTGTGTCTGTTGTCTCTAATACGGTTTTAGTCTGAGCCTTTTTATCTTGTCGTCTTTCTTTATATTTACGCAGTTGACGAGCAATCTTATCTGCTACTAAATCTATACTGGCATATAAATTTTCGCTACTTTCTTCGGCACGGATAACGCTACCGTTGGCGTAAATTGTTACTTCAGCCGCTTGTTTGGTGTTGATCCGAGGATTACGGGCTACTGACAAATGTACATCGACTTCATTTGTCATATTTTGAAAGTGACTAACCGCTTTTTCAATTTTCTGATGCACATACTCCCGAATTGCATCAGTGATTTCGATGTTTTTGCCGTGAATAACAAGCTTCATATTTAATTCTCCCGTTCGATATCATCCAAATCTGTTTTGCGGTGTAAGAAAAAGCAACGACTGAACTGCCGTTGACTTTAAAACAACAATCTTCTCTTTTGTTTTTACGTACTAAAAAGCAACGATGTTGGCTTATCTAGTTCTCCACCAATCAAACCAATGTGACTATTTTTTAACCACGCCTACCTTTAAACAGTGCCCCTACCTGCGCTTAATTTATCAGACTAATTCGTAAACCAGAGGATTTTCCTATTCTGATGCCCTCAGCTACTTCGTACTTGCAGGTGTGCGATCGCGTGGTTAGAAAAAGCTTCCTCCTGCTGACATGACCGTTTCTACATTCAACTTAGCACTTTGTATTCTGTAAAACATCTACGTTTTCGTTCTCTTCAAGATGTTTTGCATTCCTTGACATTTCTTGATGTCATGATTGAAAGTACAAATAAAATTTGCCGAAATTTACGCTTGATTTTTTAGATAATTGCGAGTATGCAGACATCCGAGAGCAATTTTCCCGTACCGCTACGCCTTTGCAGGTTATACAATCAGGGGCTTATACCATACCCCGTTGCTTGGGATTGGCAAAAAAAGTTATTGCAAGAGCGTGTCAATAATCCCGATTTACATGATGTCTTAATTTTGCTGGAACATCCGCCTATTTACACTCTGGGGCAGGGATCTAGTCTAGACTTTCTTAAGTTTGGACTTGACAAAAATCCAGAAAAAGTGTACAGAGTAGAGCGGGGCGGAGATGTGACTTATCATTGCCCCGGTCAGCTAGTGGGCTACCCGATACTCAATTTGCAGCATTATCGTAAAGATTTGCACTGGTATCTACGGCAGCTAGAAGAAGTTTTAATCCAGGTATTAGCAGTTTATGGGTTGCAGGGATCGCGCATTCCGGGTTTAACTGGAGTTTGGTTGTCAGGGCGCAAGGTGGGGGCGATCGGAATTAAGGTTAGCCGTTGGATTACCATGCACGGCTTTTCTTTAAATGTATGTCCAGATCTGACAGGTTTTGAACAAATTGTTCCTTGCGGGATTGCTGACAAACCAGTTGGAAGTTTAGCGCAATGGATTCCAGATATTAGTTTAGCTGGGGTACGTTTACACATAGCAGAGGCTTTCGCCCAAGTGTTTGGCGTTGAGTTGGTAGAATCCGAAGGGGCTAATCAGGTAGTTAGGCTATGACAGTTCAGTTGATCAATTAAATTTGAATTAGATTGGAAATGACTGCAAATACATTCGATAGTAACAGCGTATTCGAGGAAGATTATCTTTACTTTTATGAAGCGCTATTAACACCAGAACGCACTCAACACGAAGTTGAGTTAATTTGCCGACTGCTAGATCTACAAACAGGAATGACTATTTTAGACTTAGCTTGTGGGCATGGGCGAATTGCTAATCAGCTGGCGGCTTGTGGCTATAATGTGACTGGTCTTGATAGTACAGCTTTCTTTTTAGAAAAAGCTCGTCAAGCTGCGGCTAGTGATGGCGTAAAAGTAGAGTATCTTCAAGGCGATATGCGTTCTCTACCTTTTTGCGATCGCTTTAACTGTATTATCAACTGCTTCACAGCCTTCGGTTACTTTGACGATCGGGAAAATCGCTTAGCCTTAGCTCAAGCATATCGCGCGCTTAAGGTTGGCGGCAAATTGCTGATCGATATTCAGAACCTTAGTTACATCTTGCAAGAATTTAAGACTGACTTAGTGACTGAACGTGACGGTAATTATATGCTGGCACGCAGTCGCTATGATGCACTTACCAATCGTACTTATACTGAGCGAATTATCATTCGGAATGGACAGGTGCGATGCGGTGAGTACTTTGTGCGTAATTTTACCTTTCCTGAAATCCGCGATTGGCTTCTACAAACAGGTTTCAGCCAAGTGGAAGGTTACGGATACGATGGCGAACAGCTAGGGCTGGATAGTCGCCGCATGATCGTGGTAGCTGTTAAGTTAGATTAGGATAAATTTGAGCAAGTATTTTCTACATCTAAGTTCCTAATTCTGTATTCAGACGACTTAAGAAAGCCCGCAGGCGATCGCTCTCTGGATGGGTGAGAACTTCACGGGGCGATCCTTGTTCTTCTACATAGCCTTGATGTAAAAACATGACTCGGCTGGCTACTTCTTTGGCAAATTGCATCTCGTGGGTGACTACAACCATTGTCATGCCATCTGCGGCGAGCTGTTGCATCACTCTTAACACTTCTCCGACTAGTTCTGGATCTAGGGCGCTTGTTGGTTCGTCGAATAGCATGATCTGCGGGTTCATACATAAACTTCGGGCGATCGCTACCCGTTGTTTTTGTCCGCCTGAAAGCTGTTCAGGATAAGCACTCGCTTTATCAAATAAGCCGACTTTCTCTAGGTAATATCCAGCTTGTTGCGCGCTTTCTTTGCTGGTTTTGCCCAGCACTTGGCGTTGAGCTAGGGTCAAGTTCTCTAATACACTTAAATGAGGAAACAAGTTGAATTGTTGAAATACCATTCCTACTTGTGTCCGCAGTTGGCGCAGTTTTTTGTAGCTGAGATTTGGTTTTGATACATCAATACCGTTGACTACCAAACGTCCGCCGTCAATTGTCTCTAGGCGGTTAAAGCAGCGCAATAGAGTACTTTTGCCACAGCCGGAGGAACCAATTACTGCAACTACTTCTTTTCGGCGAATTTCTCCGCTGATTCCTTTTAGGACTTTCAGGGAACCAAAGTTTTTCTCTACACTCTCAAACGCGATCGCACTGGTTGTATTCATACCTGAGTAGAAGTGTGCTATGTCTGTCAAGTACTCATGTTAATTGTATTCTTGTGTACATCTGGGTGAGTCGGAGAAGTTTTAGGGTGTTTAACGAACCGCCAAGACGCAAAGGACGCAAAGAAAGAGAAGAGGAGAGAAAAGAGTATGGCTGATTTGTCTTTTGTCCGTTGGCTGCGCCTTACTTTGGTGGTTGGTTTGGGTTGTCTGCTTTTGCTTGCTGGTTGTAGTTTTAATTCGAGTTCTACTGCTACTGGTAAAACTTTGGCTATCGCTGTGGAGGGAACTTATCCCCCGTTTGAGTTTCAATCCCAAACGGGGGAGTTGCAGGGTTTTGATGTCGATTTGATGAATGCGATCGCAAAAGAGGCTGGTTTTAAGATTAACTATCAAAATCTGCCTTTTGCTGGGATGATTCCAGCTTTACAGGCGCAAACTATCGATGCGGCTGTGGCGGCGATGACGATTACGGCAGAACGGGCAAAGACGGTTTCGTTTTCTCGTCCTTATTTTAAATCAGGGTTGGCGATCGCTACCCGTAATAATAATCAAGATATTACTAGTTTTGACAGTCTTAAGAATAAGAAAATTGCTGTACAAATCGGTACTACGGGCGCACAAAAGGCTGCAAGCATTCCAGGGGCTGAAGTTCGCAGTTTTGATGATGCGCCTACAGCGATCAGAGAATTGCTTAATGCTAATGTAGATGCTTTACTTCACGATCAGGCGATAATTTTGTATGCCCTTAATTCTGGTGATGTGCAAGGAATTAAAGTGGTAGGTCAAATCCTTACTGAGGAGTATTATGGCTTTCCTACTGCTAAAGGTTCGCCAAATTTGGCACTGATTAATCAGGGTTTAGCAGCTGTATTGAAAAATGGCACTTATAAACAACTTTATCAAAAGTGGTTCGGAGTTCAGCCGCCACCCCTACCGGAAAAATTACCTTTTCAAAATCAGAGTGCAGCTAATGTATCTGCACTGTTTACTGCTGTCAGTGTAATTTTAACTGCCTTGCCATTACTGTTACGTGGGGCTTTGGTGACGCTGCAACTTACCGCTTTGTCTGTAGTTCTTGGTATGATTGCAGGTTCCTTAATTGGTATTACTCGACTTTCTCAAGTTCTGCCTATACGTTGGGCTGCTAGGGCGTATATAGATTTTTTCCGGGGAACGCCTTTGCTAGTACAGATTTTTATGATTTATTTTGGCTTACCTGCGATCGCTCAAGAGTTGGGTTTCCCTTTCAGTTTCAACCGTTGGACGGCAGCAGTAATTGCCTTAAGTCTCAATAGTGCTGCCTATATTGCTGAAATTGTTCGCGCTGGTATCCAATCAATTGAGTCAGGGCAAGCTGAAGCAGCCCAATCTTTGGGTTTGAGTTCAGCCCAGACTATGCGCTTTGTCATTTTTCCTCAAGCTTTTCGCCGAATGCTGCCACCTTTGGGTAATGAGTTTATTAGTATGCTCAAAGATACTAGTTTAGTGGCTGTGATTGGGTTTGAAGAGTTATTTCGCAATGGGCAACTGATTGTTGCTCAAAACTATCGGGCGTTTGAGATTTATGCTGGTGTTGCGGTAATTTATTTATGCTTAACTCTACTGTCTTCTCAAGCTTTTAGTCGGTTGGAACAGTGGATGAATCCTGTAAACCGTCGTCGCCACGAGCAGGTAAAAGTCACTCACAATGTTTGAAATCAGAATTATTTAAAAATAGGTTATTGACTTTTTGCCTGGAAAAATGATATTTTCTAAGTAAGTTTACTTAATAATCTTAATCCAAAGATTTAATAAAACATAATAACATTTCCATTATAATAAAATTATTTTACAATCTTCAGCAGTAAAAGTAAAGTACCAAGTTACTTTTTTGTAGTTAATAATCGGTAATGGCAATTAACAACGAACTATTACCAATTACCTTTTAGCACTGCGATAATTCCAAGGTGTGACAAATTTAGGATCGCTCCACACACCCCGTTGATGCTGCTGAGCTTCGGCTTGAGCTTGTTGAACTATTGCGGCATCAGGACAATTTTTTAAGTATTGGTCGAAGACTAATACTAATCCATCCCGCGCCAAAACTTCTTGGACTAATGTACCGTTGCCCAGGCGTACCTCAGCGATTTTACGACCATAGCGATCGCTGTCGGTGATGGTTAAGTTAACGCGATCGCCGCCCTGATGAATTAATTGCTGCAAACGATCTTGAGCTTGAATACCCCATTGGAATTGGTTGCGATCTCTTACTCTTTTACTTGCCCTTTCCTTAGTCGAATGCGGAATTTCCGGTGCGTCAACACAGGCAAATCGGACTTTAATATCAGTTCCCTTGCGATCTACCACAGTTAAGGTATCGCCATCGCTGACTCGTTTAACTGAATATTGAGCCGAACTAAATTTGTTTAAAATCTCACACCCAGTCACAGTTGCGATCGCAGTTGATATAACTAGCCACAGTAGTAATTTTTGAATTAATTTCACAGCCAATTCACCCAACTTCCACCCATACCATTTTTTATTTTTTATTGGCTAATCGCCATAAAAGGCAGTTTTGTTAAACCAAATGTATTACAAGAATTTTATAGTACAATAGTATTACTAAACTGAGAGAGTTATTGGCTAGTAATAATTCCGAATCTCGGTAGCCTTCTACTAGCGACTCAACACATTATTAGATCTAGCATCTAACATAAGAGATCGAAGATAAGTATAAGTTTTGTAAACTCCTCACAGTAAGCAAGAATCAGCATGAATCTTTTGACTTATGTATTACATCTAGCGGGATCGGGTGCATCGGCTTACATCACAGCTCGTCAAATCCGTGACCCCCTAACACGCCCCAACCTTCTAGCTGGGTTTCAACTAGCTGAGTCTGGCTCAGTACCTTTTCTATCAGCCCTGAGTCAACGTGCAGCGGCAGAAGGAGATGAGTGGTTAGCCGAAAAACTAGCTCTCCACGCCTCAGATGAAGCTAGGCATGGTCATATTTTTGCTCACGCCCTCAAACAGTTGAATAAGCAAGTTATTGACTTCAAGAATCTGCCCAAGACCAAACCAGAAGGTAAAGCAGATGAGCGGCGGCGTAGCCCCTTTTTTGAAGCATACTTTGAGGGATATTCTCAAGAGCAGTTCAAACCAGAAGCGATCGACTGGACCGTGTTTATGGCTAGTACATACATTCTGGAGCTAGACGCTAGCAAGGATTTTAGCCGCATGGCGAATGTGTTACCAGAAGATGAGCCAACCAGCCGCAATTTGAAAAAGGGAATGCTCAGCATTGCTCAGGATGAAACAGGTCACGCCAGTTATCTTTATGAAGCGATGATGCGGCGTTTACCAAGGGCTGAGGTGGAAAAACTAGTCGATGATTGGCGCACTCGCAAAGTAAACGCTTTGTTAGCAATGGTTAATGGTTTGATGCAGCGTAGTGGCAATATGCCTTCTTTAGTACAAGAGGGTGTTCCGGCAGAAATGGCGGATAACGGTGCTGAAAATCGGGATCTGGAGTTGGTTAGCTAGCTAGAGAGACAAATTAATTGTATCTCTACTCAGATTCGTGCTTTTACTGATAGGTGCAAATGTAAATCAATTTTTAACACTCTCACTGCTGGAATTGGTGGGAGTTTTTTTGTAGTAGAAAGAATAGGCAACAAATGATCTATTTAGATGATTTGGCACAATTTTTGAATAACTTCTTTGCTGTCCATCGCTATAGTCAAGAAGAAAGAGGAGGTGTGTATCTACCATCTACACGCCCAGTTAAGCGGTTGGGGTTAGCTTTGGAGCCTTGGGGGCAATTACCCCAATGGGTTGAGTCAGAAAGATTGGATGCTTTGTTCTTGCATCGACCTTGGAAACTGCAACTAGAAGCGATCGCTGAAGATATTGGTGTCGTTTCTTATCATCTCGCTTTTGATGAACGTTTGACTTTGAGTTTTAATCCTCGTTTGGCGGAAGTACTGGCTATGACAAATCTATGCCTTTTGGGGGAAAAACAAGGACGGGCGATCGGTATGATTGGTGATGTTCCCACCCAGGATTTCACTAGCTACCATAGTTATATGGGTGAAATTTTTGGTGGGCTAGAAAAAGTGTGTATCGGTAATAAGACTGAGGTTTCACGCATAGCAGTAGTTGGGGCTATGACTGACGCATTGGTACGGGAAGCAGATGTAAGAGGTGCCGATCTATACGTTACAGGGCAGTTAAGACAACCAGCCGAGATTGCCGCAGTGGAAACTGGAATTGGAGTTATTGCAGTTGGGCATCGCCGCAGTGAAGAATGGGGATTAAGAGCGATCGCGCACGTACTGCAAGAACGTTGGTATAAGCTAGAAGTTGTTTTACCTGCGTTCTTGCAGTAATTCCCGCTAAAAATTATCTCCTTTTTAAGCTTTACTAAGAGTAAACAACTATACTTTTTGTTAGAATTAAAGTAAAAATTATAACATATAAGTATTAGTTGAAGATTTGAGCAAATGTTTGCGAACAATAAATGTTTTGCTTAAAAACAACTGTAGTTCTACTGATGCACGTTATAGAATGTATAAAAAAACAACAAATTTACAGTAAAATTCCGCTTGGATATGTAGTTAAGGTAAGGATAAGTTGATTTTGAGATCTTATTGAAGAATGCTATCCTGAAACGTCGGCAAGTTAGGCAATTCATAGTTTGGCTTGAGGCGTTGGCGTGAAATATCTGTCAATGCTCCTATCTATATCTTGAGAGTTATCATGCAGGCTTACTCGAACACCACCTCCGCTTGGCAACGACTGAAAAACAACGAACTCAACTGCGAAGAAGCGCTGAAACTCCTGCTCGACGAACAAGGACTTGTTAACCAATCTTTACTGGACAAAGAAGTTAGTTCCAGATTTTTGCGACACTTTCCCGATAAAACTGCCTTACCCCCAACTATTCCCTTACTCTTGTGGCGCGGTTGCTACTACTTAGGTAGCCCAGTAGAGCTAACGCCAGAAATCCTTCGAGAACTCAAAGTACGCACTGCTAGTGAAATCAAAGTGGTGAAAATTGCGGACAAAAGCTACCGCACCTGGTTTCACAGCCAAAATCTTAACCCTAACCGCATCAGTTCTATTCCGCAGGTAAATCCAATCACTGGTGAATTGGAACAAGAAAACATCAGTGAAACCACAGAGCTAAATCTACTCAAAGCCGCCGATCAAATTGGGCGAATTAAAACTTTAATTACTGGAGCATTACGCAACCGCGCTAGCGACATCCATCTCGAACCAATGCTTGATGGCTTAAGAGTCCGCTATCGGATTGATGGTGTGCTACGGGATATTACCACTCTGCCAGCAGAATTCAGCCGCCGGGTGATTGTGGCACTTAAGGTGATGTGTAATATGGACATCGCCGACAATCGTCGTCCCCAAGATGGCAGGATTGAGGAGAAATATGCCAATGGTGAAGAGGTAGAACTGGGAATGGATATGCGAGTCAGTACTCTTCCCTGTGTGAACGGGGAAAAGGCTGTAATTCGCTTGTTACCCCGGCAAAATCCCTATTCCAGTATTGACAATTTAGGGTTTGTGCCGAAAACCCTAGAAACATATAAATCGTGGTTAAATCAACCGCAAGGCATGATCATCCTCACTGGTCCAACTGGTTCTGGTAAAACGAGTACTCTATACACCAGTTTGCAAGTTGTTGCCAAAGATTACGTCAATGTGGTGACAGTAGAAGATCCAGTAGAGTATGTATTGCCTGGAATCACCCAAACTCAAGTGCATGAAGCCGCAGGAATGACGTTTGCTGCTGGTTTGCGGGCAATTCTCCGTCAAGACCCTGATGTGATCATGGTCGGGGAAATTCGGGACAACGAAACAGCAGAAACTGCTGTCAGAGCCGCCTTGACGGGACACTTAGTATTTACTACACTGCATACGAATGATGCAGTTGGGGCAATTCCCCGACTCAAAGATTTGGGTCCAGATCCCGGTTTGCTCAGTGATGCTCTATTGGGAATTGTGGCACAACGCTTGGTGCGTCGCGTCTGCCCTCACTGTGCTGAACCATATACACCAACTGAGTCCGATTTGCGGGTGCTAGGTTTAGGGCGAGAGCAAATTAAATCAGCCTCGTGGCGCAAAGGTCGGGGTTGCCCGATGTGCTTTGGTTCTGGCTTCTTGGGACGTGAGGCAGTTGTGGAGTTGATCGATATTGATGACCGGATACGCGAAATTATTTATGAAGGCACGATGACTCATTTGCATCGTCATCTGCGGGAGATCAACTATTCTTCTTTTCACAATGCAGCACTAGAAAAGGTGACAAATGGTTTGACGACGGTGCAAGAAATCTTGCGCGTCCTGCCCCGCAGTGCTTTATATAACAACACTGTGGCTCAAGAGCGAACGAATGCATTCAAAATGACACTGAGTTAGTGGCGCTAATTTGGCTCATGCGATCGCATCGAGCCAAAATTCCAGTGCGGTCGCATTAGCTACAAGCAATTTACTGAATAATTTGCCCTAAATCTTTGATTTAGGGCAAATTATTATATTTATATGCTGAGATTGATTTTCTACAACACTAAATTGAGCCAGTTAATATCGCACTTTGTTAATAGTAGACGCTACGCTAGACCGATGTGTTGACTGTTAGAGAGCATTTACAGCCAACTGCGATCGCGCCCCATCGCCTTTATGCGCTTTGTTGCACAGCGTCTACCTTCAACTAGCTCACAAGGCGCATTACCTGGAGAGAAAGCAGAAGAGCGGTATCAATCAACCCAGCCAATATCTTTATCAGTAATTTGGTTGGATGGATAGTTTGGCCCCACTGAGTACTCAGGTATTCTTTTCACAGGTAAATATGCTGGTTTTGTACTCTTGTTTTCGGTTTTAGTTGCTAGAGTACTATTGTTTTCGGTTTTAGTCGCTTGAGAACTCCTGTTTTCGGTTTTAGTCGCTTGAGAACTCTTGTTTTCTGCTTTAGGCGGCACAGAATTAGATTCTGTCAGTTTCAGAATCACCTGTTTTGCTTGCTCAAGCTCAACTTGCAACTTCTCTACTACAGTTTTTTGCTCCTGTAAATCCGATTGCAAAGTAGCTGTTTTTTGCTGCCAAGATCTATTGTCTCCCTCTGATGCTTGCAGTGCTGCTTTTAACTCTTTTACAGTTGCTTCTAAGTCGGCTTTGGTGGAACTTATGCGCCTAGCAGCTGCTCCAGAATCAGCTTCTTCCGGTTCTAGTACTTCCGGTTGTAGAGGTTTTTCGGTATCTGCTGCTTGAACTGCGTCATCTTCGGACTGGGGAGATTTTTGTGCCTCTTCCCGTACCAAATCTTCTATACGTTTTCTAACCATTTTTATCTCCAATCTTGCTGTATTTCATCCGCCACTTTTCGGTAATCTGCCTGAGCTTGCCATGAATTCTTCCCCCGCCATTGTGTAATCGGTACGCCCTCCAGTGCAGCTCGTTCATGAGCTTTGTAGGTACGTATAAACGTCTTACAGGCAGGGATTCCTACTTCTTTGAGGGTGTTTTGTGCCTCCCGTGCTTCTTCACTACTGCGAGAATCTACTCGCGTTAGCAGGACTCGATGTGCTACCCCCACTGGTAAGACGGCTTGCCTGACTGTCTGAATTAAGGCAGTTAGATCCATCGGCGCTGGCGGGGTTGGTAACAATAAATAATCAGCGGCTGCTAATACTGCTGCTAATGCTTCAGAATCTAGTGCTGGGGGAGTATCTACTATGATTAATTCGTATCCTTCTATCTTCCTTAGTTTGCCCAATATTAGTGGATTTGTTTCTTTTACCAAATCAAAACTCATTTTTGGCTGATTGCGTTCCATCCACCATGACAAGCTGCCTTGAGGATCTGCATCTACAGCTAAAACTTTGTACCGCTCTGAAAAAATCCCCGCCAATGACATTGTTGTTGTAGTTTTGCCAACGCCACCTTTGCCGTTAGCCACAACAAGAATTTTGGGGTGCAATGACATCTAATATATTTTTATCGATTAAGACTAGATTACCAAATTCGCGTCCCAAAATTTGAGTTGCGAGTGGTAATTAATAATTGATAGTTGGTATAGAACCAATTAATTGCACCTAATAATGTTTTCAATTCCAACTTACGACTTACGACTTACGACTTACGACTTATTTTAATTGCGGTGGTTGTTACTGTAATGAATTCTTGCCCCTGCCCATTGCAATTTCTCCCGTAAGGTCTGGTAATAGGAATAGTTTTCCTGCAAAATAATAAACTTGGCATCGCAATCTGCCATACGCACATCTACTCGCTGTCCGGGCCAGATCGACGTTGCGAGTACACCATCCATCCAGAGTTTAGTATTGAGTTCGTAATCTCCTAAAGGCCAAACACTGACAACAGAACCCGGCGGTAAGACGATGGGACGGCTGGAAAGACTCATCGGACAGATGGGAGTGACGGTAATTGCTTTCATCGCATCGTGCATTATTGGGCCATTGGCAGAAACTGTGTAGCCAGTGGAACCAGTTGGGGTAGCCACAATTAGACCATCTCCCTGGTATTGATCGACCACTTCCCCGTCAATCTCCATTTCCAGAACCGAAGTAATCATCCGATCGGCAGAGGCGGGTTTGACGCACATTTCATTCAATGCTAAAAAGCGATCGCTCACTGGTTCAAAGTTAGTGCGTGAAGCGAAGCTTGCGCCACGCGCATCGCCTTCATAAATACTTGCTTGTAACATCATCCGCCGCTGAATGGCATAACGGTCTGAGAACAACCGATCCCAAACCAACTGGGAGTCCTTAAACGCCTCGAAAGACTCGGTTAAAAATCCCAGATTTCCGCCTACATTCACCGCCAAGATGGGGATTCCCTCTGCCGCTACGTGCCTAGCAGCTGTGAGAACTGTGCCGTCGCCCCCCAGTACTATAGCCAAATCGATTGGCTGGATTGCTGAGGCTAGAAAAACTGGATAGGGATTATCTTTGGGGCCACTTGGACCCATTAACACCCGACAACTACGCTCTTCTAGCTGCTGCGCACAGATTTCTGCCCAACGGCGGCTGTGGGAATCCCCAGCTTTATGAGCGATAATTACTTGCTTAAGCTGCACCCAATTACCACTTCAAAAGATTAAACTGCTCCATATCCACTGTATCGCGGTTGCGATAAATCGCTAGTACGATCGCCAGACCTACCGCTGCTTCTGCTGCGGCAACGGTAATTACAAACACGGTGAACACTTGACCTTTGATTGCTTGTGCATCAATGAAGTTGGAAAAAGCCATTAAGTTTAAATTAACGGCATTCAGCAGCAATTCAATTGACATCAGCACTCGGATCACATTGCGGCTAGTGACTAAGCCAAAGATGCCGATGCAAAATAAAGCTGCTGCTACTAATAAAAAGTACTGGAGTTGCATGAATCTTCGCTGGTTGCTCTAGTAAAATGCCAATAACTACGAGTTACCTCTAGCTTGTTTCTCTTTGTCAAGATCGCTAGTAAGATTGCTTGATACTGCAATCAATTCTCTCGGACGCTCTGCCAAAGTCAAAACAGGTTGCTCTTTCTTGTTGGGAGAAATTACTTGATCTGGCAGATACTCGCGCCGTGCCAAAATAATTGCCCCCACCATTGCTATTAACAACAGCACTGAAGCAAGTTCAAACGGTAGCAAAAAGTCGGTGAAGAAATGTTGTCCAATTACGACGATGGAATTGTTACCTGGAGTTGAACCAGTAGATATTGCCCAAGGTGTTGAAAGCACCATTGCACTCAAGAGGGCAAACAGTCCCAGGCTGACTACAGATGTGATAACTGGGCGTAGCCAAGCATTACGCACGGGCTGAAAATCCTCCCGCTTGTTTACCAACATAATGGCAAACAAAATCAAAACGTTAACTGCCCCAACATAAATTAAAACCTGTGCTGTTGCTACAAAGTCAGCATTGAGCAGCAGATACATCCCAGAAATGCTGACGAATACAACAGCCAGCAAAAAGGCAGAATAAACGATGTTGGATAGTAATACTACTCCTAGTGCTGCTCCAACCAGCATCGCCGTCAGGATGCCAAATGAAACAACTTGTACTCCTTGTGCTAAATTCACAATTTTTTGTCCTTTGTCATTTGTCAGTTGACTAAGGGTAAAGGGTAAAGGTTAAAGGGTAAAGGTATTATACTTCAGCCTTCATCCTTCATCCTTCATCCTTGATCTTTCATACTTCAGTTTTTTGAGATGCTTGTTGTTGCTGCTCAACGATTTCTGCTGGCAGTTTACCTGCGCGTTTTGCATCTGCTGGCAAACCGTGAGGTTCCAATACACCCTTGGGTAAGTAAACGAGTTCGCGTAGCGGCGTTACCATTGGATCTTGAGTCACTTTATATGGCAAACGACCCAAGGCGACGTTATCAAAATTCAACTCGTGGCGATCGTAAGTGCAGAGATCGTATTCTTCTGTAAATGACAAACAGTTAGTCGGGCAGAATTCTACGCAGTTACCGCAAAAGATACAAACACCGAAGTCGATGCTGTAGTGATTGAGCTTTTTCTTTTTCGAGGCTTTGTCAAATTCCCAATCGACTACAGGTAAGTTAATCGGGCAAACTCTTACACAGACTTCGCAGGCGATGCATTTATCGAATTCAAAGTGAATCCTGCCTCGGAACCGTTCCGAGGGAATAAGTCTTTCGTAAGGATACTGCACTGTAATCGGTCGCCGCCGCATATGGTCGAAGGTGACAGCTAGTCCTTGACCGATATAACGGGCAGCTTGCACCGACTCTTTGGCATAATCGCCAACTTGCTTGAGGAACTTTAACATCGTGTGTGTCTCTCTTCAATTTTGGAGCCTTGGAGCCTTGGATTTTAGATTTCAGACTCAATCCAAAATCTAAAATCTAAAATCGTTTAGCCACCGAAGGCGACGGGAAAGGCTAGTTTCAGGGCTGCGGTTAACAGCAGATTGACTAAACTAACTGGAAGCAAAAACTTCCAGCCCAAATCTAGTAGCTGGTCAATTCGTACTCTTGGCACTGTCCAGCGGAGCAAAATAGCTGTAAAGACTAGGAAGTAAGCTTTAAGTATGGTCATGGTGATACCTAGTGAGGCATCAATCACCTGTAACCAGGTACTATCTTCACTGACTCCTACCAAGCTAGCTAAAAAGTTGAGCGGAATGGGAAACTCCCAACCGCCGAGGTATAAAACCGAGACTAGTAGGGCAGAAAGTACTAGGTTGATATAGGAACCTAAGTAGAACAAACCGAATTTCATTCCAGCGTATTCAGTTTGGTATCCAGCTACCAGTTCTTCTTCGGCTTCGGGCAAGTCAAAGGGCATACGTTCGCATTCTGCCAAGGCGCAAATCCAAAAGATGATGAAGCCCAAAGGCTGCCGCCAAATATTCCAACCGAGGATACCGTAACCTGATTGTTGCTCCACAATGTCAATTGTGCTGAGGCTGTTGGACATCATGACGATCGCTAGTACCGACAATGCCAACGGCACCTCATAACTGATTGATTGCGCTGCTGCCCGTAAGCCACCTAACAACGAGTATTTGTTATTAGATGAGTAGCCAGCCATCAACAAGCCAATCGGTTGAATGCTAGATAGGGCAACCCACAAAAACACCCCAGTTCCCACATTTGTAATCACCAAATTCTGACCAAATGGCACGATCAGATAGGATACAAAGACGGGAATTACAACAATAATTGGGCCAAGAGTAAATAACAGTGAATCTGATTTGGCTGGCACGACATCTTCTTTAAACACTAGCTTCAGACCATCAGCTACGGGTGCTAGCAACCCTAGAGGGCCAATATATTCAGGCCCGATCCGCTGCTGTGCTGCTGCCGAAATCTTTCGTTCTAACCAAACACAAACTAGCACCCCCACCGTTGCCCCAATAATCATCAATGTCATTGGCAGTGGCATCCAAATGGCTTTGGCTGTACCCGCTGGCAGTCCCAAATCCATTAGGGTTTGAATAAAAGTTCCTTGGAGGTCAATTCCTGAATTCATGTTTGCGCTCTTACACTCATCAAGTCACAGTTTTTTACAAACCACTGTTGAGTTAGTAAACTTAGTTTCAACCAATAAAGTGTCTAACTGAATGACGGTTTTTTTTGTGAAGATTTTTTTCTGTCCCATTGCTTAGTATATCGTTCGCTGGTTAGCAGCAATGCACTATCTGTGAGAATTTGTGCTTATTAGTTAATTTCGATCCTGCTTTTTCTGCTAACAACAAAGGGTGGGCACTGCCCACCCTACTAGCTCAAGCCTCAACCAAGAGCGCTTCTAGCTTCTTGCCTGGAGGGGAATGTAGGGAGCGTTGTGTTGACCGTTATAAACTTGGGTGGGGCGGTAGATGCGGTTTTGTGTTAGTTGTTCTTTCCAGTGGGCTAGCCAACCCGCTACCCGCGCGATCGCAAATACTGGGGTAAACAAGTCAGTGGCAATCCCCATCTTCCTATACACCAAGCCCGAATAAAAGTCAACATTTGGATAAATACCTTTTTCCCCTAGTCTCTCTTCGATTACTCGTTCCAGCTCAACGGCGATGTCATAGTACTTGTCGTAGCCAAATTTATCAAATAACTGCTCTGCCATTTTCTGAAGGATAGTGGCACGCGGGTCTTTCACCTTGTAAACACGATGACCAAAACCCATAATTTTGGCTTTGCGTTGCAAGCAATCGTCTAGGTAAGGACGAACATTTTCTACCGAGCCGATTTCTTCTAGCATCTGAATAACTTCTTCGTTGGCTCCACCGTGTAGCGGCCCCCCCAGAGTTCCTACTGCTGAAGCTACCACAGCGTAAGGATCGGTCAAAGTCGAAGCCGTTACCCTGGCCGAGAAGGTGGATGCATTCATCGTGTGTTCGGCGTGGAGGATCAAGCAAACATCAAATATCCGAGCAGCCAGTGGATCTGGTTCCCGTTCGCTCAGCATATACAAAAAGTTACCAGCATAGTCCAAGTCATCTTTAGGACGTACTGGATCGTTACCTTTTCGCATCAGCTCGAATGCAGCCACCATCGTCGGAATTTTAGCTAAAAGCCGCACGACAGCCGCTCTAATATAAGCCGGATTTTCCAAGTCACGCCGAGAATAAAACAAGCCCAGTGCCGCTGCTGAAGCTTGCAGTGCATCCATTGGATGTCCGCTTTCGGGAAAGCTTTTCATCATGTCCCGAATGCGATATTTGATCCGCCGATGATAGCGAATTTCATGTTCAAATTCCTCTAGTTCTTCCTTAGTTGGCAGTTCATCCCAAATCAAGAGATAGGAAGTTTCTAGAAAGTTACTCTTTTCGGCTAGTTCTTCGATGCGGATGCCACGATATTCTAGTATCCCCTGTTGTCCATCGACAAAGCTGATACTGGAAGAAGCGGCGGGAATACCTTCTAAACCGGGCTTGAATTCGCAGACGGACATGATTTCACTAGCTGCTAAGGATAAGATAATACTCAGGCTAACTTACCAAAAATTGGTAAGATGTAGCTCGTTTTACTGGAATTAGTAGACACCAGTTAGAGTAAAAACTTGGGTGGAGTGAGCCAAAATAGCTGGCTGCGACCCACTGGTGAGCCAGTTTCTGGTAATTTTAAACCAATAATACCTGCTTTTTTTAATATCAGTAGGGGCAATTTTTCAGGTATTGTTTTTGGCGATTGAGATATATCTGTTAAAGCCGCTCCTACTCTGGTTTTTCCCCAGACAAGAATTTCCGCCCACTCGCCTAAGTCTGGTTGATGACCGATCATTGCGAACTTAGTGTCAGCGGCGAACATCTGCTTTTGTTTTAACTCTTTCAGCCAGTCTTGGATATTTCCGTTTGGAGATAGATAGCTACATTCCTCAATTTGGGAACTTAGGCTACAAGAGCGCAATATTTCTGCTGTTTGACGCGATCGCACTAGCGGACTTGCTAAAATTACTTCAAACCTTAAACCCAAATCTTGTAGCCGTTTTGCCACTTTCCGAGTCTTTTGTTGCCCCTCTGCCGTCAGTTCCCTCTCCTCATCTTTGATATTGTAGTTTCGCTCCTGGGCAATGCCATGACGAATTAGATACACTTCCACAGCCTGAATTATGAATTATGAATTATGAATTGTAAAAGTTTTTGGCTTTTAATTTCAGCATTCAGCATTCAGCATTTTCTAGCCCCTACTCAGTCTGAATTGGACTATCTTGAGGATTGACTAAATGCAGCAGCTTCTGCTTGATTTGAGCGTCGAATACTTCCCATTTCAGTTTGGCATAGGCAGAATTTTCATTGCTACCTGATAAGAAACCCATTGGAATCTCAAAGCCACCTGCACCTGTTCTCCCTCCACCAAAAAAGCGTCCTTGGCTGTCTTGTCCAAAAGCTTCTTTAATGAATTCATCTGGATCGAGAGTAATTTTGGTAGTTCTGAGCGAACCAATCACTACTTCGAGTTCCTCATCTTCGTCATGGACAATACCGTAGACAACAGCAGTGTGAACGTTTTCTTCTGTAACAAGGAAATCTGCCGCTTGGGGGATGGCATCGCGGTCGTCGTAACGCAAGTAGCCAACACCTGCAATGGAAAAGTTATTTTGCACGGTGCGGTTTTTCAGCGATCGCTCTATCACGTCCATCACTCGCTTGGAGCGATTTGTCAGTAGGATCGCTTTGAGCAGTTGGTAATCATAAAATCGACTCAGATAACCAGCGGCGAGGCAATCATCTTCTTGCGCTTGCATCAGCCCATTCGTATCTGATCGCAGACCATGCATCAACGCGGTAGCGCATTTAACATGATGGCTAACACTGCTATCTAATGCCAATAACCCTGACTGCAAGTACTGGCTAAAAATTGTCGCTGTGGCTCGTACATTCGGACGGATATCGGCAAACTCTGGCTTGAGTTCTCCTTGCAAACTATGATGATCGACTACTACAGTTAGTGGTATACGCGCTTCCTGCACCAGCGACATCAGTTGGCTTGTCGTCCCTTGGTTGTCAATCAGGACGCATCCTTTGTAAACCGATAGATCCTTGTTCTTGGCTGCTTGTATCGGCCAGCGTATAGCAGGTAAACCTGTCAGTTTCACCAAGGCAATATTCTCTTGGTGGCTGAGGGTGCCAGCATACACAATGTCGCATTGAATATCATATTGCTCGGCAATTAGCTGATATGCCCAGGCACAGGAAAGAGCATCGGGATCGGGAAAGTCTTGTAGAATTACTAGCTGACGCTCGTGCTGGTGTCGTTCTAATGTGTGCCGCAGCGCTTCTACTTTTTGAGTGTGAGAACCATTGGTACGCTGATTGGGATGGTTTCCGGAGTCATTTGTTGATAGAACTGGGGACGGTTCATAAGTTGAAACTGCGATCGGCAATAGATCTACTTCTGAGTCTTGGGCTGAAGACTCCATAGTTGATGGCAGATTATCAATCTGCTTGAACGAATTCAATTGCATAAAGACTAGTTTATGTGTGTGAGGCGCTTAGTGTGGTAAACAGTGTTACTATTACTCTGCTGGCTGTTTTGGTTACAATACTATTTTCGCAAATATTTTAGGCATTTACAGTAAAACACCAGGATCTGGCTCTAGACAGAGATTTTAAACACTAGGTCTTGATGATAAACCAAATCTGTCTTTTAGAGGCGATCGCTATGTAATTAATACCTAGTAGTATATTTAAAGACCTATTACATATTTTTGCCATTCTTGGTGCAGTCCACTCTTGAGGTGTTTAGTCACTTCAAAGTACAGGCTGCTGTAGGGCTTACGTGGGGGATGACGCAAAAACATATGCGCTTCGTGAGGTGTGCGGCTGCCTTTTTTGACGTTGCAACGCACACAGGCAGTAACAATGTTTTCCCAACTATCTCCACCGCCGCGCGATCTTGGGATAACATGATCTAGCGTTAGATCGTCCCCACTGTAACCGCAATACTGACAGGTATGACCGTCTCGGTGGAGAATGTTTCGACGAGTCAGGGGAATTTCCTTATAAGGAACTCGAACATAGTGACGCAGGCGGATAACGCTGGGGAGCGGAAACTCGGTGTAAACGAATTTCCCGTTATGCTCGACCCGTTCCGCTTTGCCTTTGACTAATAAAACAACCGCTCGTCGCCAGCTTGTGATGTTTATCGGCTCATAAGAGGCGTTCAGGACTAAGACCTTAGCCATTGATGTTCGCAGCAGCCAACATTTTTTACAGATGTTAACACATTTTTGTCATTTGTTGTTGGTCATTTGTCATTCGTTGTTGGAATTAGTCATCTACCCACTAACCACTAGCTCTGGACTCCTTATTTTAGTTGGGGGCTTGAAATCAGGATTTTTTACGAAATATCTCCATAATTAAAACCAGGTGCTTGTACTATTTGTTTCTTACTTAGGATTTACGGGTACAAGGCTTGTGCGCCCCTGCTTACGACTTATTTTGACTCTTGACAAATAACCAATGACTAATGACGAAACTTGCCACTTGCACGATATTTCGCTACATTTACCGAATTGAGCGGGAGTGAATGGTCATGCTGAGCCAAGAGCAGACCCATACAAGGGTTTTTGTGGGCAATGATGCGGTTGGTGGAGTGCGCCAAAGGGCTTGGATAGAAATCGATTTAGCAGCGTTGGCACACAATGTACGTCAAATCAAAAGCCTGTTATCTGCAAAGACAGCGCTGATGGCGGTAGTGAAGGCAGATGGCTACGGTCATGGAGCGATTACAGTGGCTCAAACTGTCTTACAAGCTGGTGCTACCTGGTTGGGTGTGGCGACAGTACCAGAGGGGATCGAGCTGCGTCAAGCGGGAATTAAAGCACCGATTTTGATTTTAGGGGCAACATATACACCAGAACAGTTACAAGCGATCGCACATTGGCAACTTCAACCTACCTTATGCGATCCGAAACAAGCTTTGGTCTTCTCAGAAACCTTAGCAGCAATAGGTAAGGATGACCTACCCGTACATATCAAGTTTGACACCGGTATGTCTCGCTTAGGCCCCCATTGGCAGCAAGCAGCGGAATTTGTCCAACTGGTGCATTCTTTGCCTCATTTACGCATTGCCAGTATTTATTCGCATTTGGCAACGGCAGAAAGTCTTGATCGCACTGTGATGAGACAGCAACAAGCACGGTTTGAAACGGCGATAGCTTCGATCAAAGCAGCTGGAATACCGCTACCATCACTTCATTTAGCCAACTCTGCTGCTACCTTAACCGATTCAAACTTGCACTACAACATGGTACGTGCGGGTTTATCTATCTACGGCCTTTACCCAGCTAAACATTTAAGCGATGCAATCTCTCTCAAACCCGCCTTGCAAGTTAAGGCACGGGTGACTCAAGTCAAGACAATTGCACCCCATACTGGTGTGAGTTACGGGCATCATTTTGTCAGCGATCGTGAACTTCGTCTGGCGGTAGTTGGCATTGGTTACGCCGATGGTGTGCCTCGTCGTCTTTCTAACCAGATGAGTGTATTAATCCGCGATCAGAAAATTCCCCAAATCGGTGCAATTACAATGGATCAGTTGATGCTAGATGTAACTGCTATCCCAGATTTACAAGTAGGAGAAATAGTTACCCTCCTAGGACAGGAAGGTAAAGAAAAAATTTCAGCAGATGATTGGGCAAATGCGATCGAGACAATTTCCTGGGAAATACTCTGTGGCTTCAAGCACCGTTTACCCCGCGTTTACGCATCTAATTAAATACTACTCTCGCTCACAGCAGGAGAGGCTTCTTCGAGAGCAGGGGGACTAGGAGACAAGGGGACTTGAATAGTTTTGAATTTTGAGTTCTAAGTTTTAAGTTAAATGAGCATTTTTTAACTCAAAACTTAAAACTTAAAACTTAAAACTGGAGCGAAGCGACTCGCCACTCGCCACTCGTTTAAGCACTAGCAACAGTTGTCTTCTGTTCTGATGTTGATTCTTCTATCAACTTAGTGTAAAGATCGCTTAGTTGCTTAGCTACTCCTTCCCAACTAAACATATTTTCCACCCGCTGCCTTGCGGCAAGACCTAGCCGATCTCTAAAATCAGGGTTTAAGAGAATGCGGTCAATTGCAGCAGCAAAGGCTACATCATCTTTAGGTGGAGCAAGTAAACCAGTTTCCTCTGGAACGACAGTAAATTGCAGTCCACCTACATCACTAGCTACTACAGGCGTACCACTTGCCATCGCTTCAATTGCCACTAAACCAAAGGGTTCATAGTGACTCGGAACTACGCAAACGTCAGCAGCAGCGTAGTAAGTTGGTAAGGTTTCATCACCAAGGCGACCGGGGAAGACTGTAAAATCAGCCATACCCAATTCAGCCACAATGCTCTCAATCCGTTCGCGTTCGATGCCATCACTTTGACCGGGACGGCTACCACCACCAATAATTAATTTTATCTTTGCCTTACCGCGCAGTTGGGACTTAGCCATAGCCCGCACCAAGGTTTCAATTCCTTTACGCTTGTCAAAACGTCCTACATAGAACACAACTTTGGTGTCTGGATCGATCACTAACTGCTGTCGTGCTGTTTGCTGTTGGATCGAGCCGAAGCGATGAATGTCTGTACCGCAAGGAATAATATCGATCTTACCTTTGGTGGAAACCAGCGATCGCATATGTTCTTTTTCCTGGGGGCTGGTGGCGACAATTCTGTCTGCTGTCTCCAATACCGTTTTTTCTACGTTTAGTCGCGTTGAGGCAACTAACGGTACGGTTGTCACCGCTTTATACTTAACTGCTCCCAAGGAGTGGTAGGTATGCACTTGCTTGGTGTTCTGGATTTTCTTCAACTCCATCCCTACCCAACTAGAGATCCAGTAGTTTGTGTGAACTAAAGAATATTGAAAACCCGATTTCTCCTGAAACTTGACTAATTCCGCCACAAAATCAGGGGCATATCCAAAAATATTGTCTCTTGGCACAAACTCCTCTGGCCCGGCTGTTAAGCGAATTGTGCGGCAATTATGGCTATGTTCAACTATTGTTGCTTGTTTAGCATTAGCCTTGCGGGTAAACATATCCACTTGCCAGCCCAATTTTGCCAGCGCTTCACCAACCTGGCGCACGTAGACGTTTTGACCTCCAGCTTCTTCCTTGCCAATTTCAATCGCCGGGTCGCCGTGAACTGAAATTAAAGCAATACGCTTTTGAGTTGTATTGTTCATAGCTTTTTTGCTAT
>DATNQH010000249.1:0-13673 GCA_036704105.1 Leptolyngbyaceae cyanobacterium | reverse complement strand
GCGTTTCCAAAGACGACTTGATGCTGCATTATTCTGTTAATTATGTTGCTGCAATACTTGTTTCAAGTATTGTCCAGTATAAGATTTAGGATTCTTTGCTACTTCTTCTGGGGTTCCAACTGCAACTATTTCTCCTCCTTTATCGCCACCTTCGGGGCCTAAATCGACTACCCAATCGCTACAGCGAATTACATCTAAATTATGTTCAATTACTAAGATTGAATTGCCTTTGTCTACCAAACGTTGCAATACATCTAGTAATTTGTGAACATCATAAAATGATAAACCTGTGGTTGGTTCATCGATTAAATACAAAGTCTTTCCTGTGGCGCGGCGAGATAGTTCAGATGCAAGTTTTACACGCTGGGCTTCTCCTCCTGATAAAGTGGTTGCAGGTTGTCCCAGCCGCATATATCCCAGCCCCACATCAACTAAAGTTTGCAGCTTGCTAAACGCTTTGGGGATATTTTTGAAAAATTCTAGGCTTTCTTCTACAGTCATGTTGAGTACATCAGAAATTGACTTTTCTTTGTACTTGACTTGCAGAGTTTCGCGGTTATAACGCGCGCCTTTACATATCTCACACTGAACGTATACATCGGGGAGAAAGTTCATTTCAATTACATTTACACCCTGTCCGCTACAGGCTTCGCAACGTCCACCTTTGACGTTGAAGGAAAATTGTCCTGGTTTATAACCCCTAGCTTTGGCTTCAATCGTTTGAGAGAATACTTCTCGAATTGCATCAAAGATACCAGTATATGTGGCTGGGTTAGAACGGGGAGTGCGTCCAATTGGGGATTGATCGATAACAATCGCTTTGTCAACAGCATTCAATCCGTTAATTGAGTTTATCTCTTTGGGACAAGGGACTTTGCGCGTCAGCTGGTGTTGCAAAGCTGGGTAAAGTAATTCGTTGATTAAAGTAGATTTCCCAGAACCAGAAACACCCGTGACAGCGACGAGTTTACCCAGTGGGATTTCTACATCTATATTTTTAAGGTTATTACGGTGAGCGTTTTGAATCGAGAGCGATCGCCCGTTACCTTCCCTTCTTGTGGCTGGAGTTTCTATTACCCGCCTTCCCGATAAATAAGCCCCAGTCAATGAGTCAGGGGAATTTAGCAATGCTTCTAAGTTACCTTGTGCAACGACGTTTCCACCATGAACTCCAGCACCAGGGCCAATATCAACAATATAATCGGCGGCGCGGATAGTTTCTTCGTCATGCTCGACAACAATTAATGTATTGCCCAAACTACGCAGTTTTGTTAGTGTTTGCAACAAGCGATTGTTATCGCGTTGGTGCAAGCCGATGCTAGGTTCATCTAAAACGTAGAGTACTCCAGTTAAGCCGGAACCGATTTGAGTTGCTAGGCGGATGCGTTGGGCTTCGCCGCCGGAAAGCGTCATTGCTGGGCGATCAAGAGTAAGGTAATCTAAGCCGACATCTAGGAGAAATTGCAGTCTAGCTTTGATTTCCCGTAGTACCAAGTCGCCAATTTGCATTTGGCGATCGCTTAACTTAATTGTGCTGATTTTGTGGTGACATTCCCGAATCGATACACCAGTTAAATCGAGCATACGGTACTGTCCCAACCTTACAGAAAGAGCCTCTGGTTTTAGACGCTTTCCTTCACATACTTGACAAGGTTGATAAATTATGTATTGCTCTAGTTTTTGTTTAATTAGTTCTGAACCAGCATCGTCATATTGTCGCTGGAGGATGGGAATTACACCAGAGTAACGCCTGTAATCTTGGGAATCTTCAATCCAAACAGGTTTATCGACACCATATAAAATAATTTGCTGCTGTTCTGGTGTCAACTCGTGCCAGCGAGTCTGAATTTCAAATCCAAAAGCTTTTCCCAGACTGTAGAGTAAGGAAAGGTAGTAGGAGTTATCTTTTTCCGACCAAGGAGCGATCGCGGCATATACTGGTTGTGTTGGATCTGGTATTACCGAATCAGGCGAAAATGTCTGCAAGCTACCCAAGCCGTGACATTTCGCACAAGCACCATAGGGCGAGTTAAAGGAAAATAGTCGAGGTGATAACTCTTCCATCACCGCCCCATGTTCCGGACAAGCAAAATTTTCGGAGAATACTAACTCCCTCTCTCCCCTGCTTTCCATCTCCCCTTTTTCCTCTCTTTCTTGGGTAGATGTGGTGCTATAATTTGCGCCACTTTCAGCAGCTTTTGCTTGAAATGCTGTAGGATGCATCATAACGTTGGATGGTGCAGATGGTGTTGCATCTAGTAATTCAATTACTGCAATACCTTCAGAACGACGCAAACAAGTGGTGAGAGAGTCTGTTAAGCGTTCTTCGATTCCAGACTTTTTGACCAGGCGATCGACTACAACTTCAATATTATGTGCTTGGTTTTTATCCAGTTCAATCGAGTCGGTTAATTCTCGCACTTCACCATCGATGCGAACTCTGACAAATCCTTCCGAGGCGAGACTTGATATGAGTTTGCGATGAGTGCCTTTTTTACCCCGCACCACTGGCGCGAGGATTTGAAAGCGAGTACGATCTGGTAATTCCATCACGCGATCGCTCATTTCGTCAATTGTTTGTGGAGCGATCGAGCGATCGCATATAGGACAATGAGGTTCACCCGCCCTACCAAACAACAATCGCAGATAATCGTATATCTCCGTTACTGTACCGACAGTAGAACGGGGATTATGAGATGTAGATTTTTGATCGATTGAAATAGCTGGGCTTAAGCCTTCAATTGCTTCGACATCCGGCTTATCTAGCTGTCCTAAAAATTGTCGTGCATAGGCGCTAAGAGATTCTACATAGCGACGCTGCCCTTCTGCAAAGATAGTATCAAAAGCCAGGGAAGATTTACCGGAACCAGACACGCCAGTAAAGACAATTAGGCGATCGCGTGGCAGTTCCAGATCGATATTCTTGAGATTATGCTGCCTCGCACCACGAATGCGAATCGTGTTTTGATGATTCAAGCTGGGAGTAGTTGCACGTCCATTGACAAATTCAGCTAGCTGTGTATCTGAGATTTTGGCACTTTGAGTCATGAAGGCAGCGCGAAATAGTCCTTAACGATCTTAGCGCCGCCTTTCCCATCCAAGACATTGAGAATTTATCAGTTTCCCTCGCCACCCTCGCCACCTCGTAACCAGGCTCAGCCTGGGAGCTAGAAACATGGGGGCTGTTGCCTCACTTCAATTAAACAAATGTCGTTCCGCCACCTTCCAGTAACGCGAGAAGCGCTTGAGGTCGATATAACCGTCGTATTCAAAAAATGGCTCTACCTCAAATACTTCCAATTCCACAGAACGCTCAATCTCGTCACAAATAGCATCAAACCGAGGGCTAACACTTTCGGCTGTCACAACTAAGTCGGCATTCCGTTCTTTGGCAAAGGCTAAGACTTCTGTCGCTACATCACCGCGTCGAATAACAACAGGTAACTCCAGCAAGCATTCATAGATAAAGGTGATGCGTTTGAGACTCAGTTGCCATTCTTCAATTAAAGCCTCGTCCCATACCCAGATGGCTGGGATGTTGGGGTATTCTTGTAGTGCTGGGTTTTTGGGACTTAGGCAGTCTCCGTGTACCCAAATAATTGGTTTAGTCATGTTTCAGATTTTAGATTTTGGATTTTGGATTGGTAATTGGGTAAAAATTATGAATTATGAATTATGAATTAAAAGAATTTCAGCATTCATCATTCAGCATTACTCATTACCTAGCCTCTAGCCCCCAGTTCTACCGTCGTTTTTTGCCGCGCTGCCAATTTTGACTGTTTGGCTGTTTGATAAATTCCCCTTTGGGAAATAGTCGCTGTTCTAGTTCTTCATAACTGCCTTCAAAGTCACAGTTTCCGTAGAGGGGACATTGGCGACAGTAGACTCCTTCGGTATAGCGTTCTAAGTTTTCGCGGTTGAAAAAATAGGGTTTGTGGCTAAAGGTGCTAGCAACCCACTGCCATGACATATTATTACTGGCTGGATCGCCATCCAACAAATGCTCTAGAAACCATTTTGCTCCTGTTTGCCAGCGGATGCGTCGCCAATGCACCATATATGCTGCTAGCCACATTCGTGCATGGTTGTGGAGATAGCCAATTTCCCGCAAGTCACGGCTGAAGCTGTCGATGCAAACTCGTCCTGTTGTGCCTGCTTTAAGATCTTCTGGTAATTCAGATGTGTAGTCTTTGGGGGTGTAGCCTGTTTTATAATCTTCTCGATCTTCCCAAATGCCATCTTTTAATTTTGCATACAGGCGCTGCCAATAATCACGCCAACCCAATTCGTTGATTAGCTTAGTGCCTTCATCTGGTTGTTTGACTTTTTCCAGAACATATTTCTTTACTTCTGCCAAACTCAAAACACCATAGCGGAGGTAGGGTGATAAGCGAGTCACAGCACCAGTAAAGAAATTGCGCGATTTGGTGTAACGTGCTGGATCTACAGTTTGTAGTAGCTTTTCGGCTGCTTTGCGTCCACCCACAGTTACACTAACATGGCGATCGCGTTCGCTGGCTGTGGGAAATTGTTCTTGCAGGTAAGCAACTAACTCTTCGCGGCTGGCGAATTCTCGTTGCATATCGTTACTCATATGTTATCTGTCTGGTGGGGAATCTAGACTATACAAGGTAGGGCAAACCGAATTAACTTTGAGGGTAATTTCTAGTTAACTAAAAAGCGAACGCCTCAATTCAACCGTTACAATCCCGATCGAGGAACTTTCTACAAACATCGCTAATTATGCTCGAACAAGGCACAATCAGTATTCACACTGAGAATATTTTCCCAATTATTAAGAAATCTCTCTACTCCGACCATGAGATTTTTTTACGGGAATTGATCTCAAACGCTGTCGATGCGATCCAAAAGCTGAAAATGGTATCTCGTGCGGGAGAATACAACGGCGACATCGGCGAACCGAAAATTCAAATTGCGATCGACAAGGACAAAAAGACTCTCTCGATTTCCGACAATGGGATCGGGATGACGGCAGAGGAAGTGAAAAAATATATCAACCAAGTTGCTTTCTCTAGTGCCGAGGAATTTATTCAGAAGTATGAAGGCAAAGCAGATCAAGCGATTATCGGTCACTTTGGTTTAGGCTTCTACTCTTCCTTCATGGTGGCGCAAAAAGTCGAAATTGATACCCTTTCCTATAAAGAGGGTTCCCAGCCTGTTCACTGGGCTTGCGATGGTTCCCCACAATTCACCTTGGAAGAGTCAACCCGTACCGCGCGCGGCACAACTATTATTCTCACTCTCCAAGAGGAAGAACAAGAATATTTAGAAGCTGCACGAATTAAGCAACTTGTCAAGACTTATTGCGACTTTTTGCCAGTTGCGATCGAACTTGACGGGGAAGTGGTAAATAAGCAAAAAGCACCTTGGCGGGAGTCTCCCACCAGCCTGACAAAAGAAGACTATTTGGAATTTTACCGCTACCTGTATCCTTTTCAGGATGAGCCACTGCTGTGGGTACATCTCAATACGGATTATCCCTTCATTTTGAATGGGATTCTTTATTTTCCCAAGCTGAAGCCTGATGTTGATGTAACTCAAGGGCAAATCAAGTTATTCTGCAATCAAGTCTTTGTCAGCGATCATTGCGAAGAGATTATCCCGAAATTTCTGCTACCAATGCGGGGTGTGATTGATAGCACCGATATACCGTTGAATGTATCTCGTAGCGCTTTGCAAACCGATCGCACTGTCAGGAAAATAGCAGATTATATTTCTCGAAAAGTGGGCGATCGCCTCAAAGAACTGTACCGCGATAACCGCGAAGAATATATCCAAGTTTGGCAAGACGTTGCCACCTTCGTCAAATTCGGCGCACTCAACGACGAAAAATTCAAAAAACAAGTCGAAGACATCATCATCTATCGCACCACCAATCCTACTGGGGAGCAGGGGAGCAAGGAAACAGAGGAGACTACAGCTACCCCTACTGTTGAAGTACAATCTCATGAAGGTGATGTTTGGCAAGATGTCACGCCAGCCGAGACGGAACAAGACAATCCAAAATCCAAAATCCAAAATCCAAAATCAGAATACACTACCCTCAAGGAATACCTAGAACGTAACAAAGAACGCCACGAAAATCGCGTCTTTTACTGCACCGATGAAGTAACGCAAGCAACTTATGTAGCATTGCACAAAAACCAGGGTTTAGAAGTCCTGTTTATGGACTCTTTCATCGACACTCACTTCATCTCATTCCTAGAGCAAGAATATTCCAATGTTAAATTCTCCCGCGTAGATTCCGATCTCGATCAAACTCTACTCGAACAGGATAAAGCTGGAGAAATTGTCGATCCCACAACTAATAAAACCCTTAGCGAACTGGTGAAAGAGTTGTTCGAGAAAGCTTTGAACAAGCCCAAATTGAACATTCGCACCGAAGCGCTGAAGTCTGACGATCCACAAGGAACACCACCTGCAATGGTGCTGTTACCTGAGTTTCTGCGTCGTCTCCAAGAGATGAATGCTTTGATGCAGCAGCAAACAGCCCAATTCCCAGAAGAACATATTCTCGTGGTGAATACGGCTCATCCACTGATTCAGAATTTAGTTAATATCAGCCAAGGTAGTATTATTCAGAGTGATGCTCAGTCTCCTGCGGCAGAATTAGCTAACATGATTTGTCATCACGTCTACGATTTGGCGTTGATGGCACAAAAAGGATTTGATGCTGATGGGATGAAAGCCTTTGTCGAGCGTTCCAATCAAGTCTTAACACGCCTGACTGAACGTGCTATTACTGCATAGAATACCATATTTCAACTGAGGCAGCAGCCCCCTACTCGTTACTAGGCTGGAGCCTGGTTGACTAGTAACTAGGCTCCAGCCTAGTTACTAGAGAATGCGGATGCTCTGCATCCACCTGACACAGTGCTTTTGGGAGTGGGTAATCGAGGCTTTTTAAATGCCTGGAAACTACCTACATTTCATACACCTACTCGCCGCTAGGCGAAAGATGCACTAAAAGTGTGTCAGTAGTCCATGTAGGCAACCCACAACCTAGAAAATCTGAATCTGAAGTCAAAATCGCGGCTTCCAGTACTAAGGCTAGAGCTACAGTTGCCTAATCGTCGGGATCTCGGGGAATGCGAGTTTTGGCTAGATTTTCTAATGGCGCATATATTTCATCAGGTATCAGTGAAACCTTTGCTTCGGCAAGGGCTAAGGCATCAGCTAATAAATTTTCACCTAAGTCTCGATCAAACACGCCCTTTTGAACCATCTTTGCTACCCGTTTGTTCAATTCGTAACGTGCTTCGCTCCAAGCTTTTTCAGCTACATAAAGCTCCAACTCAGGGCGGATAATTAACTCTCGTCCTCGCTTGCGAATAAGTTCAGCCACTAGGATATTGGCATCAACGACTAAGCGCACTTTATTCCAGATTTGATAAGTCTAAAGCACGGCTGAGTGCATCTTCATCTAAACCACTCAAAGCGATCGCATTTTCTACTGTCTTTCCCAGACGCTTGATCGCTCGTTGGACTTCTTCATCATCTGTTTCCTTTAGCGGGATGTAGAACCCCACGAGTTTACCGTGCCGTTTTACTGCTATTACTTCACTACTTGCTAAGTAATGGGAAGCTTTATCCCTAAACTCGCGTATACCTATACTTTTCATTTTGACTTTGTAGTGTGGTCACTATGTGGTCATAGTATTATATAACAAATCCAGCCTGCAAAGAGCGTTAGCGTTCACGAAGTCAAGCGTTGCGTCTAGCGTGAGCGTAGTTATCGCTATCCTCTACAGGTGCGGTAAAGATACAATAGTAGACTGTGCATAATACTAAAAAGCAGAAATCTGGAGAGTTTCCATGTCACGCAAATGTCAGTTAACAGGTAAAAAGGCTAACAACGCCTTTGCAATTTCTCACTCACACCGCCGCACCAAAAAGCTGCAACAAGCAAACTTGCAGTGGAAGCGTGTCTGGTGGGCTGAGGGTAATCGTTTTGTCAGATTAAAGCTTTCTACCAAAGCAATTAAAACTTTAGAAATCAAAGGTTTAGCAGCAATGGCGAAAGCAGCAGGAATTAATCTGAATCATTACTAAAGGATCGATCCGGGGGCAAAACTGCCCCGTTATTCTTTCTGATTACAATCCAGCGCGCACCGATAGCCTGTTTTACCAGTTGTTCAAAATAGTCCAAGCGTTGTGTTCGAGCTACTTGGCAACACAGATCCAAGAGCATCAACCTAATGAATTGAAGCAAACTAGGGTTTATCAAGAGGCACTAGAAGAAGGGCTTGAGCAAGGCAGGCAGGAAGGAGAGTTGGCAGTAGTGATGAGACATACTCACGTGGCGACTTGGTACAGTTGAGCCACAGTTGCGATCACGCCTTCAACAACTCTCCAGCACTCAGCTTGAAGAGTTAGCCGATGCAATGTTTGATTTTACCACGAGAGCAGATTTAGTAAGTTGGTGGCAAACTCATTAGAATCTATCTCAAAAAAGGACGACACCAATTCGAGATTGGAAACTTGCTTTGAAGCGATTTGCTATTGAGTTTGAAGGCATATTTCTTACTTAAACTTGTTCCTGACACAAATTATTTGACCAGAGCCGCTTGCTATTTAACTACTCCTAGCAAAGACTCTAGTTTTCACCTCATAAGTTTTTATAAAGTTGCCGTAAGCATCCGTAATATTTCCAAGCAGATGAAGTTCTACTGCACGAGGATTACTGCTGTTTGTACAAGCATAAAAGCCTTTAACTTTTCCATTTGCGTTAGGAGTAGGACTAACGGTAGATAGATCGGTAGGGCAGTTAGGCGTAACATCTTCATTGGTAATTGCATCAACTAGCTCACTTCCATTGCTGCCCGCTATAGTTGTGGTAGTAACATTTTGAACGCGCTTAATAAACGCAGGCTTTATCCATAAACTTTTAGTAGCAGGAGTATTACCAGTACAGTTACTAATATCATTAAAGTAATAAACTATTTCATTGTTAGTTGGACTGTCAGGGATAGTCAAATGAAGCACAGGTACAGGTGTTGGAGAGCCACACGCTGGAGATGCTGGACTGATAGTGTAACTACTTGCTACCTTAACTTTACTTGCCATCCTGATATCATCAGAAATGAAGTCTAGAGCGCGATTAAGTTCCACTCGCCTTGCATTCTCAGATTCTTCTTTACCATTTCTTTGCATTATGGTGACTAAACCAAAGCCAGCAACACTGATAACAATTGAAGTAATTGCCATTGCTACTAGGAACTCTATCAGGGTAAAGCCAGCAGAAGATTGATAATTTTTAAATATTTTAAGATAGATTTTCATTGAGAGAGCGTGCATTTATTAGAGTCAGTTCCAGTAGTATCAGTCTGGTCGTAGTCACCAGTTCTCATAATTCCAATTCCTGATGCAATAGCAAGACATTTTTGTTTAGTAGTACTGTTATTTGAAGAGGCAATAACTATCGTACTACCGCCACCAATACCTATATTACCTTTAAAATTAAAGGTAATTGATGAGTTACTACTTCTTATTGCTACACTTTCTAGCTTGCGATCGCCTGTTACAAGACAGGGTGCAGTGACTTTATTATTTATTGTATCTAAAGTAATAGTACAAGACTTACTTCTACGAATAGCTTCTCTTTGAGCTTCTTTCAATGCTCCTTGTACTTCAGCAAAAGCATTATTTACTTTATTTCTATTGAGCATACCCAGGAAACTAGGCGCAGTGATCGCACTTAAAATACCAACAATAACAACTATGATTGTTGTTTCAATTAAGGTGAAGCCTTGGTTATTATGACGGACATTGGAAGGCAGCATTAGGAATTACCTCAGTATTAAATGTGGCGATCTCTGGATTTGCACCTTCAGCAACTTTATAGGTTAATTGCATTACCTCATATGGGCTGCTATTTCTAACGGTGGGAGTGCGTAACAGGGTATAAGTTTTACCTGCAATCGTTTTCGTCCCACTATTTGGAGTACTACTATTATCAGTTTCTGAAGGTACGGCTAGTAGATTACTACTTAGGAAATTGCCAAAACCCTTATCTGAAGCACTGGCATAACACAAGGTTGTATTTGTGGAAGCAGTAGCAACAACTGATACAGGCGTGCCTGCTGGAGTAGCTGCTATCTGAAGTAATGTTAGCGCTGGAGTTACTTTAATGGTGCTACCAGAAATGTTTGAAATAGTGAATAAAGTGTCATTAATGGTTCCTATTTGCAACCTGTTACCTGCCCCAAAGCCAGTAGTACTTGGAGGAACTGAGAGTATGCTGATGGTTAAAGGATTAGTAGGGTCAGGAATAGGGACATCGGATAATGTAGTAGACCCTAATACAGATGTTCGCTGCCTTACGCTTTCTAAATCTTCTTGAATCCAGTTAGTAGCTTCGCTATATTGTCTAGCACGAACTTTGAAAACAGCAGCAATCACTATTGCTTGCATTGCAACGCTAATAAATATTGTCGTTATTAAAATAGCTACCAATACCTCAACTAACGTAAATCCTTGCTGTTGCTTTAGTAATTTAAGCTTGAGCATTTAGGGAGCCTCCAGTCTTTGCCACGAACTGATAGGAGCAATACGGGTAGTAGTCCAAGCATCATCCCAGCTAAAATCACTCCAGCTATTAATAGTTTGTGTAACTGCTGTTTTATTGGAATTGGAATCCATCTCCCACTCTTTTACCCAAAGAGCACCTTGAAAACGTTTGTTTTTGGGAGATCCTCCCCCATCTAAACCTGCTGTAGCACCAGGAGCAAAAATATAAGCATTAATTTCAGGCGTACCTTTCAGCGTTATTGAATTAGTATTACAGCCAATGGCAGTACCATTTGGAAGACCATTAGGACAGTAAGCACCATATTGACTCCCAAAAATCTTCAACCGCCTGGGAGCTATAGTATCTCCTACTGTTTCGCTGCCTTCTAAAGAAATATTACCTGTTAAATAGATAGTAACGTTCTTGCCAAGTGCAATACTTAAATCTGAAGTAATAGAACTAAGTCGGTACGCATAGGAACCATCCATTTGCGTTCCATTAGGATAGTTAGTTATGTCGGCAGGTGTTGGAAGAGTCGCAGGAAGGGTTGCTGCTGTACCTGAATCTGGATTGTATCTGTCTATGTAGTAATTTTTAGTTAGTATGATAGGTAAAGTTGTAGGTGCAACGCTAGGTAAAGCAGGTAAAGTTGGGAAACTTGTAGTTGGGCTAACTGTAAAAATGCCGCCTGCTTCTAGATCTGTTTGCCTAGTAGGTGATGAGGTGCCGTCGAAATTTAGAGGTGCAGACTCATCATCATTGCATCCATTAAGCCATACATTGCCATTTACTGTTTGGTTACTTGTGAGTAGGCTTTTATTAAGAAATAATCCTGGTGGTGAGGAAGGTTTGTTACTTGGAGGAGAAGGAACTGCTACAGCAGGAATAATCACTTGTAGAGCAGTAGAAGCTCCTTGAGGATTTCGACCATCTATAGTCAAAGTTCCATTATAAGTATTGTAAACATAACTTCGGATTTGAAATTCTCCCTTATTAGGATCGCCTGCATATCCTGTAGCAGTATTAGGTGGATCTACAGATTTCCAACTTGGGAGTAAAGCGTTTAAATCAGCAGTTATAGAAGTCTTCGTTCCAGCTACAGCGCTGCATCCCAAATTTTTAACTCTAATATAGGTATTGGCAGCACCATTAATGACATCACTGTCAGTCCAACGAGTGCTAGGAAATTTAATAAAATAAGGGTACTTATTTAAGAAAGCTTGCACACGGGTAATGCCCGTTTCAGCCGTACCTAAACTACGAGCAGTTGCTTTTTGAGCCGATGCAGTAGTCTGATCGCCCTGTGACCTCACAATCATAGTCGCCCCGATTAGGATCCTAATTAGTCCCATCCCTATAACAATAGGCATAGCAAAACCCTGTTCGCTAGTGCCATGTATTAGAGCAATTTTTAACTTTTTATTCATATAAATTCCTCCACTACTTGAGCAGGACACAATAACTTATTCACCTTCTAATTTTTCTAGAGACAGCACTTTTAACTTGTTGTAAAGCCGTAACGCAGATACTTTGGTTTGGTCGCAATTAATCAAATGTTGTTTACTAATATAAAAATGTCTATAAATCTAAATTAGCTTTAAATTTTAACTAAATCTTCAGTAAAAACTCGGTCTAAACCTTTTTTTGCTAAATTAAACAGTGAATAGTTAAGTAAAAATTCGGAATCAGTTTTTTCTAGTAGCTAAGCAGCAAAAATAACTATGGCAGAGTTCGTCCTTAGCACCTTACACTCAACCATATTTTCATATTAGAAACTTTATATTAGTTGCTTATTCGCTGCCAGGAATTAAAGAAGCCAATTCTTGTAGGTTTCTTAAGTGGCAAGTCAGCCCAAGCAGCTGATTGAGTAATTATAAGTTGGTTGGCACTAGAACCATCCAACTTTTTGCCCAAACAGAGCCTGTAATTGTTGATGGTACATTGCCACCACCATTCACACCTACATTGGCTTCAGGTGCATAAATAAACATATTTGCTGAAGTGTTACCACTTAACATAACACTGGTTGTTGTGTAGGTGTTTGTATCACCAGCAGTTTTGTAGTGTAAATTACCATCACTTCCATATATTTGAAAGTTTGTTGAAGGGCTACCAGTATGTATAATTTGGGATCGCCCACCCATATTAATGTTCCCTTGTAAGTAAAATCGAACTTTTTTTCCTGCGGTAATTTCTAACTGTTCACCTCCCTTAAGACTAATAGAATTACCATGAGGATATTTTCTAATAAGATAATGATAAACACCATCCGCATCTGGTATATCAGTTCCACGCGGCAGTGTAAATTTCCCTATTTTTACTTTGAAAGAAGGCTCGTCACAGGTTGTAGCCAGAGGAATAACTCTGTTACCATTTTCATCTAAAATATATCCATCAATATCATATATACAGCCTCTATCATTAGGAATATCACTACTGGTAATGCCTCCAGAAATAACAATCGCGCTGCTGGGCAAATTCGGAAGTGCTGGATATTCTAAAGAAGGATTTGCAGTGAGAGTACCACTACCTGTAACTATGTTAGCTGTCGAAATTTCAGATGATGGTGGTAGAGAACATCCAGCAACTAAAACATTTCCACTTACATCGTTATTCCCCATACTGAAAGTTTTTGCCCACAACCCAGGAATTGGAGGATTTTGCAGGGTAATAACGGGAATTTGTACTTCTAAATAAGTATCTGCATTGTCAACTGAACTCGTTGCGCTACCACTTTCAGAGCTAGCGCGGCCTGCTACTTTTAATGTGCCTACACTGCTGGCTGCATCATAGGTATAATCTAATATTTTGATTTCACCCTTTTTCAGGTCTGAACTATCTAAAGTTATCCAGTTATTAATATTTGATATCAAATCGCTATCTTGAGTATTGCTTAGACAGGTGTTCATTGCAGAAAGCCTGTTATACTCAGCTAGCCAAGCACTTTTAGGTTTTTCAGCTATTTTGGGAAATCTTTTTAGAACAGACTGCACCCGTGTTATAAGTAAGTCGGTGAGAAAAAAGCAACTTATGTAAAGATAAATAAATAGGTGGAATGCATTTACCGAGGTGGTTGAGGAATGGGCGCTCGTCTAAGGGTATTTCTGAGCAATGAGCAAGATAAAACCCTGTTAAACCTAAG
>DATNQH010000248.1:0-43334 GCA_036704105.1 Leptolyngbyaceae cyanobacterium | reverse complement strand
AAACGTGAGATTCTACTGTATTGTTGCCGACTAAATCTGGATCGTCCGGTTGCTGGCTGCCACCATTATTGCCACTACCACCATCGCCTCCGCCGCCATTGCCACCGAATCCTCTGCTGCCTCCACCGTTTTGTAATTTCCATTCAAATGCGAGTGCATCACGAATATGTGCCGGACAATTCGCTTCATAGCCCCGCTTGTCCAATCGGTAAATTTTCTTCCAGCAGCTATCTTCACCACCACGATAAAGTGCTGCTGGTTTACATTCGCCTGGGTTAATTGTTTTCAGAATCCGTTCTACGCGGTCTGAATCAATCCCCAGTTTTGCTCCGGCATGATGCGCTAATGTTTCGGCATTACCATTGACTAATATTCCGTTCTCTGATGCCCATAACTGCCATCCGTACCATTCCTGCGCTGCCGTAGCTAATGCACCGCTGCGATCTCCTGATGGACACTCACCTCCTAGAATGGCGCGAGATATCGGGTTGCCTAGCATTTCTAATTCAATGCTGGCTGAAACACTGCCTGATGTTTCAGACGCTTTTTGTCTTGCCAGCTCGTCTAGTTGGGGTTGCTGTTTGTTCGCCTTTGTGGGATATTTCACGGGGTGACAGAGGAGTTAAAAAGCTTGCTGAATCAGGGACATAGCTCTTAGACCTTTCAGGAAATAGGGCAGCTTATTGCGCCTTATTATCATTAAGTCCTTGAGCCAATCTTCACACAGATCTATCGCGGCTATCCACATTTGTCCATATAATCCTACCCAAAAGTTGCTGTGCCTTCGGTCAATTCTTTTCAATTCTTGAAGGCGATTCACATATTTTTGTTGCCCCAAACGCTTAATTTTTTGTCCTTGTAATCCCGCACAAGTATAGGCAAGTGCGATTAACAAGACTATTCTTGTCAATCGTTCTTGTGAAGCTTTACAATTCTCCAGATTATAACCACCACTCTTACAATCTTTGAACATAGCCTCAATTCCACTTCGAGCTTTGTAAGCTTTCAGTGCAGCATCTAAACTGTTTAAATTAGTTAAGATATACCAGCCCTCATCTGCTACTTTGTTCGATGATGAACGCTGCCAATAAGCTGCCAAATTAAATTCTCCAAATCCCTTTTTCTTACTAAAAGTTACCTCAGTTAAAAACAGCTTGACACCTGGTGCTAAACCTATCTGGCTTAATCGGTGATAATTTTGGCTCTTTTGCTTGATGTATGTTCCTTGTTTTTGACGAAGAGCAAAGTACGCTTTCTCCTGAGCAAGCCAGTTAGCCAGTTCTACACTATGAAATTCTCGATCTCCCACTACGACAATTTGATAATGTTTAAATAGACGTAAGGCTGGACGCAGTACAGCCTTTTGCTGAGCTAAATTACTACTGCCTTTCTTTGGCATGAAGTCCCAGTAAACTGGCCATGCTCGTTTCTGCCAAATTATAGTTACCATCAGCAGATTATTAGCTCGCCATTTGGTTCTATCTAGAGCGACAAGTATCTGAGATTTTGGTTTGATTTGAGTCCTCAAAATGCATTTGATTAGAGGCAACCATATTAGCGCCACACTCATTTGTGGCAAAATTAAAAATCTCTGTAAATGGCGACGACGGCTTTCAAACAGTATGGGTAAAGGTAAACAAGCTGCTAATCTTTCAATTCGCACAGTTTTGTGGAATTGCAGCAACCAGACCAAAATTTTTAGAGTCAGTACTTGAGATTTACTTAGTTGACTTTCCAAACAAGAAAGATAAAATTCAGGTAGCATTTTTGAACAAGCGGTCAGGTTGACAAATCAGACCGCTTTTCTTTTTAGCACGAATAGCTACAAGCCTTTACGGGTAAGGCTCTTGTCTTCATTGTCACCCCGTGAAGTAAGTGGGAGGGTGCCTTTACTACTAAGACCTAGTGATTTGTCTTCTGGAGCTTATAGTTCTGGAAATAGTGGTATTTTAACAATTAATACCTCACAATTATTAGTTAAAGATGGAGGAGTTGTCGGCTCTTCTACTTTAGCAACAGGTAATGCTGGAAGTCTTATAATCAAAGCTTTTGATTCCGTTGATTTAATAGGTACAGTATCAGGACTTAAAGATAATCCTAGCTTAATTACATCTTCCTCAGATAACTTCGGTGAAGGCGTAAAACAGCTTCTTAGATTACCTTCAGAACCATCTGGAGCTTCTGGAGATTTAACTATCGATACTAAACGGTTAAGTATTACAGATGGCGCTCAGCTTAGTGTTAGAAACGATGGAGCGCAAAATGCTGGGAATATACAAATCTCAGCTAAAAGCATTAATTTAAATAATACTAGCAGTATTACAGCCGCCACTAAGTCGGGAGAAGGAGGTAACATTTCCTTGGACTCTCAAAATTTGCAGCTAAGTAATAGCTTTATTACTGCCAGCGCTGGAGAAACTGGTAATGGTGGCAACATCAACATTAACACTGACTTATTAAGTACCTTACAAGGTAGCAAAATAGCTGCCGATGCTTTCTCTGGCGTTGGTGGCAATGTTAAAATCAACACTCAAGGGCTATTTCGTTCTCCAGATAGTCAAATTACTGCTACCTCCCAACTAGGGATAAATGGTACAGTACAGATTAATACGCTGACAAATAACTTTACTCAGGCAGTTGTTAATCTACCAACTAATGTAGTTGACGCAATGGGATTAGTTGCACAAACCTGTGCAGTCACTGGAAGCAGTTTAAGTGAAGGTTCGAGTTTCGTAGTTACAGGAAGCGGATTACCTCCACGTCCAACCGATCCGCTAAAAGTACCAGCGGTTATAGCTAATGTAACTGATACAGAGGTAAGTCAAGATGAAGCAGAAACTCACCAGGCAACAGTAAATTCCGAGAAAGAAGTTTCTGACCCAATTTTACAAGAGGCACAAGGTTGGATAGTCAATTCTCAAGGTCAAGTTATTTTAACTGCCCAATTCAACATTAATCCTAATATTTCCAGCCTGAATTCTGTAACTTGCTATGCACCTTGAAAAGAAGCTATTTAATATTATTGAGCGCATAGCAAGGAAAAAAAAGCTTTTTCTCCTTGCTATATTGACAACAGTTAGCGTTCTATTTTTGTCAAATATTCATGTTACACCAACAAAAGCAGGCAGCGCTCCCATTTACCATTCTCAGATCAATAAACCTATACAGCTATCTATTCAAGGACAAAAATTATTCGAGCAGGGCAAATTTTTATTAGCAATAGAAATATGGCAGCAAGCAGAAAAGGCATATGCTGGAGTAAAAGATCGTAATGGTGTAACGCAAAGCAAAATTAACATTGCATCAGCTGAACAAGCAATCGGACATTACACGCAAGCCTGCAACAGTGTATTACAAGCTTTTAATCTCAGTAATATGCTTTGTCAGCAATTAATCCAAACGGATGAAAACTATCGCCAACAACAAAATTTATTACTTAAAACACTTGTAAAACAGCTAGATTCAGAAAATAAGGTAATTGGCTTACGTAGTTTGGGCGATATTCTTCAAAAACTTGATACGCCAGATCTGTCTATAAAAGTTTTACAAATAGGCTTAAAAACTGCTCAAGCTTTAGCATCACCCCAAAACGAAAGTGCTACTTTAATTAGTTTAGGCAATGCCTTTCAAGCTTGGGGTGATAAAGCACGGGTAGTACAAGATATAGGAAGTGAATTACAACCTACCCCTTGGCGTTGTTTGTACAGACCTAGCTTAGGTCAGCCAAAAGAATTTTATCAACAAGCAGCTAAATTCTATCAGCAAGCAGCAAATATCTCCGTTGAGCCTACTACAGAAGTTCAAGCACAAATTAATTACCTTAATTCCTTATTACAAAGTAATGGCTTATCAGAAGCACAAAATTTGTGGAAAAGCATACGGACAAAAGCCGAACAACTACCAACAAGCCGTAATGCAGTTTATGCTCAACTTAACTTAGCCCAAAGCTTAACTTGCCTAAAAAAGCCTGGTGTTAATACTCCAACAGAGGTAGATATTGTCCAAATCTTAGCTACAGCTGCTCGTCAAGCTCACAACTTTGGCGATCGACAAGCAGAATCTTATGCTTTGGGATATCTTGGAGGAGCATACGCGCTGGCAGAGCAATGGTCGGATGCCCAACGTCTTACCCTGCAAGCCCTGACTTTAGCCAAAACAATTGATGCGGCTGAAATTATTTACCAATGGCAATGGCAATTAGGTTATCTATTCAAAACTGGCGGAGATCTCACTCAAGCAATTTCTAATTACACTGAAGCAGTAAATACACTGCAATCCCTTCACCGCCAGATAGCGGCTGGTAATCGCAATCTTCAATTCTCCTTTTCTGAAACTGTAGAACCAGTTTATCGGCAATTAATCGATTTGCTTTTGCTACCAAACCAAAACGATCAAAATAAATTAAAGCAAGCAAGGAATGTAATTGAATCACTCCAAATAGCTGAGTTAGAAAATTTACTTCGCTGTAATTTCCACATAGCGTCACCAGTACCCCTAGAGCGATTAGCAGATCCAGCTACAGGAATTATCTATCCAATTATTCTAGATAACCGAATAGAAGTTATCTTAAGCTTATACGAGCAACCTCTGCGCCATTACTCAGTTCCTTTAGTCGATAAACATTCTGTCGCGGATCGCATTGAAAACTGGCGACAGAAACTTCAAAGGTTTAACAGCATTGGTTCCGATTCTTTAGAATTTTCTCAACAGTTATATGATTGGCTGGTCATGCCAATGGCACCTCACTTAGAAAAGAGCCATGTGAAAACATTAGTATTTGTGCTGAACGGTTCTTTGCAAAATATTCCAGTTGCTGCCTTGCATGATGGACAGCAATATCTAATTGAAAAATATGCCCTGGCTGTCAGTCCTAGTCTTGAGCTATTACAACCTCAGTCTAATCAAGAGGTACTACTGGAAGTTTTAGCAGCTGGAATTTCTCAGTCAATTCCAGGCTTTAATGCACCTGCACTACCAGAAGTCACAGAAGAATTAGCAGAAATTAAGCAATTAACTAACAGCGTTGTGCTTAGCAATCAAGACTTTACGCTTGGCTCTTTGGAAACCGAAATCAATCAGAGGCCTTTCTCGGTAATACATTTAGCAACGCATGGGCAATTCAGTTCAGATCCTAAGCAAACTTATATTCGTGCTTGGGACAGAAAGATTGATGTTAACCAGTTGAAAAAACTGCTCCAAACTAGAGATACTGTCCGGCCTGAAGCAATTGATTTACTTGTTTTGAGTGCTTGCGATACAGCTAGTGGAGATAAAAGAGCTGCTTTAGGATTGGCGGGTGTTGCCGTTAGAGCGGGTGCGCGGAGTACATTAGCATCTTTATGGCAGGTGGGCGATCGTTCTACGGCTGAATTTATGACAAAATTTTATCAAATATTGTCAAGCTCTGCTCCTGCTAAAATCACTAAAGCACAAGCACTTCAAAGCGCACAATTAGAACTGTTGCACAAATACAAGGCTCCGTTTTATTGGACACCTTATGTCTTAGTAGGAAACTGGCTTTAGGGAGATCAAAGCTTGTTGTTTTACCTGTGCTTTTTTCAGCCAGTAAGTAGCTTTATCTTGTTCGCCAATGGCTTTATACACTTCCCCCAATCTAGCTGATGCTATTGCCTGTCCTTCTATGTCTCTCGTATCTACCGCTAATTTTAATGCTGTCAAAAATTCCTTCAATGCTGGTTCAAATAATTCTATATGGCTGTAGAGATTCCCCAGCGTATAGTAAACTGCTACTGTTTTGCTTCCTTTAGCTACAGCCGCTTCTAGTAACTCAGTTGCTTCAGAGATTAACCCCTGCGTGATATAAATTTCGCTGATGGCTAAAGTTTTAGCATCATCAGTCAACTTTTCTCGATTAAGCCGTGCAATCGCATCTCTTACCTGCGCTGCTTGAGTTGGAGCAATTAAGCTGAAAGTGGCTTTGGCTGCTGATTCGCCATTATTAGCTTCAACTTTGATTAAATATCCTTCTCCTAATGGCTTGAGTGGGGGTTGACCTGAATACACTAATTTAGTTGTCTTCACTTCTTGCTTCCAGTCCACCCCTAAACCACTGACGCGAATAACATAACTAGTTGCACCTGGCACATCTGACCAACGTAAAATCGGTTGATTGCTAAGCACCCAGGTATTGTTGGGACTAATAATATATGGAATGCGTCGTGCAAATGGATCGCGCGTAGGCGTAATTGGGACAGAGATTGAGTATGTTGGTTTTTTAGGTGGTCGGCAACCGCTATTAACGCTTGATAATTCATCATCAGGCAAAATCCAAAGATTCAAAGCCAAATTAGCGCATTGCACAATCGCTTTTGTTCCATTGCTTGGTTCGAGTAGATCGCCAGAGCAAAGCTCCGTTCCATCTGCTATTGGATGATAACTTCCCCACCCTTTTCGCCGCATTTGTACTTCGCCTTGAATACTGATAACCCTCCCTATATGAATACAGCTATTATCTAATCTTTCAGGTGTTGGCATTGCCGTTGTTGGCTTCTCAATAGAGAGCGTTTCCCCAAAAGCTATCAGTAACAAATTAAACAATAGTAACATTGAGACATGGTGTTTCATTTAACTCCCCCCGTTCCTTTTAAGCTTTGCTGTGCTAAGCGCATCCACTTGTTTTCCTCTGGGATTTGAGGCTGTGCAAATCTTAGGCAGTTTTCCCACTCATACTGCACCTGTGTATTTTTGGCCCGCTGTTCCAGAACTTGTGCAAGTAAACAGTGAGCCGCCGCGTCATTGCTTTTTAAGGCAATAGCTTGATTTAGATCGATCTCTGCTTCCCCAAGCCTGCCTTGAAGCAAGTGTACCCAGCCCCGATTTTTCCAGAAACTATACCTAACATTAGCATCCTCGTTTTTTACTAACGGCATCCCAATCTCTAACAAAGAAACAGCCCGCTCGTATTTTTCTTCTAAAATGTATAGTCGGGCTTGATTATTGTAGGCAGCAAGCAGCCCTGCTTCAATTGCCTTTTGGTAATGAGCGTGGGCTTGAGGATAATTTTGTTGATCTTCGTAAACGGAGCCGAGGTTATAATGTGTCTGTGCTGACCAAGGATTTACTCTAAGTGCAATGGTATAACCTAGCTGTGCCTGTGGCAATCTTCCCGCTACATGATTTTCTACCCCATACCAGTTAGTCAACCAAGACAATATATATAGACCACCCCAAACTCCAAGCCCTATCCATAATGGCAGCGCGGACTTCATAAATTTCATATAACTGTGACAGCTATAGCTGCTGTTTTTATTTTCTGCCGAATTATCCGTTTGACTCGTGCGATCGCTAGGCTGAAATTTTGCTGCCGTTGATGCCCAAGTGTTTTCTTGGGCATTCTGGTTTTCTAAACGATCTACTTTTACAAATGACTGGTGTAACCATCTGCTCTTGGCATCTGAACAATTGCTACATTCAGAATAAGTATTTATCTGACTAGAAGTTTTGCTGTTACCGTTGTTGGGATTAAGGCAACAGCTTCTCAAACCCTGAGTCACATTTGAGTCATCAGCAGTGGCGTAATTAGCAATTTTTATTCTTGCTTTAACGCCCACTCTACCGTATTGATTTGCTTTCAATCTTATTTGCTCTGAATATAACCTGTTTAAAACTCCGCTAACGTTTCTCTTTCCAATCTTTTCCCCAAGAATTTCTGAGAGCAAGTTCCACATCTGCCCAGCGAAGCCGTTGCGAGTGTATCTATCTGCTAAGCCATTAATTCTAATGGCAGTAAGCTTTTTCCCCGCCAATACTTGCTTTAATAGTTCTTTCTCTTCAGATTTTAGCTCTAGTCCTTTTTGGTCGTAAACCAAATTATCGAGCCATTCTATAAGCCTCAAAATCTGCTCAATATTCATTTTTATTCGTTCCCCAAAATTTGTTTTTAAGTATACATTGCTCAGTTAAATATGTTAGCTAGTACAAAGCCTCAATTATACTTTTGAATTATTCAAAGCTTTATGCATTTAATGCTTTCTTTGTCAACATGGAAGAACTTTGAGAGCTAATAGCTTAAATCCTTCATTTGTCGGTAGTCCTAACTGGGAAAGGATGGCTGTAAAGCTTACTATTCAAAAGTTTTTGGGATTAAAAGAACCTCTAAAAGTCTTCAGTATGCTTTCTCATCTCGTAGATTTCAGGTGGACAAATCGAGGTTTTCATGGAGCAATCAGCATTTCAGCCATTTCCTGCCACAGATACTACTACATTTCATTGAGTGGACTGATTCGTGGATCGCTTTCCTCGCGCAGGGATTTAGTTATCCTTTCCTCCAAAGCACTACCGGCGTAGCGTTTCCTTTTCGTAACGGGCGATCGCATACTCAATCTTTTCTGGTGCAAACTTCTTAAAATGGTTCAGTTGACCAAACATAGGCCCTACACTACCCATCTGCAACATTAGCCACTCAATTACCAAGTAGCGCTTTTTTTGGTCAGAAGGTAGGAATTTACCTGTTTTCTCTGCCAAATATATCAAAATTGCCCCAGACTCAAACACCGTAATATCAGTATCGCGGTCAACAATTGCTGGAATCTTGCTATTAGGATTAATTGCAATATACTCCGGCGAAAATTGATCGTTCTTTGTAATGTCAATCTTATGGACGTTGTAGGGTAGCTCGACTTCTTCCAACATGATGGAAGCCTTACGTCCGTTTGGTGTAGTGAAGGTGTAAAGGTCAATCATAATACACAAGTGCTAGGATTTGTCAATATAGGTAACTCTGTTTGTCAAAACTGATTTGACCAGTTTCAAGCGTAGTCTAGCTTGAATCCTAGACTAAAGACTAAATGGGAAAATAGAGTAAGAAATCAAAAATGCTCTTAGTATAGATGCAGCAAGCTTCAGACCCAATTGTTAAAGATCTAGTATTGATTGGTGGCGGTCATAGTCATGCGATTGTCCTGAGAATGTTTGGCATGAAACCGCTGCCTGGAGTAAGAATTACACTAATTACCGCAGCATCAGATACACCTTATTCTGGGATGCTACCGGGACATATTGCTGGATTTTATACTCATGATGAGTGCCATATAGACTTGCGATCGCTTGCCTCTTTCGCTCAAGCACAGATATATATAGATCGAGTAACTGGTCTAGATTTAACCAACAAAAAAGTATTGTGTGCTAACCGTCCACCTGTATCCTTCGATCTTCTTTCCATTGATATTGGAAGCACACCAGCCCAGATATCTGTACCAGGTGCGACAGAATATACCATCCCAGCTAAACCAGTTGCTCAACTACTAACACATTGGTATCAACTGGTCGAGCAGGTAAAGCAAAATCCCCAAAAGCCGATTTGCTTGGGAATTGTGGGTGGGGGTGCTGGCGGGGTAGAATTAACACTCTCGATGCAAAGTCATTTGCAGCAGATACTGAAAGCAGCCCAGCAGCGGATAGAAAATCTCGAAATCCACTTATTCCATCGCGGTGCTTTCCTCATGCCCGACTATAATTCTTGGGTGCGTCACCGCTTTCAAGAGATTTTGAACCAGCACGGGGTTCATCTGCATCTGCAAGAAACAGTCGGAGAAATTCGATCGCACAAGACATCCCTGTTAATTAACTGTGAATCTGGACTTAAAGTGGAATGCGATCGCATCTTTTGGGTAACGCAAGCATCCGCACCTGAATGGATCGAAGCATCTGGACTAGCAACCGATCCAGACGGTTTTATTCAAATAGACGAGAGATTACAATCCATCTCACACCCTGAGATTTTTGCTGCGGGTGATATTGCCACAATCGTAAATCATCCTCGCCCCAAAGCAGGCGTGTTTGCTGTCAGACAAGGTAAACCACTATTTAGCAACTTGCGCAGGACTTTATTAGGAAAACTCTTGCAGCCTTATCAGCCGCAAAAACAATACTTAAGTTTAATCGGTACGGGAGATGGAAGTGCGATCGCTGCTTGGGGTGCTTTTGGCTTTGGTTCCTCCCATCAATTGTGGCGCTGGAAAGACTTTATTGATCGCAAATTCATGGAGCGCTTCAAAAACCTCCCAAATATGACAAGGGGACAAGGAGACAAGGAGACAAGGGGACAAGACGAAAATTACCAATTACCAATTACTAACTATCAACTACCCATTCAGCCTTCAGCCTTTAGCCTTCAGCCTTCAGAAATGCGTTGTGCTGGTTGCGGTTCTAAAGTTAGTAGTAGTGTTTTAGAACGAGTTCTGCAAAGAATAAAGCAGGGACAACCCAACTACGATGACAGAAAAGATATTGTGATTGGTTTGGATGTACCGGATGATGCTGCTGTAGTGCAAGTACCAGCAGGCCAACTAGTGGTACATACAATTGATTATTTTCGCAGTCTAATTAACGACCCCTTTATTTTCGGACAAATTAGCGCTAATCACTGCCTCAGCGATATTTTTGCTATGGGGGCGACTCCTCAAAGTGCATTAGCGATCGCAACCATTCCCTATGCCTTAGAACCTAAAGTTGAAGAAACCCTCTACCAACTATTATCAGGCGCACTCAAAGTTCTTAATCAAGCCCAAGCACCTTTAGTTGGTGGACACACAACCGAAGGCGCAGAACTAAGCTTCGGTTTATCCTGCAATGGATTAGTTCATCCTGACAAGCTATTACGTAAAGGCGGAATGCGCTCTGATCAAGTATTAATTCTTACTAAAGCACTAGGTACGGGAACGCTATTTGCAGCCCAGATGCGCCGCCAAGCTAAAGGAAGTTGGCTTGATGCTGCGATTGAATCAATGCTAATGTCCAACTCTGCGGCAGCTACTTGTTTAATAGAACATGGAGCCACCGCTTGTACAGATATTACAGGATTTGGACTAATCGGACATTTAGTAGAAATGATTCAAGCTTCCTTTGGGATAGCTGTCGAATTGAAGTTAGAAGCCATTCCAGTACTAGAAGGGGCAAAAGAAACATTACAAAAAGGAATTTTTAGTTCGCTTCATCCGGAAAATTTACGCGCTGCACGTTATATTGCCAATTTAGATCGGGTAAGCGATCGCCCTAACTTCCCCCTGCTATTCGATCCGCAAACATCAGGCGGACTTTTAGCAACCATTCCAGCCGCACAAGCCAGTGCCTGTGTAAACTCACTTCAAGCTTTAGGATATTCACAAAGTTGCATTATCGGCAGTGTATCTGACTTACCGATCAAAGATAATACAACTAAAGAGCTGAGACATTTTTTATCTCCAATATCTGTCAAGGTTTGAAGGTTCGAGCAGGAGGCAATCATATTAATCCCTATTAGCTATGAAACGTCTTTTTCCTAAAATCTGTAATCCCTTGCTCAAGCTGAAGATTAGTAACACTACCACCAAACTTACTGCTAACAAAGGCACTAAGATCGCCATTACTGATAATCCAGTCGCACCCAAGAATTCAAGTGTAGAAACAACAGCATTCCCAATTCCGCCAGTAAGTGCTGTGGAAGATAAGCGAGTCATGCTCATCAATGTTTGAATAATACCCGCCGAACCACCACCTGCGATCACAGCAAATGTCCACTGCACCAGAGGATCGTTGTGAGGAACCAAAGCAGCAGTGATGAAAGTTCCAACAGCGATCGCCGTTGGTGTGGAGACTGCATCTAGCAAGTTATCAACCCAAGGAATGTAATATCCTGCAATTTCAACACAAGTTGCTACAGCAAACGCAAACAGCGCTGGATACGTCCCCATCCACTGAAAATCTGGCGAAAGTGGCAGGTGTCCTGCGATCGCTGCAATACTCATTACTAGCGGCGGTACAAAGATCCGAAAGCCACAAGCTGCGCTCAAAGCAATGCCAATGCCAATGCTTAAAAAAGTATCCATAGCTAGTCTGACTGCTGAAAACTAAAGCCGTTTTTCAAATTCTTTCCCACAATACATACTCTAGATTGAGGACTACAACATAGACATCTAGCAAGAGACTGGTAATTCATGAGAGCGCTATATTTCCCTGCGTGGAACGCCACTTTGCTCTAGGTACATCTGTGCTGCCTGCCAAGCTGAGAATACTTACTGGCTATCCTTTTAAAGTAAATACACACATTTTTTAGAGTTTTTAATGTTGTTTGCTTAACAATACAGATTTTTAGTCAGAATTTTGTCGTAACTACGCTTAACAAGCAATGAAGCCCCTTCCTAATCTTATTCAGGATTTTACAGCAAAATCTATCTGATGAAAGAGAATTAAGGGAAATAATTTTTACTCTTTTGTTACCAAGCAACTAGATAAATACCTCGACTTTTGATATAAGTTTAAACATGATTTTTTTATTGAATCTGTTTATAGTTGTGAACCAAAAAGCATTGGTTTAGTTGAGGTTTTAGAATGGAGTACAGCGAGTACATAACGTTCTGCCTTATGATATTGGCGTTGCTAGGCTGGGCATTTTCTCAATGTTTGCTATTTTTGAGTTAGAAAAATAGTTGATGACTTCCCTATTTGACTATAAAGGCTATGGGAATTGCTGCTCAATTCTCCTATCATCGATACATAGCAACCCTAAATGATTGATAAATCTTTCTATTGATTGTCCTTAATCAATATTCATTAGTCATTTGTACAAAGTCAACTTCGACAAATGACAAATGACGGACAAGACGAGTATTTCATGACTCAAATGCAATTGCTATACTAAGCTTTGTAAGTGTCTAGCTAAAAGTGGGAGAAAACTAATGGCAGCTGAGTTTAAGCACGTCATGCTCATGGTTAAGAACATCCCAGCTTCAGTAAAATTCTACAGTGAAGGTTTAGGTCTTCCCGTCAAGCTATCTACCCCTGGTTGGGCTGAGTTCGATGCGAATGGTACAACTATTGCTTTACACGCAGCAGAATCAGATGCGAATGCAGGCTCCTCACCAATATTGAGCTTTCATGTTGACGATATTCATGCCGCGATCGCTACGCTTGAGAAATTAGGTGCTACCCTTGAAGGTCGAATCCGCGAACCTTCTTTTGGTAAGGTTGCTGCTATACGTACACCCGATGGGCATCTACTCAGCCTGCTACAACCAGCTGCGGTTAGCTCTACTACTCACTAAGAAAAAAGAGTAACAAAAGTAAAAGTGCTTTTGGGAATATCAGTGCGATCGCACAAAGTTTTGAAATCTCCATTAGCTTACTTTAATCCAAACAGCGATCATGAATGCCTTAGCTACTGGCTTCTAAGAGAAAGGCTTTGAGGATTTTGCGCAGGGGGAAAATACTATAAAAAAAGGAGCGAAACCCGCTCTGCTTAGAACTCTTGGGCAAATTGCATCTATGTGATAATAGATACAAGTGAAAGAAAAATGCTTGATTAAATGAGAATACAGTCATCGGTACTGGTACATCTGGGTTTTGGGAAATATGTGCGTTCAGACCAGGTAACGGCAGTTATACCAATTGAGGAAGACCGAGGGCCAGGACGACGCACCTTTATACACATACAAGGGCAGACAGATCCAATTGTCGCCTCACGGGCTGAAGACTCAATCGTGCGCGACCTCGTGCAAGAACCGCGTGAAGTTACCCAGTCACGTCAGCAGCAGGAGATTCTACACGATTTGCTTATGGATTTGAACAACGTCAATCCAACTGTGCGCCGGATTACGCTCGATCAAGGCGGACTCGATCTCGAACGTTTGCAGCGACGTATCCGCGAAGTTATAGAAGAATAAAACATGATGGGGATGTCTAAATGGCATCCCCACTGCATTTAGATGGCGAGAATCGAATCAAATATTATCTAGTTGTAACTCAAATTTCGTTGTATAAACTGTCCATACTGTGGAAAAACAGGGTATTTTCCTTCATTAATATGTCAAACCTTAGCGACTTTTGTGCAATTCAGCGGTAGTAGAAAGTAACCGGGTTTTTGACTTTATCCAGCTAGTTTTATTACTTACTAAATTTGGCATTTCCTGATAACAGTGGGAGCAAAACCAATAAACTCCTGTAGAGCGAGCATGGCGTAGTAAAGTATGAGAGCAGCATGAGCAAGTAGGTGTATGCATGATGATTGTTTTTCTGAAGTATCAGGACTCAATACTGAGAAGTTAGAAATTAACCAAATCAGCGAAAAGAGGTGCGATTTAAATTCTTTAAAGTAGCGATATTAGCCGGAGTAAAGCATACAAACTTAGGCTATGTCAGTGTTTCATATAGATGACTAAGCTTGCTTACTTTTAAAGTTAGCTCTAAATAATGAGGAACTTGTGAGTAAGTAATTTTCTCAAAAATTATTTTTCTGATACCTATTAGATCGCTGGGCCGACTAATATAAATAAATGTAAATTTGTCCTATTTAATAGCAGTTTATGGTATTTGCACCTCAAGTCTTTTTGAGAAGCACACCCATCTTTAAGTTGTTGCGATCGCTTTTTGAAAAATCCTTGATTCCTCACAAATTCCTCAAATTGTTTTCCTATCCTCAAACTAGAGCTAACTCAGTCATAGATTTGACCGCAGTTTACTGGCTCAGTAGCATCTTTTGGCGAATATGGAATACCTCTACTATCTTGCAAACACAAGCTTGACATTAAGGCTCGTTGATTACCTTTATAGAAAACCTCAGATGCCCATTGCCTTCGTAAGCGTGATTCATCGAATTGATGGCTGGGTAGTCAAAATTAAAATGAATTCTCCCTTTGATTCTCAGCAAGATGGAGACTTCCGCGCTTTTTTGAATGAATTAGGAATTCCTTACGAACCACCAGTGCGCGTAAATTTGGCTCTTTGGAGTTTGGCAGTAGGACACTCTCCAACTGATGTAATGCGTCGCTACCAGGTAGTTGTAGTTTCTCATGGTAGTCCAGCTCCAGAGGAAATTGAAGTTTTCCGGCAACAGTTTATTAAAGGTTTGGGATACTGTCCGCAAACTCTGTCTTGATCCCATTTTTGGCAACAAATAGTTAAATTTAACTAGCAGATTCCTACTTTCAGGGATGACAAACTCAAACGGGAATATTTGAATTCCTGCAATGGAGGCAAGGAATTTATTCATGGGCAATCATTCAAAACAAACCAAGTTGTTTAGCTTTATTGCAGGCTTGCTCTAAAGTCGCTCCTTGCTGCGTATCAATATATATCAATACCAAAGCCGCAGCACGTATTGCACTATCACAATGTACTAAAATTGGTTTAGGTAGTTGATTAATTTGCTTGAGTACCTCAGTAATAACGTCGTTATTAATTGCTTCAAGATTAACTGGGATGTTGATATAGAACAGTCCTAGTGATTCTGCTTCTTGCTGTTCGCTACTGAGAAAGCCTGTTTCATCAGGCGATCGCAAATTCAGCACTGATTTAAAATCCTCTTGGGCAATTTGCTTTAACTGTTCTAAGGTAAGTTGCGGTGCGATCGTTAACTGATTGTTAATCTTCCTGATAGGTTGCATCAATGTCTCCAATATGGTTAACGACAACCAAAAGTCAATTCAAAAATTGAGCAAATAAATTTAAATTTTGACTGACTGGAACAGTAGTCAACCAAAAAGATAGAATTGTACTTATTTGCATTTATTGTGGTTGTCGCTTCTAATTTTTTACTGCGGCTTCAAAACCTTAACTTTATTTAGTTATAATAAGTTAGCTTTTATATAATTCTCATTTTTTACCAAAATAATCATAATTGAATTGAGGAATAAAAGTAATTAAATCAAATAATGATTTGATTTAAAGTTGAATTTTATGCGGCTAAATTTTACATTTGCATACTATAATTTACTCAAAAGTTTAAGCCAGGTTATATCCAAGTGAGCTAGATAAACAGAAAAATCCTCGTAAGCTCTAATTTCAGGTTAGGCGAACAATTTGAGGAACTTGTGAAGATTTTGAGGAACTTGTGAAGATTTTATAGAGGGAGTTGGGAAGACGCAGTGCATTGCAGAGCCAGTGTCGAGAACGCGGATTTCAACAGTGCTACACCTGGAGAAGGGTGGAGGAATTTGTCGGGGAAATAAAGAAGATACTAGCCACTAGCCCCTAATTTATAGCGGTTATCAACTGCAAAAAATACATAATCCTAGACTTAACCCCCTGCCCCCTTCCCTAAGAGGAGAGGAGTTAGGGGAGAGGTAAATTTGTATTATATTGAAGTGCAAACCGCTATAATAAGCTCCAGCCTAATGCTTCTGCTACTTGAGCTGCTAGCTGTAGTGGATCGAAAGGCTTGGCGATCGCAGCTTTGATTCCTAACTCGGCATAACGGCGACGGTCAGCAGGTTGTATCTTAGCTGTCAGCAAAATTACAGGAATGTTTTGTGTAGCAGCGTCTTCTTGCAACTTTTGAAAAGTAGCCAGTCCATCCATGTCTGGCATCATCACATCTAGAAGGATAGCATCAGGCTGCGCTGCTGCTGCCTTAGTCAAACATTCACTGCCAGAAATAGCAGTAAAAACCTGCCAACCTGCTACTGTTTCCAAACAAATTTGGGCAACTTCTTGAATGTATTGTTCGTTATCAACCACCAAAATTCTTTTGGCTGCCATCACTGCTATCCTTGCGTCGATTCTGGGTAATTCCCTGGAGTAGAGCCATCACCCGTTGCTCAAATTCTTGCGTGCTAACGCAACCTTTGGTTAGAAACTCCGTCTGCCCTAGCTTGAGGCGATCGCGTTCCGCATCGTCTAGGTCTTTGCCAGAATACACTACCAAGGGCAGATTGTGAAGATAATTATGGTGAGAAAGCCACTCCACCACCTTAAACCCGTCTTTGTCAGGTAATATTAAGTCGAGAATCATTAAATCTGGATTCACTTGCTGGCTGAGTTGGATTGCCTCACATCCAGTCGGAGCGTGAAAAACTTCAATTTCGTGCTGCTCAAATAATGTAACCAGTAACTGTGCCAGCTGTTTATCGTCCTCTACCACCAAAATACGGACTCGTCGATGAGGTCTAGCTACAAATTGTTTGAGTGACTGCAACAGCAATGTTTCGTCCAATGGTTTGACTACCCAATCAACAAAACCTGGGTGAGAAGGACACTCTGTTGGCGAACAGAAACTACAGATAATTATCGGAATATCCTTAGTGTCGCTACGCTGCTTGAGAGCCGCCATTACTTGCCACCCAGTCATTCCAGGCATTTGCAAATCCAGCAGAATCGCATCAGGATGCCATGCAGTTGCCTGTTCTACAGCCTCCTCCCCAGAAGCTACAGTTATGACTTGGTAGTTCTGCTGCTGCAGCAACTTTTGCAGCATTGTTAGCGTCGAGGGATTATCGTCACATACCAACACTAACGGACTGCTCGAAGTATCTGAAATGGTTGGCTGCTGTTGTTGCAGCATTGGCAGAGTGAAGTAAAAGGTACTGCCCTCACCGATCATGCTTTCAACCCAAATGCTTCCCTCATGCTGTTGCACAATACTGCGACAAATTGCCAAGCCCAAGCCAGTACCTTCGTGGTTGCGCGAGTCGGAGGAATCGACTTGTTGAAAGCGCTCAAATATGGTTTCGAGCTTCTCGGCGGGAATGCCTCGCCCACAATCTGTGACTTGAAAGAGTATTCGATCTACTTGATTCTGGGCTGTTAACCAAACTGTATTGCCTTGAGGGGAGAATTTGATCGCGTTACTTAGCAGGTTGGTTAAGGTTTGAATGATGCGATCGCGATCAATCAATAGCTGAGCTGATACTGGTGAAATTGACAAGTTTACCCCGGCTTTGTCCGCCATAGCTTGCATTACTTCTGCTGTTTCAGTTAATAGCTCGGCAGCATCGCAAGCTTGTTTTGCCATTTGGATCTTACCGGACTCGATGCGCTCAATGTCGAGGATGTCGTTGATTAATCGTACCAAGCGATCGGTGCTATCGACGGCAATTTCTAGCAAGCGTTTACCCCGCTCGGAATTGGGATCGAGCAGCCCGCTTTTGAGCATACCCAAAGAACCATGAATGGAAGTCAGGGGTGTACGTAGTTCGTGACTGACAACTGAAATGAACTCGTCCTTCATCCGCTCGACTATTTGGCGATCGGTAATGTCTTTAAACGTGACAACGGCTCCGACTATCGCACCTTTTTCTCGAATCGGATTGCTAGTGTACTCAACTGGAAAACTTGAATTATCCTTGCGCCGGAAGGCTTCGCCACTCACTTGATGCACCGCTCCGTCGTATAGTGACTCATAAATCGGAGATTCTGTCAAGTAATATGGTGTCCCGCCTGATTTTGAATCGGGCAAGATAATGTCTATGAACTGACCAAGCGCTTCTTCGACTGAATATCCCAACAACTTAGCTGCGGCTGGATTGACAAAAGTAATTCTTCCTTGCAAATCCAATCCGCACAGCCCTTCCCCCACTGAATTTAAAATCAGTTGATTTTGCCGACTCAACCGTTCTAGGGCTGACTCTGCCCGCTTGCGTTCATCGAGTTCTAGCTGCAATTGCTGATTAACTTTGATTAATTCGGCTGTTCGTTCTACGACTCGCATTTCTAACTCATCTTTGCTTGCCCGTAGCGCCTCTTCCGCTTGTTGGCGCTGTGTGATATCACGGGAAATCGACAGCAATTTTTCCGGTTTACCCTCTGCATCCATAATTGGTGTGACTACCACGTCCCACCATTTCGGTGTCCCTTTTGCTGTTGGGCAATACCCTTGAAAGTTTCCTGTATTCCCTGCTTTAGCCGTCTCAACAGCAGAGCGAGCTGCGTGACTGTACGTTTCCTGCCAAAAGTCCCACCACTGGGCATTCATGAAGACAGAGAAGTCGTCAATCTCCATCAGCGCCTGCCCTCCCATGCTTATGTATAACAAGCGTCCCTGCAAATCCAGCACTTTGATACAATCTGCGCTACTGGAGATTAATCGCTGCAAAAATTCCTCGCTTTGGCGCAAGTTCTCTTCTACTTGCTTGCGTTCGGTGATGTCTCGCATCACTTTGGAAAAACCTTTGAGATTTCCAGTTTCGTCTTGTAATGCTGTTATGATCGCGTTCGCCCAAAATCGCGATCCGTCTTTGCGAATTCGCCAGCCTTCGTCTTCAAACCGACCGTCGGCAGCTGCTACCTTCAAATCAAGATTTGGCTTACCCTGCTCGATATCTTCAACTGAGTAAAAGCAGGAAAAATGCTGACCGAGAATTTCGTCAGTTCGATAGCCTTTGATGCGCTCTGCTCCCTTGTTCCAACTGACAACGCATCCAGAAGGATCGAGCATATAAATAGCGTAATCCTTTACGCCTTCCATTAACAGGCGAAAACGCTCTTCGCTTTCCCGCAGTGATTCTGTTGCCTGCTTGCGTTCGGTAATGTCGCTACGAATCGCTACATATTGATAAGGCTTTCCTTCAGCATCCAAGAACGGCACAATTGTTGTGTCAACCCAGTAAAACGTTCCGTCTTTAGCACGGTTTTTGATTTCGCCTTTCCAAACTTGCCCACTAGCGATGGTTGCCCACATTTGTTGAAAGAATTCTTTTGGATGATAGCCAGAATTGATGATGCGGTGGTTTTGTCCTAGCAGTTCTTCTCTAGAATATTTGGAGATTTCGCAGAACTTATCGTTGACGTAAGTAATTTTTCCTTTATCGTCAGTAATGGCGACAATAGCAGCTGTATCCAGAGCAAATTTAATATCTGCCAGTTCTTTGAGCGAAGCTTGCAAAATCTGCTCTGCAAGCTTACGATCGCTAATATCACGCGAGATCGCTAAGTGTACCAATGTTCCATCTGATTGATTTTGCAGTGGAACTGCACGAGTTTCCATCCATTTACGGGTACCTCGACAACCAACAATTTCAAATTCAAGCGTCTCCTTGTTTCCATTGCAAACGCTTTCATTCAAAGCCTGGAAAGCTTCTTTATACTCCGGGGCAATTAATGAATATACTGACTGATTAATTGCTGCATCAGCGCTTTCTACCTCAATCATCGCAAGACCAGCAGCATTCATCTCCAGTAAAGTACCGTCGGCTGCAACTAGCTTCACACATTCGGGTTCGGCTTCTACAATTGCGCGCAAACGATTCTCACTTTCTCGTAATACCGCTTCTGAGTGCTTGCGATCGCTAATATCCTTAACTGTGCCGAGGCTGCTTACTACTTGACTATTCTCGTCATAGAAGAACTTACCTTTACCCTCGATCCAGTGAATGCTATCATCTGACCAAACCACTCGAAATTCATGATTATAATTAGTTCTTTGCTGACGGGCAAAGTTCACTGCTTGCGATAAGGCTTCTCGATCTTCTGGATGGACGCAAGCAATAAAAGTTTCATATGTTCCATCAAACGTGCCACGTGATAAACCAAATAATCTTTCATGTTCTTCAGACCAAATTATTTGGTTGGTTAAGAGATTCCAATCCCAAACTCCAATTTGGGCAGCTTCCAGAGCGCAACGGAGGCGTTCTTCACTTTCAGGGAGGGCGGATTCAGTAGAGGTGCGATCGCGCTTTTGCTGAAATTCAGACACTTTTACAGATAAAATATTGCCATCAGTCACTTTATCCTGCTGCATTTGTGCCATTCGATGCCGCAGTTTATTCCGCTCTAGACGATTGATGACGCGAGTAACTAATTCAGGCCCAACAATGGGTTTGCTGACAAAATCATCAGCACCTACAGTAAATACTCGATTAACAATGTCAGCATCCGTATGAACTGTCAGGAAAAGGATGGGTAACTCACTCCAGCGTGAATCGTTACGTACTACCTGACAAAGTTCAATTCCATTAAGGTGGGGCATTTCCACATCTAGAATTAGCAAATCTGGTGAAACTGCTTCCAGGGTTTCCCAGAATCTGCGCGGATCTTCGAGCGTTGTCACCTTCAGCCCCCAAGGACTGAGCAAGGTTTGCAACACTGCCAGAATTTTGGGGTCATCGTCTACAACCAATACTTTTGCTTCTGCCTGGTCTGCTTGCAGCACTTGAGTTACAGATTCTAGCACCTGTGCCGGGGGCATTGGTTTTGGCAAAAAGGTATGTCCGCCCTGGCGGGCAACTTGCAGTCGATTGGTTAGATCAGTATGCTCTGTAAATATGACTACTGGTACAGGCGGTTTGCGTTGATTTAACTCCCAAAGCAGCCTCAAACTGTCTTCAAGGTTAGATGACACGCTGGGATCGAGCAGCACCAGACTTGGATGTTCGCTGTAAAGCTGTTTTCTGGCAGTATTAAGGTTGGTGGCGATCGCTGTTTGTAATCCCCAATTAGCTGCCTCTTCAGCAACCTGTTTTGCACTAGAGCGATCGCGATCTACTATTAGTAAAAGCGGTTGTTCGTTACTTGCTACAACGGTGTTTGAGTTTGCTGGTTCAGAGGATTCTCTTTTAGAGACGCTGGGCGAAAGATTAATTTCCTGACGCAACGCCAGTACCCAATCTCGGAGAGCGATCGCCTCAGCTTGACCCAATTTTTTATTTTCTCTCAAGCAGTTTTCGATCTGGCGTGCCAATCTCGACCCCTCTGGAAAGCCAAACGTCCCTAACGATCCTGCCAGTGTATGGGCTTCTTTTGTTGCTGAAGTTCGCAGTTGTTGATTTAGACTATTTCGGTTTAACGCTTCTGCCGCTTGCTCTAACAGTGTCACCTGTTCGCTCACTCGCCCTTGGAATTTTTCCCAAATTCCAGCGACTGCTTTTAGTGTCTGCTCTTGCGATTTTTGATTTTTGATTTTTGATTTTTGATTTTCTCCCCCTGCTTCCCCTGCTCTCTTCTCCCCCTGCTTCAAACGATAACCGATTCCATAGACAGTCTCGATCGAGTCACCAGCGGCTCCAACCGCTTTTAGTTTCTGCCGTAACCCTTTGATGTGAGTCCGAACTGCCTCTTCCTGTGGCGTTTCCTCATACGACCAAAGGTGTTCTAAAATCATGCCACAGCTAAAGACGCGGCGGCTGTTTCGCAAGAATAACTCTAGCAGTGCATATTCCTTTGGTGTTAATGACAGCAACTGCGTGCCATAGGTAACTTCACAACTGCTGGGATCAAGTCGCAAGTCGCCCCACTCTAATATAGGTTGTAACGCTGTGGCTCCCCGACGCAACAACGCCCTGATCCTGGCAACGAACTCTTCTAGATCGAAAGGTTTGACTACATAGTCATCTGCGCCAGCATCCAAAGCGATCGCCTTATCGTGACTACTATCTATTCCTGTCAGCAACAAAATTGGCATTTGTAAACCTTTAGACCGAATCTTACGGCAAAGGCTAATGCCATCTAGCTTAGGCAGCACTACATCCAGTAAAATCAAGTCGTAGTCATACGTTTCAATTAAATCCCAAGCTGCTTTACCATCGGTAGCAACTTCGACTGCATAGTTTTGGCTGGTGAGGATATCGGTGAGTGCATAAACAATAAACTCGTCATCCTCTACAACTAAAATCTTCATTTTGAAACCTTTTTTATTTAAGGCAACGGAAGTTAACCGTTAATGAGTAAAAAACTTACTGAGAGTGCATCAACTACTATATAATGCTGATTTTAAAAGAGATGCCCAGAGGGTCTAACCTTAGTTCACAAATATCAAAACTTGATTCACAAATTTAAACCAGTATTACTTGCGTAAAAGTTAACTGCCTTACTAAATATTAGCAATGAGCAGTTAGCAATCAAAACGCTTGAATTAGCGTCAAGCAATCTTTTGCTGTAGTTTGATAATCTTGCTTGCGTAGATAAGCTGCATCTTCAGTTAGGATGTCGCTAATTGACTTTAATGCTTGATGCATGAAACTATTTCTCTGAATGTTTCAATCTTGATGTGTACCAACACAAACTACCAGTGCGAAGCCCTTTTGGATTTTGCTCTGAGATAAACTTTTCAAACAATCCGGTGGCAATGCCGTAGGCAGACTTTTAAGATGTTTTTCTTTAAATCTAGTACTTTTTCAGTGTTGAATCAAAATTACCAGAGACGATATCTAACTCTATTTTTGCTGCCTTATGTTCAGCAACTGTGCGATCGCTTCTGAGTCAGGTAGGGTAAGTGCGATCACATATCGCTTATCCTCATGAGTAAACCTTAGCCTTAGCCTGCTATCATCATTCTCAACTTTGGCTCAGATCCTACCAGTCCTACCAATTTTAGCGCTATTAGTTAAACCTTTTACCAAGACTAGATTCCATATTGAAATTTCTCCCAAAATCTACCGTTTTTATACCTTAAAGTATCTAAATATACTTAACTAACAGATGTTCTTGACAATGACACAATAGAGGCTAAAATTTGTGAAAGCCTTGTGTTCAGACTTTCAAAGGAATCGGGATGACTGGATTCGAACCAGCGGCCCCTTCGTCCCGAACGAAGTGCGCTACCAAGCTGCGCCACATCCCGTAATTACACTACATAATCAGATATAAGATATCACGTTAAGGTATTAATTACCAACTTTCCAGTCTATAAATTACATTGCCTGCTAAGATCGACACTAAATCAACTTCAGTAGTTAGAGCGAATTGTGACTGTTAAGCCAGACTGGTTAAGGGTTAAAGCGCCGCAGTGGGAGCGTGTTGGCAACGTTAAAGAAATTTTACGGGATTTAGCCCTCAATACTGTATGTGAAGAAGCCTCTTGCCCCAATATTGGCGAGTGCTTCAATGCAGGTACGGCTACATTCTTAATTATGGGGCCAGCTTGTACCCGTGCTTGTCCCTATTGCGATATTGACTTTGAGAAAAAGCCCAAACCCCTAGATCCGACAGAACCAGAACGACTGGCAGAAGCAGTACGGCGGATGAGGCTTAATCATGTCGTCATCACCTCTGTAAACCGCGACGACTTACCCGATGGTGGTGCTGATCAGTTTGCTTGCTGTATTCAAGCTATTCGTGCCACCTCACCCAACACAACCATCGAGGTACTAATTCCCGACTTGTGCGGCAATTGGGCTGCTTTGGAGTTGATTCTACAAGCCCAACCAGAGGTACTTAACCATAATACAGAAACAGTTCCCCGTATCTATCGGCGGGTACGTCCGCAGGGCAACTATGATCGCACAATGGAATTATTCAAGCGAACCCGCGCTGTGGCTCCCTGGGTTTATACTAAATCTGGCTTAATGGTAGGACTGGGAGAAACTGACGCTGAAATTCGGCAAGTAATGGCAGATCTGCGCGCTGTAGATTGCGATATTCTTACCTTGGGTCAATATCTTCAACCGAGTCAAAAACACTTAAAAGTAGACAGCTTTATTCCGCCAGAACAATTTGACGCTTGGAGAAAGTTTGGCGAGTCTATCGGTTTCCTCCAGGTAGTATCTTCACCCCTAACCCGTAGTTCCTATCATGCTGAACAAGTGAGGGAATTAATGCAGCGTTACCCTCGCAATCGATTTTAGATTTTAGATGTGTGATTAATCCAAAATCCAAAATCCAAAATCCAAAATTAGTAGCAGTTCTAGGTGCTGGTGCTTGGGGGACAACTTTAGCATCGCTAGCGGCGGCTAACGGTCATAACGTGCGCGTGTGGTCGCGTCGCCACTCTCAAGATTTGGCGAAAATAATAGACGGTGCGGATATAGTTTTATCTGCTGTTTCGACCAAAGGTGTACCAGGAGTAGTGACAGAAATTCAGTCCTTAGCCCTGAGTGCAAATACTATTTTTGTCACAGCGACTAAAGGCTTAGATCCAGCCACTACTTTAACGCCATCTCAAATTTGGCAAAGGGCATTTCCTCACCATCCAGTAGTTGTCCTTTGCGGTCCTAACCTATCTAAAGAAATTCAACAGCAATTACCAGCAGCAACCGTTGTTGCTAGTACAGATTCTGCGGCGGCTGTAGCGGTGCAAACAGTGTTTTCCTCCGACAAATTTCGCGTTTATACCAATTCAGACCCCTTGGGAGTAGAGTTAGGCGGGACGTTGAAAAATGTAATTGCCATCGCTGCTGGTGTTTGTGATGGACTGCACCTAGGAACCAATGCTAAAGCTGCTTTGGTAACTCGTGGTTTGACAGAAATAATTCGTATCGGTAACAACTGGGGCGCAAAGACAGAAACGTTTTACGGTTTATCTGGTTTAGGCGATCTGCTAGCCACCTGTAACAGTCCCTTGAGTCGTAATTACCAAGTTGGTTATCAGCTAGCTCAAGGTAAGACATTACTAGAAATTCTTGCCCAGTTACAAGGAACCGCCGAGGGAGTCAACACCACCCAAGTTTTAATCCAACGCGCCTTGCAGCAAAATATTTATCTCCCAATTACAGTGGAAGTCTGTCGCTTACTCCAAGGTGAAATCACGCCAAGACAAGCTCTTGAGGCACTCATGCTACGCGACCCCAAGCCTGAATATAACCACTGAATAATGATGAATTTAAATGGTGAAAGCTAAAAAATTATACATTCTCAATTCTGTATTAGCCTTTCCCTAGCTGAAGCGCCACCATTTTTCAGCATTCATAATTCATAATTTAGCCTTTCCCTCGCTACGCGCTACTAATCTCCGGAAATTATCTGACGAGGAATGTAGATTAATGTAGCTGTTACTTTGCTGTGCTGTAACTATGAACATTTCTATTAAATACGCTTAATCTACAAAAACTGTTGGAATTTAAAGAATTTGGTTTACTACCAAGCCTGTTATAGCTGGATTTTAGACTCTATTTTTAAGTAAATACCGCAAACAATAATGTATTTAAAATTACTACTTGTAGCTGACAACCGAGAAAACTCGTATTGCTAGTTGAAAAATCAGTACAAATTCAGCAGGGATATGTTAGTTCGCGCTGATGACTGGGAACAATAGCAACAGCAACAAGAAGCAACTGAGTTAAGTCTATTGTCACCTGGAGCAATTGAGACGAACCTTATGCAAGCACTATCTTTTTACGCGGATGCAGCCTACGAAAACCAATTGTCGCCCCAGCGCTTTCAACCAGATGATGCAGCCGATGAGGCTGACTTATCGATGGATGACTTGTTGGCTCTGGAAATCGACTCGAACGACAATGCTAACTTACAGCCTGGAGTTACTCGTCGCACCACAGATTTAGTGCGTCTGTATCTCCAAGAAATTGGTCGGGTTCACCTCTTAGAGCGCGATGAAGAGGTTTCCGAGGCTCAAAAAGTCCAACGTCATCTGCGGACGCGATCGCTGTGCTTGGACAAGTCTTTGCAGGAAGATCAAGTAATTAAAACCTATATCAGCTTAATTGAAGCTCAAGAGCGCCTAACTTCAGCACTCGGACATCGCCCTTCTTTAGAGCGGTGGGCGGCTACCGCTAATATAGCTGTGTCGGAACTCAGACCAGCTTTAGCAAAGGGAAAAAGACGCTGGGCTGAAATCGCCGGATTAACTGTCGAGGAGCTAGAGCAAATTCAGAGCGACGGTGTTCGCGCCAAAGAACACATGATTAAGGCGAATCTCCGCCTAGTAGTATCAGTTGCAAAAAAATATCAAAATCGTGGTTTGGAACTATTAGATTTAGTCCAAGAAGGAACATTAGGCTTGGAGAGGGCTGTAGAAAAGTTCGATCCAACCAAGGGTTATAGATTTAGCACCTATGCCTACTGGTGGATTCGTCAAGGTATTACTAGGGCGATTGCTACCCAAAGTCGCACGATCCGCCTACCCGTACATATTACAGAAAAGCTGAACAAAATTAAGAAAGCTCAACGCAAGCTTGCCCAAGAAAAAGGTCGCACTCCAACGATCGAAGATATTGCCACTGAGTTAGAAATGACACCTCCCCAAGTTCGGGAAGTTTTATTAAGAGTACCGCGTTCCGTCTCCTTAGAAACAAAAGTAGGTAAGGAGAAAGACACTGAGTTAGGAGACTTACTCGAAAACGACAGTATTTCCCCAGAAGAAGTGTTGATGCGCGAAGCCCTACACAAAGATTTGCAGCACCTGCTAGCAGATTTAACTGATCGCGAACGGGATGTAATTCTAATGCGATTCGGTTTGGGAGATGGACACTCCTATTCTCTGGCAGAAATTGGACGTGCTTTGGATTTGTCGCGGGAACGGGTGCGGCAAATTGAATCTAAGGCGCTGCAAAAATTACGCCAACCTAAGCGCCGCAATCGTGTCAAGGACTACTTGGAGTCTTTGAGTTAGTGAAATTATGAAGTATGAAGTGTGAAGTATGAAGTATGAATTTTAATATTTATCCTTCAGCCTAGCCTTCGGCAACGCTGCGCGTACGGCAACCCCTACGGGGAACGGCAACGCGCTTACGCTACGCTACACTACCCTTTCAAAGAAGCAAGCGCTCGTGTTCGCGTACAGCCTTCAGCCTAGCGGGGGCAAGGGCGAAGCCCTACATCCTTCAGCCTGAGCGCCTTACTTTTTCCATTAGTCAAAAAATCTGCTATTACTAGTAGATATTGCTGCTGACTCTTAGAAAAGATTGTCAACAAATCTTGCTTGTTGACAATTACGTTAATAATTGATTATACTTATCAATTATCAGGCTTGCTTGACAAGGTAGCTATGACTGTATATACTACAGGATCACTCAAAGCGGAACTTAATGAGCGGGGTTGGCGCTTAACTCCCCAAAGAGAAGTTATCTTACACGTTTTTCAAGAACTTCCAAAAGGTAAACATCTCAGTGCTGAAGAACTGTACCAACAGCTAGAAACTGAGGGAGCAGGTATTAGCTTATCAACTATTTACCGCACTTTGAAGTTAATGGCGCGGATGGGGATTCTGCGGGAACTCGAACTCGGAGAAGGACACAAACACTACGAAATTAATCAGCCCTACCCACATCACCATCATCACTTAATCTGTGTTCGTTGTAATAAAACGATTGAATTTAAGAACGATTCAATTTTGAAAATAGGTACAAAAACAGCGGAAAAAGAAGGTTACCATTTACTTGATTGTCAGCTAACAATTCATGCTGTTTGTCCTTCTTGCCAAAGGGCATTGTTGCCGCTGTAGCTAGTTAAGTAATTTTGGAAACATCAACTTACGTAATTTCACCAAAAGGGGGGGCTTGCGTTGTGGTACTCCACCACAACCCCGGATTGCCCACCCTACTTTTATTGTTGAATTCGCTCTATATTGCCTGCTTTAATCCAACCTTCTAGTTCGCCATCTGCTAAACGAACTTTCTGCCAATTTTTATCAGCACTTTCTTCTAAGACTATAACTTGCTGATTATATTCCAACCCTCCAACACGCTCAGCTTCTGTATTGGGTCCTCCTCGTAAGCTTAAGCCTTGAGACCAATTCACACGAGCTTTGTATGTTCCGGGTGGTAACGGCTTGGCGGCGGTAGTTTCACTCGGCTTTGGTGTTTCACTCGGCTTTGCTTCACTTGGCTTTGGAGGAGTTGCACCTGTTTGGGATGCAGCAGTGGTCACTTGAGGCGTATTTTTTGCTTTCGCCGCCACTTTTTCATTGGAAAATACAGGTTTAGGGGGGTGTGTTGTCACTCTATACATAAAATACAGCCCGATCAATACGCCACCGCCGAGCGTGATGGCGATCGCCAAGCTTACCCCAAGTACAAACTTTGCTACACCTGCCAAAGTCATGCCGCTTCGCTCCAATTCGCAATTGCCAATGCGCAATAGACGCTGACGCTACACTTCGTGAACGCAATTATTACCCCATAGCTGAAGCGTCGAGATCGAATAAAGATCGCCTCATTTCTAGGCTCAGCCTGGGAATGAGAATAGATTAAAATCCGATCGCAGCTGATAACCATGCTAACAACATTGCCATAATTATCGTCCAAGCTTAGCAGATATTTTCAAGCATGACCCTAGAAGCGATCGCTTATTTTTTATTGAAATTGACGTTGAATCCGACTGCTCAAACCGCTTTGTTTCGATGCTAGACGAGCTTTACCAGCAGCAGCCCAGTCTTGGAGAAACTGAATTTGCTCTTGGGCAGTTCGGGCCAAAGGTACGATTTGGCTAGCCGCCTCTAAAATATCATCTATGCTGAAGTCACGATTTTGGCTGAACCCGATATGCATGGCTTCAACAATCGTCTGCTCAATTTCCGCTCCAGAAAAATCAGGAGTTTCGTAAGCCAAGCGATCAATATCGTAATTCTTTAAGTTGTGCGGGCGCAGTCGAGATAGATGGACTGTAAAAATCGCTTTTCGTTCTTCCTGAGAGGGTAAGCCAACGAAGAAAATTTCGTCAAATCTGCCTTTGCGTAGCATTTCTGGTGGCAACGCTTGAATATCATTAGCAGTAGCAACGACAAACACAGGCGATGATTTTTCCGCTAACCAAGTAATGAAAGTACCAAAAACGCGGCTAGTAGTGCCAGCGTCGCCTTTACCACCAATTCCAGCGAAAGCTTTATCTATCTCATCAATCCACAGAATACAAGGAGCCAAAGCTTCAGCCACCTGAATCATTTGCCTGGTGCGGGATTCAGATTCACCCACCAAACCCCCAAACAAACGCCCGACATCTAAGCGCAGTAGGGGTAAGTGCCAGTGATGGGCGATCGCCTTTGCTGTTAGCGACTTCCCCGTACCTTGAATTCCCACCAACAGCAACCCACGTGGATGGGGTAATCCATATGCCCTAGCGCGATCGCTAAATGCACCGCCACGCCGCAGCAGCCAATCTTTCAGGTTATCTAAACCACCAATGTCTGAGATTTTTTCCGTCGCTGGGTAGAAGTCAAGAATTTGAGTTTGACGTATTGTCTGGCGCTTTTCTTCTAAAACCAGTTCCACGTCTTCAGGTTGTATTTCCCCATGACTTGCGATCGCCCTTGCTAACACCCGCCTAATTCTCTCAATCGAAAGCCCTTGACAAGAACGCACTAACTCATCCAGAATTTTTACCCCTAGCGATTGCTCGGTGGCTGCTAGTAAGCGTTCCACTTCTGCTTTAATTTCAGCCCCAGTTGGTAAAGGAAACTCTAAAACCGTTATAACTTCGCTTAATTCTTCTGTAGTGACAATTCGCGGCGATAGTAAAACTAAATTCTTTGGTTGTGACTTTAGTAGCCGTGCAAGATTGCGTAGTTTCCGCGAAACAGAAGCATCCTCTAGAAATCGATGGAAGTCACGCAAAATAAAAACTGCCGGGGCAGATGCTGGCAGTTTTTCTACAAATTCTAAGGCTTGTAAGGGATTGCGGCGACCAAACCCAGCATCATTTGGGTTGCCTTGATAACCATCGACAAAATCCCAAGTGTATACAGCACGATTGCCTTGAAGCTGAGCTTCTTCTCGAATCGCCGCTTCTGCCCGCTCCTCTTCCGAAGTAGGAATATAAATTAAGGGATACCGGGCGCGCAGCAACAACGAAAACTCTTCACGGAAGCTCATATTAGGGGCTAGGGGTTAGGGGAAATTATGAATTATGAATTATGAATTATGAATTATGAATTATGAATTTAGCATTCAGCGTGAAAGCTTCACCGCACGATGCGCGATCGCCTATAATCTTTCACAATTCATCATTCAGCATTCATCATTTTTTTCAAGGCTTCTAGAGATGCCCAGCGGCTATCGAGCGATTGTTCTAAGGTTTCTTCTGGCGGAGCTGGTTCAATTCCTGTACACATAGCATCACAAAGTTGCCGTTGGGGAATTTCTAGACATAGCTGCTGGTACAACCATTCACCCGGATCGAAGTAGCCATCTGGCGGCAGTGTTTCTACTAAATCTTCTACAGCTACTTCTCGCTCTAGGGGTCCTTCATCTGGTTGGTTAGCGGCTGGGTCTAACCAGATGATTTCAGACGTATTTAATTTCAAGCGATGGTTGTACTGTTTTAAGCAGCGATGACAAGTTAAGGTCAAGATTGTTTCTGCTTGACCAGAAACATCTAGAAAATTCCCGCGATGTTGAACTTGGATTTTACCGCGTACTGGGGTCAGTGTCGCCAGGTCGGGGAAAAATTCATCTACCTGAATTGCCTCGGTTTGTTGCGGCGCTTTCAGCAGGTAGGGAATGTAAATTGCCTCCATAGGGATTGGGAGTCTATGCTCTTTCAGAAATGATTTTTCTAGCTAGCGTTGCTCTTGCCTATATTTCCAGTCTAGCTATTATCCGTTATTCGTCATCTGTCGGATGACGAGATGACGATGTGGCTCTTTACCCCGGCTGAAAGTTTCCAAATCCTGATAATCTTTCATAAAAGTGTGGATTTGACGGCGTTCAGCCGAGGAGAGAGATTTGATTTCCACTTCATTACCACTAGCGCGTACTTGCTCGATCGCAGTAGATGCGATCGCTTGAATTTCCGCTTGTCGACGGACGCGATATCCATCTAGCTCTATGGTATAAGCGGCTTGCTGCTCCTGGGGTTGGCTGACGTTGAGGGCGGCATTAGCTAGATACTGCATGGCATCTAATACCGACCCTTGGGCACCGATTAAAATCTGAATTTGCTCTGGTTGCAGGTTATTTTCATTAATTGTCAACCAGAAGCTATCAGGATCGGAGCGATCGCTTGCGTCTGTTGCGATCGCCTGAAACTCTGCTTGAACCGTTGCGGACACCCCCATCAGTTGCATTAGTCTTTCTAACCACTGCTGGCCCCGCTGCATTTGAGCATCACTCATGTTTTACCTTCTGAGGCTTTTTTCTTATTCCTGCCTGGTTCAAACGGTAGTGTCTCGCGTCCTTTATTATCAACCGTCTTCTTTTCCTCTGCATCTAAAATCTTTTGCAGATTTTCAGGCAGTGGTTCACGGGAAACAATGTATGTCTGGAGTGTCTGGAAGATGTTGGCAATCAACATATACATCAGTACCCCGGCTGGCAGAGGAAAGAACAAAAACATCCCTGAGAAAATGACTGGGGTGATTTTGTTGACTGTTTCCTGTTGCGGGTTGCTAGCTGTCGAGCCTTGACCTGAAAGCACCTGGTTTAAATAAAGGCTCAGACCAAAACCAATCACCATCCCTACGATATCCCAGTGGATTATGCCATCTTCATCAAAGGCACCCACACGACCAAGGGCATCAATAAACAAAAAGCCTTTGTTAGACGCAAGTCCAGGAATTGTTCCCTGCACTGTTGCATCTCCTGGTTGGATAGCTGTTATATTGCCGTTTTCATCCACCTGAACCCGTTCTTCACCCTTAATAACTTTCCATTTTGGAATCAGGGTGGTTTCAGGATGTTCTGCTGCAAGCGCTGTTAAGGGTTTGCCTTCTGGGGTTTGAAATTCAACTTTGGTTTTGTCACCTACTGCTAATCGACTGCCTCCTGGCAGAATGGCAGCAACACGAGCATGAACCCCATCAGTAATGTAAATGTTTTGGGGAGCAGTGCTAAATGCTTGCGGCTGAATCTGTGCGATTTGCTCTTGGGGAAAGATTTGTAGGTTAACAGTGTAATTTATATCCGAAAACGGCGAACCACGCAGGGTAGCAAATAAAGCAAATAGCACGGGCATTTGCAGTACTACTGGCAAACACCCAGCCAAAGGATTACCAAATTCTTTGTAAACAGAGCCCATTTCTTCCTGCAACTTGGCAGGATTGTCTTTATTGCGCTCTTGAATTTCTTTGACTCGCTTTTGCATCAATGGCTGCGTTACGCGCGTGCGACGCATATTACGAATCGAGCCTGCACTTAAAGGATAGAGTGCAAAGCGGATCACCAGAGTCAATGCTACGATCGCCAGTCCATAGCTGGGCACGATCCCGTAGAAAAAATCCAGGATCGGCAGCATGACGTTGTTGGAAAGAAACCCAATACCAAAGTCCATTAGTGTGAAGTCAACCTGAGATAATTTAAACTATCTGAATCTAATCTATCCGATACTGACGAGTCTACGTTTTGCACGAGCAAAGGTATTAGTCATTTGTCAAAAGTCATTTGTGTATAACTAACGACTCTTGACTCTTGACTCAATACTCAATTGTTATGACTTAACACCAGCATTTACCTTGGGGTTTTTAGCTAATACTTTCTCATAGATATAATCATAGACTTCACGGAATCTGGGAACTGCGCGAAGTTCCAAGCGACTACCATCTCTGAGGGTTAGCACCATGTCACCCCAAAAGCCAAGACCGCGTGGCACCTTGACGATTTTGACAACTTCTGCATAGATGATATCGGTGCGATCGCGTCCCATCCAACCACCAGTTACCGATACCCGACGGCTGGTAATCCGATAGCGTAGCCACAACGCCCGTACAATTGCCCCAACTGCTAAAGGTAAGCCAATCAGTGTTAACCCAACTAGCAAATTAATAATCAGATCCCCAACATGGGGGCCACCTTCATAGTAAACTTCTTCACGAATTCCCATTTAGTACCTCGGCTGCTACCAACAACTGCTCTAATTCTTGCAGAAATTGTTGGGTTACGCACTCTTGTTGTCCGGCTGATGGTTGAACGACAACCACTATTAGCCATCCTGGTGGGATTCGAGGCAATAAGCAGCCAAAAGCAGCTCGCAACTGCCGCTTAATTCGGTTGCGAACTACGGCTTTTTTACTGACTTTTGTGCTAATCGAAATCCCGATTCGCGTTGGCTGTTGCTGCGTGTTTTCTGGTGATGACGCTGTTTCTTCCAGCACATCCGGGTAGGTTAATTTTGTTTTTAATCGTAAAGCTCTCAATGTCAAGTGAGAACCGTGACGACGAATTCCTTCCCGGAATACTGCCCGGAAATCGTGTCTGCTTGAGAGCCGATATGCTTTTGGCAAAGCCACAACGCGATCGCACTCTTCATCTATATCAACACATCACTATACAGCAAGACGATAACGCCCCTTGCGTCTACGAGCATTAATTACGTTCTGTCCATCTGGGTTACGCATCCGGGCGCGAAATCCAGAAGTTCTTTTTCTTTTTCGGCTGGTGCCTTCTAGCGTGCGCTTCATAATTTTTGTCCTCTAATAGTTGTTTATCAGCTAAAAAAAGTCACAATCTGCTAGTATAGCACCGAAATTGTAATTAACTGATAGTCAAGATCCACGTACCAACAGGACGTAATAGAGGTACATCTCCAGGAGATTGAATTTGGCAGTTGAAATAGAAAGTTCCGCCAGTAGTGGGATTTTTTACATTAGAAAATACTAATTCAACGCGGCTGCCTGCGGGTACTGGCTCTTGAGGATAAATTTCTACCTTGTGGTTTTCCTTGTCCCAAACTACATCTTGCAACGCCACTTTTTTATTTTTGATCCGCACTTCAATCTTTTTGGGGTCGAACTTGCCTTCGTAATAGTCCGGGTAGCTAACGACAAACTGAGCAACTGCCAAATTCAGCTTTTTGGCTGGAATTCTTAATCGGTAACGATCCCAACCATTAGTTTGACCACCAAAATCTAACTTAAATGGCAGTTCATTTTCACGTTTAACACCGCTAAATATAGTCAATCCCGGCAAGCTTTGGGCTGAACTGATCACTGGCAAACCAGTCAGAATTAAGCTAGAAACAGCTAGAGTAGCAAGTAGACGACGCATAGAAGCTCCTTTGTAGAACAATGGCTTTGATTGTTCGTAACTAAAATTTACCAAAAATGACTTTAGCAAAGCGGACGGCAAAAAATTGTAAAAAGTGCCTGAAGCAGGGTTAAATCATCTTTTGCTATAAATGGACAGGTATTCGTGTAAGAGCGTCATTAGTTAATAGTCCTTTGTCATTTGCATGAATGATGTAAGGTTTTGCCCTTCCAGCAGGTTACAACGAATGACTTTGGACGAGAGCCGCCGCGTTCAGTCAAGAGTGAAGCAAAGGATCTAGCGATCGCGATCCCTTCTAGGTGGGATAAAGGGATGAAATGTAAACTAGAAATTCAGCCTCAAAGCCTCGCTCGTGTTCGCGTTCATCCTTACTTTTGACTTTGTGCCTCCTAAGTTTCGATTCCTGTCTTCTAGGATTTAAAGTAAGATGAGTATTAATAACTATGCTAGATTTTATATAAGTTTGTAGTTTTTGTTATAAAAATTGAGAGATTTAATTACACGATCACCCGCTAATTACGCTAGATTCATCAAGACTATAGTTGAAGCAAAGCTTTAATCGCCTGATTTTTGCATATTTAGACGATTATTATAATTAGCTGAAATTATTGTAGAGATAAGATGTAATGATTATTAGTGCAAGATGGAAAAATGAGGTTAGCATTTGCGTGGAGAAGCTAACAGTTACTGACAAGCAATAAATTCAGAAGATAAGTTGAAGACACAGATTCAAACTTTATCAGCGATGAAAATTGTGACGCTTGCTCGAAGAGTGGGAAACTTTTACATATAATTTCAGAAAAAAATTACTCTACAAAGTTGGAATGGATAAGGAATAATAATCAGCTAATCGCTCTAGTGATGGTTGACAAAGCAAGCAAATCCAATTTTGTCAAAATATCGAGAAATTAAGTTTTGCCTGAAAGGAGATTAGATGAAAATAGCGGTTGCCAAAGAAATTGAAGTTGGGGAACGTCGTGTCGCCTTAGTGCCAGATATTGTGGCTCGATTGGTTAAACAAGGTTTAGAAGTGTGGGTAGAGGCAGGAGCAGGCGAACGAGCGTTTTTCTCTGATGCCGCTTATGAAGCAGCAGGAGCAAAAATTATTTCAGATACTTCTGCCTTATGGCGTGAGGCAGACATCCTACTCAAGGTGGGAATACCGCAAGAACGAGAAGATGGACGTTCAGAAATTGAACTGTTGCGAGAAGGATCGGTACTGATTAGTTTCCTCAATCCCTTGGGTGAACCAGCTATAGCAGAGCGCTTGGCAGAACGTCGAATTTCAGCTTTTAGTATGGAAACGATCCCGCGTACTACTAGAGCGCAGAGTATGGATGCATTGTCATCCCAAGCATCAATCGCGGGTTACAAAGCAGTATTGATTGCCGCAGCAGCTTTGCCCAAGTACTTCCCGATGTTAACAACAGCAGCAGGCACGATCGCTCCAGCTAAGGTGTTTATTATGGGTGCTGGAGTAGCAGGACTGCAAGCGATCGCCACTGCCAGAAGGCTTGGTGCTGTAGTGGAAGCATTTGATATTCGCCCCGCTGTCAAGGAAGAAGTGCAGAGTTTGGGAGCGAAATTCATCGAAGTCAAGCTAGAGGAAGAAACAGTCGCTGCTGGGGGTTATGCCAAAGAAATTTCCGAGGCTAGCAAGCAGCGCACCCAAGAAGTAGTCACCCAACACGTGGGGCAAGCAGATGTAGTAATTACTACCGCTCAAGTGCCTGGGAGGAAAGCACCTCTGTTGGTGACAGAAGAAATGGTAGCCCAAATGAAACCAGGCTCTGTCATTGTCGATCTTGCCGCCGAACAGGGTGGTAATTGTGCCTGTACTCAGCCAGGAAAAGATGTCCTACGTAACGGTGTCACCATTATCGGGCCGATGAATTTGCCCTCATCAATGCCAATACACGCGAGTCAGTTGTACGCTAAAAACCTTTCGTCATTAGTGCAACTGATGATTAAGGACAAAACCTTAAATTTGAACTTTGAGGACGACATCATCAACGCCGCTTGTATTACTCATGCTGGAGAAATTAGAAATTCACGAGTAAAAGAGGCGATTGCCGCTTTGAAAGGTGTAACGGCTGGCTAAGAAATATCGGTAATGGGTAATGATAAATGCTGAATGATGAATGCTGAATGATGAAATTTTTAAATTCATAATTCATAATTCATAATTTTTTCCTAATTGCCAATTACCAATTGCCCAAAGGAGTTTTTAATTCATGACAGAAACATTGATTGCTGCTTTTTTTGTATTTGTTCTTGCCTCTTTTACAGGCTTTGAGGTGATTAACAAAGTACCACCGACACTACATACTCCCCTAATGTCTGGGGCGAATGCCATTTCTGGCATTTCGGTAATTGGGGCATTGGTGGTTGCAGGCCCCAAGGAATCGAACTTATCAGTGATTTTGGGTGTGATTGCAATTGTGCTGGCAATGATTAACGTTGTTGGTGGTTTCCTCGTCACAGATCGGATGTTGCAAATGTTTAAGAAAAAAGAGGTGAAAGCGTGAGCGAGTTTTTGCCAACTGGGATTCAACTGACATATTTAGTCGCTGCATCTTTATTTATTATCGGGTTGAAAAAGCTAGGTTCCCCAGCGACGGCGCGAAATGGGAATTTGCTTGCGTCTGTAGGAATGTTGCTGGCGGTGATAGCAACACTGCTAGATCGGCAGGTGTTGAATTACCAGATGATTCTGCTGGGTTTAGCGATTGGTTCGGCAGTGGGTGCGATCGCAGCCTATAAAGTGCAAATGACTGAGATGCCCCAGATGGTGGGCTTGTTGAACGGATTGGGTGGAGCAGCTTCTGCTTTGGTAGCAGTGGGAGAGTTTTGGCGGTTGGTGGGAAGTGATGCAGTCATACCCCTAGACGCTAACATCTCCATTTTGCTGGACGTATTTATCGGCGGTGTCACCTTCACTGGTAGTATGGTTGCTTTTGCCAAACTGCAAGGTTTAATTAGTGGCTCCCCGATTACTTTTCCCCTGCAGCAACCGATCAATGCTCTGTTGCTGATTGCCTACGTAGCATCTAGTGTCTACTTCTTGGCTACACCTGCAAACCTGCCCATTTTCTTGGCGCTGGTTGCTATTTCCCTACTCTTAGGGGTAATGTTTGTCATCCCCATCGGTGGTGGCGATATGCCAGTAGTAATATCGCTGTTAAACTCGCTATCTGGAGTAGCCGCGAGTGCCGCTGGTTTTGTGGTGATGAACAATATGCTAATCATCGCTGGTGCTTTGGTGGGAGCATCAGGATTGATCCTGACACAGATCATGTGTAAGGCGATGAACCGAACGCTATTCAGCGTACTGTTTGGCGCTTTCGGGAAAGCTGGAGGAGCAAGCGGTGGTGCTGGCGCAGCTGGCGGTGACAAAAATGTTCGTAGTGTAGATCCAGAAGAAGCTGCAATGATGCTAGGCTACGCTCGTTCTGTCGTAGTTGTTCCTGGCTATGGTATGGCAGTAGCGCAGGCACAGCATTCTGTGCGCGAGTTGGCGGATCAGCTCGAAAAACTGGGAGTAGATGTTAAGTACGCCATTCATCCAGTTGCTGGAAGGATGCCAGGGCATATGAATGTGCTGTTAGCGGAAGCTAATGTGCCCTATACCCAGTTATATGACATGGATGATATTAATCAGCAGTTTGACCAAACTGATGTCGCTCTGGTGATTGGGGCCAATGATGTAGTCAATCCAGCAGCTCGTCACGATTCTGCAAGTCCAATCTATGGTATGCCAATTCTGGAAGTAGACAGAGCTAAGCAAACAATCGTGATCAAGCGGGGTATGAGTACGGGTTTTGCTGGTGTAGACAATGAATTGTTCTACAAGGATAAAACTACGATGCTTTTTGGTAGTGCTAAGGATGCGGTGGCTAAGTTGGTTTCAGAGGTGAAGCAGCTTTAGGGATTTTAGATTTGAGATTTTGGATTTTCGATTAGCCGCAAATCTAAAATTGCTTTGACAACTAAGTGTTGAATGTCTAGAGTAGCTTGCTGGGGAGGTTTAAGGCTTCCTTAGCAAGCTATAAAAATTATGAATTTGGATTTGTCTTGTTCAAACCATCAGCAGAGTGAGAATTCAGATGCTAGGTGTGTGTTAGTTTGTCAGAATCGTACTTGTCGCAAGCATGGCGCACAAAAGGTTTTAGCTGCGTTTGAGGCACACTCGGTTGTTGGGGTGAAAGTTGTTGGTAGCGGTTGCTTGGGGCAGTGCGGTATGGGGCCTATGGTGAGGGTAATCCCAGACGAAGTATGGTATTGTCACGTTAGCCCTGATGAGGTGTCAGCTGTGGTAGAACGTCATCTCAAGGGTGGAAAAGCGATCGCTGCTATGCTGTATCGGAAGTTTCACGCATGACAGGGGCTAAGGGAATAAACTATGTTTCCTCACGAGTCAAGAAGGGTACATCAACGACTTCGCCCGTTGTTTCGCCTACTTGTACTTGTAAACCAGCACCGCCTGCTTTAGTACGAATGTAGCCCAATCCAAAAGCGCCATTTTCAGTGTCTGTATAGCTGGTGAGTTTACCAACTTTTTCTTCTCCGACTGTAATTACACTCCCTGGTTCGGCTGGGGCATGGAGACGGATGCCCCACAAATATTGCTTTACGCCTTTATAGGTATTTAAACGGGCGATTGTTTCTTGACCAATGTAGCAGCCTTTGTTAAATGAAAGTGTCTGCCATAATCCTGCTTCTAAGGGGTTATAATCTTCGGTGAGTTCTCGCTCTGGTACTGGTCTTCCTTGTTGAATGCGTAATACTTCCCAGACGCGCTCGCCCATTGGTACAGATCCAGCTGCTACAAGAAAGCTCCAAACATTTGCTGCTTTCTCGGCTGGCACAATCAAAGTATATCCCGGTGTAGCTAAGCCACTACCCACAGCAACCCGTACCTCTACATCTGCTAGCTGTACTAATTGGTGAGTTGCATAGGGTTGACCGATAATTGAACTCACACCTAATTGTTCTAATAAAGCGTCACTGTTCGATCCAATTAAGCTAAAAGCAGCAGTTTCACTGGTTACATCTTGCAATTTCACCTGATCCGCAAAGAAGATGTAGCGATCGAGCCAATCTATTAGATACTGACGGCGTGATGTTGAAACTAGCAGCAATACTGCATCTTCGGTGACATAAGCTGTTGCTAGGTCAATTGTGCGCGCTGTGGAAGTAACAAAAACAGTGTCGCAGCCTTGTCCTGGCTTAAGTTGCTCAAAGTCGTTGGTACTTTGATTGTGGAGAAAGCGGAGGCGATCGCTATCTGAAACGAGTATTCTACCCCAATGAGTGCGATCGTATATAGCAACTCCTTCTCGCACTGCCTCAATAGCAGCCGAGTCATTGCCAAAGCTAACAGGAACTTTTACCCGCGCCGCCTCTTCAAAAATCGCCCCAATCGCCGCCTGCACTTCCTGCAATTGCTCAATCATGTGATTTTAATATTTTTCCCTCTATTGCCTATTTATACCAACTTATGGTAATAAGCAAGGCAAAAATCAAGCATTCAAAAAATTTATAAATAACAAATGACCAATGACAATTAATATTAAACATCTGGCAAGCTAGCAAATACCTGCTCAACTAACTCGCCTGCTTTAGCATCTAGACGCTGCCAATCTACATCACCAGTTTCATCAATCAGGCTAGTATCGATTTCTACTGTATAGCTATTTGATTGGGCTAATGCTGGGCTGTAGTGGCGAAAACAAACTTGATAGCAAAGTTCCCACAGATCGAAGTTAAATTGCCGATTTTGATTTTGCAAATACAGATGATATGCTGGTTGCGGAACGGGTAACTGTGCGATCGCTTGTTGGATTTCCATCGCTTGTTCCGGTGTAGCACCTTCCAACTCTTGCACTAGCTGGACAACTATATTTTTAGTTTCCTCTGTTGTCCCCTCTGGCCAAATCAATACGTTTTCATAACTTCCTTTCCAAGCAGACTCATCTAGCTGCTTGCGAATGTGATCTATAACTCGAATGAAAGCAGGTTGCATCAGTAGTTCTGCCTGCTGCCATGCGTCTGGATCTTTGATTTTTGGTGGCATGGGGATTTTAGCAGTTATGTGACGGATGGAGTAGAGCGATCGCAGTTGTTGAATTATCGATCATGCTAGCGTACTGACAAACTTAGTGATGCTAGAACATATTGAAAAGAAGCGTAAATCCGTAGAATAGAATTATATGGCGCGATCGCACCTTTCTATTCTCTCTATTCAAATTACACTTGCCCAGGCAAATCCAAAGCAATTAACAATGCTCTATCTAACTGAGTTAAAGATGAAGATGATAGCGTCCCTCGCAGACGTAAAAAACGAGTCTTAGCTAGAGTGCGGACTTGTTCGCCAAGCGCCACTGAGTCTTGCTCTAACCCACCATCAGGCGATCGCAAAAGTACTTGACTTGGATAGATGCGCTTTCTGGGATGATATGTTGTGCAAGGAACAGCTAAGACAACTTGGCTAGTTATATTGATAGCATCACGGCTAACAATAATTACTGGTCTAATACCAGCTTGCTCAGAACCCTCTGTAGGATCGAGACGAGCATCATAAACTTCCACCCGCCTCACTTTTGGGACTCACCTATTTGAAAAGCTTCCCAATCAGCCTTTGCAAACTCATCCGCAATCGTCATTGCTTCCGCCTGATATTCTTGATCGTCAGCCATAGCTGCAAAAGCTGCGTCAATCTCAGCCCGTTTTTGAGCTGCTAGTTCATGGCGCAAGGCTTGAGCAACAAACTCATTGCGACTACGTGCGAGTCCTTGCTGCACTGCTTTGTCAGTTTCTTCTAGAAGCTCGGCTGGTAGGGTTAATGTTGTACGGATAGTTCGTTCCATCTAGCTATTTTAGCTTGATGATTAATTTGATGTTTATTATGACATCATTTTTGCAGCGAGTTATTTGCGATCGTCAGCAAAATTTTATAAATTTACTTGAATTTGCTTCTAACTCCAGTGTTAGAATTTTCACCAAGCTAGGGGTGTCTGGGTTTCCCAGGCTGAGACAGTCCCTTAGAACCTGATACTGGGTAATACCAGCGGAGGGAAGCTGTTAATCGAGGATATAAATAATGCGGACAGAATGGATCGCGAAACGTCGCGGGCAAGATAATGTTTCTCAAATGCACTATGCCCGTCAAGGTGTAATTACAGAAGAAATGCAGTATATTGCTGGGCGGGAAAACCTCCCAGTTGAGCTAATTCGAGACGAAGTAGCGCGGGGACGAATGATTATCCCTGCCAATATCAATCACCCCAACCTAGAGCCGATGGCTATTGGCATCGCCTCTAGGTGTAAGGTAAATGCTAACATTGGTGCTTCCCCCAACTCTTCTAACATGGATGAAGAAGTTGACAAGCTGAAACTAGCGGTGAAATATGGTGCCGACACAGTAATGGACTTGTCCACTGGTGGCGGTAACTTAGATGAGATTCGCACTGCGATTATTAAAGCTTCGCCCGTACCAATTGGTACTGTGCCAGTCTATCAAGCATTAGAAAGCGTTCACGGCACGATTGAAAAGCTCACCGCTGATGACTTTCTTCATGTAATTGAGAAGCACGCTCAGCAGGGCGTAGACTACCAAACAATCCACGCGGGAATTCTGATCGAGCATTTACCTTTGGTCAGAAGCCGCCTGACTGGGATTGTTTCTCGCGGTGGTGGGATTCTGGCGCGGTGGATGCTGCATCATCACAAACAAAATCCCCTCTACACCCACTTCCGGGACATCATCGAAATTTTCAAAAAATACGATGTATCCTTCAGTTTGGGTGATTCTTTGCGTCCTGGCTGTACCCATGATGCTTCTGATGAGGCTCAGTTGGCGGAATTGAAAACACTCGGACAACTAACCCGCAAAGCCTGGGAACATGACGTGCAAGTCATGGTGGAAGGGCCGGGGCACGTACCGATGGATCAAATTGAGTTCAACGTCCGCAAGCAGATGGAAGAGTGTTCTGAAGCACCTTTCTATGTGTTGGGGCCGCTGGTAACAGATATCGCCCCCGGTTACGACCACATTACATCAGCAATTGGGGCAGCAATGGCTGGCTGGTACGGTACTGCTATGCTTTGCTATGTCACACCCAAGGAACACTTGGGACTGCCAGATGCTGAAGATGTCCGCAATGGATTAATTGCTTATAAAATTGCGGCTCATGCGGCAGATATTGCCAGACATCGACAGGGTGCAAGAGACAGAGATGATGAACTTTCACGCGCTCGTTACAATTTCGACTGGAACCGTCAGTTTGAGCTTTCTCTAGATCCAGAAAGAGCAAAAGAATACCACGACGAAACTTTACCAGCAGATATTTATAAAACTGCTGAATTCTGTTCGATGTGTGGTCCTAAATTCTGCCCAATGCAGACCAAAGTAGATGCAGATGCACTAACAGAACTAGAGAAGTTCTTGGCAAAAGAAACCGTCAAGAGTTAGGAACAAATGTAGGGTGGGCATTGCTCACCCTACTAAGTAGGTAAATACAAATAAAAGAATATATTTTTCAAATAAAAGAATATATTTTTGAATCAATCCCCCTAGTACGCCCGCTCAAAATCGAGCAATAATTTGTAACTGAGAGATTTGACTGAATTTATATAAAGTAAAGTATTTTTGAGTTTTTCATCTAACTATTATAATAGTATTTAATTCAATAATTTTAGTCAAAAAAGTTAATTTTTAGGTAAAAAGCAATACATAAAGAAAAAAATAGTATGATTGTGGCAAAGATGTATACATTTTGACTCAAAATTAATATTACAATTTTGGCTATATGCAATCAAAAAACTGGCGAATATGAAGTATGCAGTTTGCAGTTAGAGCTTGTAAATACTAAAGTGTGAGTCTGTCAAGTTGATTTTTTATAATTCAACTATCAATGCTCAGGGAAATCACGTTCAACCATGCGGATTCTAATTGTTGAGGATGATGCTCGGATATCCGAATCACTGGCAGAAGCTCTCACTGACCAGAATTATGTGGTTGATATTGCTGCTGATGCTGTAGCA
>DATNQH010000247.1:0-2123 GCA_036704105.1 Leptolyngbyaceae cyanobacterium | reverse complement strand
TAAAGGGTGCGGTATTTAGCTTTGATTCGTTGCATTGTCAAAAAAAACTTGCGAGCTAATCATAAGTAGTGGCAACGACTATGCGATCGCTGTTAAAGATAACCAGCCAACATTACATCGTCATATTAAACGCATTGCTGCACTTAGAAAAGCAGTCAGTCGTCATATCGAAACTGAAAAAACTAGAAATAGGTTTACAACACGTACCGTCGAAGTTTTTAATGATTTAACTGGGATTAATTCGCACTGGACAGGTATTAAGTCTCTAATTCGGGTTGAAAGAGTCGGGACTCGTGCGGGCAAAGCATATCGTCAAGTTGTCTGTTATATCAGCAGTATAGTTGCCACAGCGAAAGAATTTGCCTGTGGTATTCGCGGGCATTGGGGTATCGAAAATAGCCTTCATTGGGTTAAGGATGTAGTTTTGAATGAAGATAATTCAACTATAAGTATGGGTAACGCTCCTGCAAATCTCTCAATTACGCGAGCGATAGCGAAGCGCTGCTGCGAAGCGCAGATCGCTCTGAATATACTCCGCCACAATGGTCATACTTCCATCACAATTGCTCATAGATTTCTTTCTAATGATATTGACAAACTCCTTGCCCTTGTGGAATGAAACAGCCCTGCCCGCTGTGGGCGAGGACGCCTTGCTCTTTCAGCGCTTCGTGCGGGACTTGATTATTGAATTCGAGCCCCAGACTGCTACTGACACCATGCTCATTGAGCAGGCAGCCATGGGAAGGATGCGGCTTCATCGACTGTGGAGAACTGAATCAGCTCTAGCCCAGCGCGAGCTAAGTAGGTCAACCAAAAAAAACGTAAGATAAATACAGTCCAGTAATTAAGTAAGCAGCGATGCCAAAAGTATTAAAAATAAAACTCAATAGCGAAGAAGACCGTACACTCAAAGAACTAAGTTGTGCTGATGGAGTAGCACGTCGAACCAAGGAAAGAGCGATCGCTTTGCGCCTCAATGCCCACGGATGGAATGTACCTCAGATTGCAGAGTATTTAGGTTGGGCACAACAGACAGTAAGGCAGACAATTAAACGCTGGCAATATCAGGGGTTAGGAGGTTTGTGGGAAGCGCCAGGACGTGGAAAAAAAAGAACTTGGCATGAAGTTGATTGGCAAGTAGTAGAAAAATGCTTGGGACAAAATCGCCGTTACAGTGCTCGGCAGTTAAGTCAAAAGCTATTAGAGGAACGACAAATCGAGTTAGGTGCCGAACAAATACGGCGACTACTCAAAAAAAGGGGTGGCGTTGGAAACGTATCCGCTACTGTCCGGCTCTAAATCTCAAGAAAGAATATTTACAAGCTAAAAGGCTTGATTGGGAATTACTCAAGCTCTGGTCACAATTAGGGTTAGTTTGTTTAAAGTACTTAGATGAATCTGGTTGCTACTGCACTAGTCCCACTGATTACGCTTATGGACGCAGGGGTGAGCAAAAACGTATTCGACAAAATAGACGACGTGGTAGGCGTATCAATATCTTCGGTATTTGGGAGCCAAAAGTTCGTTTTGATTATGCTTTGATGGTGGGAACGCTCAAAACACCAACCTATGTTCAGCTGATGGACTGGCAAGCTCAAACTGCTGCTACTCGCTTACTTGAAACTGGACAAATCACCGTGATCATTCATGATAATGCCTCTGTCCATAAAAGCTCTTTGGCTCGCCAGCAGCACCAACGTTGGCAGCAACAAGGTTTGTACGTCTTTTTTCTTCCTCCTTATAGTCCCCAAATGAATCGGATTGAAGATGAATGGTTGCATCTCAAGCGTGACGAGCTTGCTGGTCAAGTTTTTGAGGATGAATATGAATTAGCGATCGCTATTATTGATGGTATAAATAACCGAGCTAACCACGGACAGTATCAAGTTGAGCGTTTTACGTTTAATTAGGTTGACCTACTTAGTACAGACAACACCGTGAAGCTATGGAATCTAAGCGGGCAGGAACTGCATACCCTCAAGGGGCATAGCGATTTAGTCTGGAGTGTGGTGTTCAGCCCGGATGGCAAGACGATTGCCTCTGGTAGTACAGACAACACCGTGAAGCTATGGAATCTGTCAGGGCAGGAACTGCATACCCTCAAGGGGCATAGCGATTTAGTC
>DATNQH010000246.1:0-18668 GCA_036704105.1 Leptolyngbyaceae cyanobacterium | reverse complement strand
ATACACGCAAGCGCTGATTGCTTCTATCCCAACTGGGACTGTAGAGTCGATAAAGACTAGTAGCTAGCAGTGAGGGAATTTTAGATTTTAGATTTTGGATTTTGGATTTTGGATTGTAAAATCCTCCTGACTAGATACATTTTTCACATCTGCTGCTTGTGAAGGCAAAGTATTTGCACGGCTGAAAAATCTAAAATAAATTGATTTACCGAATTCTTTCACTGGAAACAGTAAATAGGTGAGAGGATTAATTGCAACGATAATATTGCGGACATCGCGTTTAGCTAAAGCCAAAATCTGCTTCGCTACCCAATCAGCGGACATGATTCCAATCGGATTGAGATCGCTTTTGAACGGGCCGAGAATTAATTTGCGCACCACACAAGGAGCATCTAAACGACGCAACGTTACTAAATCTCCCAAACCGCGTTTAGAAAGTTCGTAGAGCGGGCTAAAAGCTGGGCTAACTTCGGCTTCAGAGGTGTTGACCCACACTTCTTTCAAAGCTATATCTTCATTAGTGCGGACGGTAGTAAAAAACAGTTCCATTAATCGCCAGCTAGAGAAGGTGTTGACTTCATAGGAATTTAAAATCGCTGCTGGAGTTCTCTCTGTCCTGACATTGATGCCGTGATTGAGGACTAAAATATCTACCTGCTTTAACTGTTCGGCTAGTTCAGCTTCATGCCCTGCTTGCCAGGTAATCGTTTTTACCGCTAGAGGTTCACCATTCACCATCAACGTCAGTGGCTGCGATTTAGAACTGAACGCTATGACTTTAGCGCCTGCTTGATGCAAGTGTAGAAGTAAGGCTTGCCCCAAAGTTCCAGATGCTCCGGTCACAGCTACAGTCTTGCCCTTAAGTGCCAGTGCTGTTCCCATCAGCTTGTCCACCAGAGTGAAAGTACCGCAATAGTAGGCATGGTCGTCATCAAAGTGATGCCGCCAGTGATAAGGTCGATTGACAAACCAAGAGCTTGGAGGAGAGATAAACGGGCCGGGTTTGTGTGTAATATCTGTTACCTTATGCGCCCATTCGCTGCCACTGCCACGCGCTACACAACTGACAAGAAACCCCAATGTATAAATAGTTCCTGTCAATGCTGCCCACTGATAGGCAGGTGTCCACTGGGAGCATACCCACCATAATGTCAGTGTAAACAATAACATTACTAAACATTCAGGCAAATCGTTGCGCCACTGTGCTTGGCGATAAATTGCGGCATTTGCATAGGTTAAATCCCGGCGAAAGACTCGATGATGCCAAACGTGCTGCCGATATAACAACGGCAAACGATGGGACAATACGTGATAAAGATCTCGTACTATTTCCGCCCAAAGGATAGACCCTACTCCCCAAGTAATAACCAGTATCCAAAAGCTAACCATTACCAATTTCACTCACTCCAGATTCATGCAGTCCGCAGTTTTTAGCTTACTTTATTCAAATATTGCTTGTTTAATTACAAGTTCGTTAATGGCTGTGAGGGGATATTTCTATTTCTATAGTTAGTGAATACACAATTTAATTCTGCCAAAGGGGAAATTAAGACTGTAAGGTGGGCAATGCCCACCCTACCCAATAATGGTGAGCATGGGTAGCAGTACAAAATTATCTATTGTTCATTCTGCACAACCAAGAGCAAGAGCGATCGCGCTTTTTAAGGAACGATCGCCAATTTACCAGATTCCAGGCGCGGGGAGAAGTATTAGATAAGAGGCTAGAGGCTAGAGGCTAGAGTTTTGAACAAATGACAAATGACAAATGACAATCCTCACGAGGCTCTTATGACTCAAATAAAATTGCTATATGCGATCGCTTATATTACCCTAGGGAAATTAATTGTTGCCTCAAGTCTTACATTAAATGCAGTGGATCGACATCAATTGTCAGACTAACTGAAGCAGGAATAAGCGATCGCACAAAATTCCAATCTAGCAATTCTGGCTGAATGCTTGGAGGTATTTTAAGCATAATCTGCCAGCGATAGCGGTTTGCTACCCGTAATATATTAGCCGGAGCAGGCCCTAAAATCTCAAACTCTGCGTCATTATCACCTAATTGCGTTGCCACAAAAGAGGCTGTTTGCTCAACAGCGGCTGCATCCAAACTACTCAATCGCAGAAGAATTAAACGTCCATATGGCGGATAATTCAGCGCTTCTCGTTGTTGTAATTCAGACGTAGTAAAAGATTCATACTCATGCTGCTGTACCGCCTGAATAACTGGATGTTCTGGAGTATAAGTTTGCACGATTACTCGCCCAGGATCTTCTCCTCTACCAGCACGTCCTGCTACTTGTGTCAAGGTTTGAAATGCTCGTTCTGCTGCCCGGTAGTCTGGTAAATTGAGCAAACCATCAGCCGCGACAACACCAACTAGGGTTACTTGCGGCAGATCTAGCCCTTTAGTTAGCATTTGCGTACCAACCAACAAATCGGCCTCATAGTTGGCAAAGCGCGTTAGCAACGTCCGGTGCGATCCCTTGGTGCGGGTAGTATCGCTATCAAAGCGGATGCAGCGCAATTGAGGAAACTGCTTCGCTAACTCCTCGGTGACTCGCTGGGTTCCACTACCGAAGAATTTTAAGTAAGGAGAACTGCATTCAGGGCAATTATTGGGATGCGATCGCGCAAAGTTACAGTAATGACACCGCAACAACTCTGGTGCGTTTGCTTCTGTGTGGTGATAGGACAACGAAACATCGCAGTGAGGACATTCTAATACACAACCACAACTGCGGCACGACACAAATGTACTGTGTCCCCGCCGATGGATAAACAAAATTCCCTGCTGCTCTCGTTCTTGCAATTGTTGCAAAGCATCACGAAGCGATCGGCTGAAAATCGAGCGATTACCTTGCTGCAACTCTTGCCTCATATCCACCACTTCGATGGGCGGCAAAGGGCGGGATTGGATGCGTTCGGGGAGGGATAAGTAATAAGAGGGGGAGAGGGGGGGAGGACTGACATAGATTCCCCTTGTCCCCTTGTCCCCTTGTCCCCTTGTCCCCTTGTCCCCTTGTCCCCTTGTCCCCTTGTCACACTTACCCAACTTTCCAACGATGGAGTTGCGGAACCCAATACGAGGGGGCAGTTTTCTAACTCGGCGCGCCACTGGGCGACTTTCCGGGCGTGGTAGGTAGGGATGGGGGAGTCTTGTTTGAAACTGCCGTCGTGTTCTTCATCTAATACGATCAAACCCAAATTAGGCAAGGGAGCAAACACGGCCGAGCGCGTACCGATGACTACTTGCGGTTCTCCAGTCAGCATTTGCCGCCAAGTATCGTAACGTTCGCCATCGGATAAAGCGCTGTGATAGACACAAACTTTGCTGCCAAAACGGGCACGGAAACGATCTGTTAGTTGGGGGGTTAGACCGATTTCTGGAACTAAAACTAAAGCAGATTTTCCTTGCTGTAGCAGGGGGGCGATCGCTTGTAAATAAACTTCTGTTTTCCCAGATCCCGTTACTCCATGTAACAGAATTGTGGCAAATTCATTTATTTCGGTAATTGTATTTACTGCTTGTGACTGAGCCTCTGTTAAGGACTTCGGTCGATCTGAGTCTGGTGATGAGCTTGTCTCTTTCCTTGATACTTCCCGTTCCTGAATGACAATGTATCCCTTTTGTTCTAGTGCTTTGAGGGTAGAGGTACTAGTGCTACAAATTTGTAATAACTCACTCAACCACAAATCGCTACCGCGCCGCCGCAGTACTTCCAAAACTTCTCGTTGGCGGGGTGTGACATCGCGCTCAAAACCTGTACCTACCAATGTCACTGCTTTTTGCAACTTCGGGCGTGTCAGTCGCGGGGGTTCTAAATAGCTTTCTACCAAAGACGCTCGTAACAGTTCTCGTAATCCTCGCTGTGCGCCGCGAATTTGACGTTGAATGTAAGCTTTGCTGTAATTGCGCTCACTTTGAGTTTGCAGCAGTGCCAAAATTTCTCTTGCTGTTGGACTTAAGAAAGCATCGACACCGGGCTTAATTTCTCTAGAAATACGGATGCGCTGTTGCGATCGCCCTAACAATCCTGGTGGTAATGCGACCTTTATTACTTGCATTAATGGCGTGTAGTAATATGCTGCCACTCGCACCAGCAACTCCCAGTAAGCCGCTGGGAAAAATCCGCTACTCACGACATCTTCGACATCGCGGATTTTTTCCACTGCTAAGTCAGCGGGAGGTTGCTCCACCACTCGCATGGCGATCGCTCCTACCAATGCTGCTCCAAACGGTACGCTCAAAATATCGCCAGGCTGGCAAATTAAGTGTTCCGGCAATCTGTAAGTATATATTCCCTGCGCCCCAGGACAATCTACCAGCACTTCAATCCACTGACTGGAAGTCGTCCCCGATGAGTAAGACGCTCCTGGCTCAGCCACTACTAAAGTAGACAATTCCAGATCGGAAGTATACATAGCTGTTAAATTTGCCCCCAACTTTTCGCAGCTTGCGTGTTAACTATGATACCAATTATCTTCACCAAACTTAATTTTTATTTTTTGCCTGCACTCTATCTACAGACATAAGTATTTGCTCAGATCGCACTTTCTTTGCAATTAGATACCATTATTCTGTTTGATACTGCTTTAATCAGCTAGCATTGAGCAGAGAAGCAACTTTTTTCGCTCAATTATTTAAACTCATCATTTTCCTAAATGGGTATTTTGAGCTATTAATCAAGCATCCACAGTCAGTTTTTGATTGTGTTATTTATAATTCTTGCTTAATTTATCACAATATCCGGAATATTACTGATTTTCCTTCTATTGGTAGAGATTCAAAGCTTTCAGTATATGCGATGCTGTTTTCAAACGGATAAAATTTTAAAATTTTTAATGACATCATGTTCGCTATAATTGACAACTGGTTTAAAAGAAGTTTGCTTAAGGTAATAATCAGGGAACAATACTAAAATCTTAGAGCCTATAATGGTTTTAAGATAAATATTTTTACAATGGAATAAAAGTCAAAATATTATTAGATAAATTTAACATTTTGGTTTATAAACGTAAATATATAGATTTCAAACATGAATAAAGGAGTCAGAAAGTAGCTATAAAGTATGCTTAAAAAAATTAAATGTAATGGAGTAGTTGATTAAAAATTACAAACACAAATGTTGTTATTTAACTAAAAAATACAAATAAAAAAGAGGTTAATTTAATATAAAAGTATCAGATTATTTAAAAGTAAGAAATTAAGTTTTTGGATTCATTACACACCAAGCTATTATACCTTTTGCCTGTGTTTATGTACGAAAGAAAGCAGCCGTACCAACACGATCGTCTAGCGAGTCCTGAATTTGATGTCTTCAAGACGTTGAACCAGGTAACAGAACCTAGTACTGTCAAGACTGTTGATGAATTAGAGGTAGCATCGCTCGAAATTGAAATTTTAGAACCGCCTGATTCGGAAGAAATTTTTTCTTCGTTGCCAGAGGGCTGGGAGGCTGATGAACGAGAGGATGATGATATAGGAGCAGCCAAGTCTTCACAATATCAAAAAACGCAGTTTGATGATGCAGTGGGAGCATTTTTTAAAGAAATGGCTCGTTACCCACTACTTAAAGCTGAAGAAGAGGTAGAATTAGCTCGTCGAGTCAGATTTTTGGTAGAAGTTGAAGAACTACAAAAACGCTTGCAAAAGGAGCTTGAGCGTCAGCCCAATCGAGCAGAATTAGTTGCTGTTTTGGAATTATCAGAACGTCAATTGGAACACCGTCTTTATTTAGGGCGTGTGGCAAAACGTAAGATGATTCGCTCGAATTTAAGGCTGGTAGTTTCAATTGCTAAAAGATATTTAAATCGCGGTTTGCCATTTCTGGATTTAATTCAGGAAGGGGCGATGGGACTCAATCGAGCTACAGAAAAGTTTGATCCCGATAAAGGTTATAAGTTTTCCACCTATGCTTACTGGTGGATTAGACAAGCAATTACAAGGGCGATCGCAAATGATTCTCGCACGATCCGATTGCCTATTCATGTGGTTGAAAAATTAAATAAACTGAAAAGATTTCAACGAGAACTGAAGCAGAAGCTACAGCGCAATCCCTCTGAGGCTGAACTAGCTGAAGCTTTAGAAGTTACACCGGAACATTTGCGCCAGTTGCAACAACTGCGCCGCAAGTCTTTATCCCTTAACCATCGAGTTGGCAAAGAAGAAGATACCGAATTGGTAGATTTGCTCGAAGATGAGGATGGACAATCTCCGGAACAACAAATGAGTGAAACCATGATGCGTCAGGAGATTTGGGACGTTTTGGCCGATGTCCTCACTCCCAGGGAAAAAGACGTAATTTCCCTCCGTTATGGTCTTACTACTAGCGAACCTTGTACGTTGGAAGAAGTAGGCAGTTTATTCAATCTTTCCCGTGAAAGAGTGCGACAAATTCAAAGCAAAGCTATGCGGAAACTGCGTCGTCCTCATATTGCTAAGCGTTTGAAGGGTTGGCTAATCTAAAATTCTGCTATGGCTTCCGAGTTAATTTTACGCCCAGCCCAGCCTGTTGATGTGCCAGAAATTTTTCACTTAATACAGGCGCTGGCTGAGTATGAAAAGCTATCCCATGCTGTTGTTGGCAGTGTCGATGCTCTTAAAGAGCATTTGTTTGGTTCTCGTGCCTATGCTGAAGTAATTATTGCTGAGTATACAGGACAAGCTGTAGGGTTTGCCCTGTTTTTTCATAACTATTCCACGTTTCTCACCCAGCCAGGAATTTATTTAGAAGATTTGTTTGTTTTGCCTCAATACCGAGGTCAAGGTATTGGTAAGGCGATATTATCTTATTTAGCTGCGATCGCTGTTGAGCGGAAGTGTGGGCGTTTGGAGTGGAGTGTTTTGGATTGGAACGAGCCTGCGATCGCATTTTATCAGCGCATGGGAGCAGCGGTTTTACCAGATTGGCGAATTTGTCGCGTCACAGGGGATTCTCTCACGCATTTGGCAGATATAAACGATAGGGAACTAAAGCAAGGCGAGTGGGGATCGTATTAGAGACAGCTTCTTATGTCCAATCAAGATTTGGATAATTTGCCGTTTAAAGATGATCTTTTAGCTTCGCGCTATGAAGTACAACAGCAATTAGCAAAAAAAGCTGGAAGACGAACGCTGTTAGCGCGCGATCGCTCGTCGGGGGAATTAGCTGTAGTCAAATTATTGTCTTTTGCTAGTGATTTTGAGTGGGACTCACTAAAATTATTTGAGCGCGAAGCCGAAACTTTAAAAACTCTATCTCATCCTGCTATTCCGCGTTACTTAGATTTTTTTGAGCTAAATTCAGCCAATAGCAAAGGATTTGCTCTAGTACAAACTTATATCCCAGCTCTTTCTTTAGAGGAATATCTCAAAGCTGGGCGTACTTTTAGTGAAGCAGAAGTCAGACAGCTAGCTAAAGCATTGTTAGAAATCCTAATTTACCTACACGGGCGACAGCCTCCCCTGCTTCACCGGGACATCAAGCCAAGTAATATTTTATTAGGCGATCGCAGTCATAATATCGGTCAATACCTAGTTGATTTTGGTTCCGTACAAACTCTGGCAGCAAGAGAAGGTGGGACAATGACTGTAGTCGGAACTTATGGGTATATGCCACCGGAACAATTTGGCGATCGCACTGTTCCCGCCTCTGATCTCTACAGCTTAGGCGCAACTTTAATTTACTTGGTTACGGGTATTCATCCTGCTGACTTACCCCACAAGGATGGACGAATTCAATTCGAGCAGAACGTAAATCTTAGTCCAGCTTTTGCCCATTGGTTAAAGTGGATGACAGAACCTAGTTTAGATCGGCGCTTAGCTTCTGCTCAAGCAGCACTACAAGCTTTAGAACATCCGCAAGAAAAAGTTGCTCCTTTGGTTGTGAGCAAGCCTTTTGGGAGCAAAATCAGATTGACTAAAGACACAGATTCTCTAGAAATTTTGATGCCGAGGAAAGGCTTTAGTGCTGAAGTCGGATCTTTAATTCCGTTTGCGATCGCTTGGAATACAGGTATATCATTGTGGACGATTGTGGCTGTATTCTCAACCCCAACAGGTCTTAACCTCTTCTTTGCCTTATTCTCATTACCCTTTTGGGGTGCTGGTATGAGTATGATCTGGCGAATATTATCTACCTTATTTGGACGAGTCCGAATTAGTTTAGATCGGCAACAGATTTCTCGCACTTACGAACTATTTGGCTTTAAGTTTAATCGTCCACGTCCGGCACCAACACATAATATTAGTAAGTTGGAAATAGAATATATTGGTGAAGCTAAAGCTAGGATTATTATTTGGGCAGGGACGCTAAGGTATGAGCTTAGCGGTTACAGTAATGTTACCGAACTAGAATTGGATTGGTTGGCGGACGAACTAAGGAATTGGTTGGGAATACCAATTACAAGAAAGTAGTTTTGACTAATATCTAGTTACTTGCCTCTCTCTTGTAACGATAAAATTAGGCTTGTCTGAGTTGAGCGGTTACTGGTGCAAGAATAGTTATTCTAAGAAAGAGCTTTACAGGAAAATTCTATGTTTGGTTTAGGCTGGCTGGAAGTGGGTGTGATTGCGATCGTGGCTATGCTGATTTTTGGCCCTAAAAAAATTCCGGAATTGGGTAGTTCGCTAGGTAAAACCCTACGCGGTTTCAAAGAAGAATTGAAAAATGACCAGGAGGAAGCCCCTGGTTCAGAGTCAGATAGAAAGGATTATTAATCCCAACAGAGACGCAATATATTGCGTCTAATGTAGAGACGTAATATATTACGTCTCTACAAAATATATTACGTATCTACAAATGTTTATATTTCCTGTCAAAACCCTCAAACACGATCAGCCTACAGTAGACTGAACGCTAACTTGGGATTCTACCGCTGCGGTTGGATTGGGCTGCTGTACGACATTTTCGCCGATTGGATTACGTGCTTCAATCAAACTAATGGCACGGCTGACACTTTCAGGCAAAATCACCACCAAACTACCAGCCGAAGCGGAATCTAGAGCAGTGTTAATTGCTGTTGTCTCATCCAAGATAGTTTCATAATGGTAATGTGGTTTGACGTGCAAGATGCCTTTAGCGATCAACTCGGCAGCATCGCCTCTTGGGCGACCTCTGGTATCGTCATCTTCTTTGATAATGATGCGATCAAAGATTTCAGCCGCAAGTTTGCCTAGGGTAACAAAATCTTCATCGCGGCGATCGCCAGGACCCCCGACTACACCAATTTTCTCACCCTCCGTCCAATTGCGGACAAAACCGCCCACGGCTTCATAGCTGTGAGGATTGTGGGCATAGTCCACCAAGGCGTGATTGTTGCCCAGATTAAACAAATTCATCCGTCCTGGTGTTTGGCTTGTGGATGCCCGGAAAGTACTTAATCCAGCCCGGATTTGTTCTAGTGAGACTCCATGCGCAAAAGCAGCCAAACTCGCCGCCAAGGCGTTGGCAATCATAAACGGCGCTTTTCCACCCAAAGTCAAAGGCACGTTCACCGCTTGCTCAATCCGCAGCGTCCAATCACTTTTTAAGATCGACAGGTAGCCGTTCTCATACACAGCTGCCAAGCCGCCCTGCTGGGTATGTTCTCGCACTAGCGGATTATCTGGGTGCATCGAGAAGAAAGCTACCTGAGACTTGACATTTTTTTGCATCTGTGACACTAACGGATCGTCAGCATTGAGAATTGCATACCCAGTAGGTAGTACAGCTTCGGCTACCACACTCTTGACTTTAGCCATCTGTTCGATGGTATTAATATCACCAAGACCCAGGTGATCTGCCGCCACATTCAAAACTACTCCGACATCACTGGCATTAAAGGCAAGTCCCGATCGCAAAATTCCACCCCTTGCCGTTTCCAAAACGGCTACTTCGACGGTGGGATCTTGCAAGATAAGCTGCGCGCTTTGAGGCCCAGTGTTATCTCCTGCTTCTACCAAATAGTCACCAATATAAGTGCCATCGGTTGTGGTGTAACCAACAATTTGACCAGTTTGTTTGAAGATGTGGGCAGTCAGGCGGGTGGTAGTGGTTTTGCCATTAGTGCCAGTTATAGAGATAATTGGTACTCTGCTGGCTTTTCCTGACGGATACAGCATATCTAGCACGGCACCTGCTACGTTACGCGGAATACCCACACTAGGGCAGACGTGCATCCGGAAACCAGGCGCTGCATTCACTTCCACGATCACACCATTGACTTCTCGCAGGGGGCGGCTAATATCTGGAGTGACAATATCAATGCCCGCGATATCCAGACCGATAATTTTAGCTACCCGTTGCGCCAGCCAAATGTTCTCTGGATGGATATCGTCGGTGCGATCTACGGCGATCCCACCAGTACTTAAGTTTGCCGTTGCCCTGAGATAGCAGATTTCGCCGCTTGGTGGAACGCTTTCGAGGGTATATCCTTGCCGTTCTAGAAGCTGGTAGCTGGTGCGATCAAGTTGAATCTTAGTCAGGACTTTATCATGTCCCTCACCGCGATTTGGATCTTTGTTCGTTTCTTCAATCAGTTCCTCAATTGTACTTCTACCATTTCCTACTACGTGAGCTGGCACTCGTTCAGCTACTGCTACTACTTTGCCATCCACTACTAGTACTCGATGATCGCGCCCGACATAATAGCGCTCGACAATTAAAGCACGAGAAACTTCTCTTGCTCGATCATAGGCTGTTTCTGCTTCTTCCCAGTTTCTAATATCAATCGAAATACCTCTGCCGTGATTACCATCCAAGGGTTTAATTACAATTGGATAGCCGCCAACAAAAGCGATCGCATCTTCTAGTTCATCCAAATAGCTGATTACCGTTCCCTGTGGTACAGGTACGCCAGCATTATTTAATATATGCTTGGTGCTTTCTTTATCGCTTGCCAGTTCTACTCCTAATATGCCAGTGCGATCGCTCATTGTTGCTTGAATCCGCTTTTGATTCACGCCATAGCCTAGCTGAATCAAAAAACGAGCGCTCATCGGCATCCAGGGAATGCCCTTGGCTTCTGCTTCTTTGACTATTGCTTCGGTACTCGGTCCTAAAGCCGAATCCCGGTATAGTTCTTTCAGGTCTTGTAAATCTTGCTCTAATTCTGCTTGGCTATATCTACCCTGCTCTACAATACTTTGGCACAGTCGCACAGCCGCCCTTGCTGCATAGCGCCCAGCCTGCTCGTCCACGTACTCAAACACTACCTGGTAAATTCCAGGTGTGGAGGTTTCGCGCGTCCGACCAAACCCTGCTGGCATTCCTGCTAGTTCTTGCAGTTCCAAGGCGATGTGTTCGATTATATGCCCCATCATTGTGCCTTCTTTTACTCGCATCAAGAAGCCACCGCGACAGCCGGGAGAACAAAAGTGTGCTTCCAGACTTGGGAGCGTCTCAACTAATGCTTCATAGAAGCCTGGGATTACATTTGACGGTTTTTCAGCTAAGTCTTCCAAATCGAGCCGCATCACAATTAATTTGTAGCGTCGAATGCTCCAATAGTTGGGACCGCGTAAAGTCTGGATTTTGAGGATTCTCATGGCAAGAAGCTGGAATGGAGATTCGGAACCAGTGTACTAGTTTCCTGCTAAAACGTCCGCTCAAACTGTTCTGAGCGAACAGTTTCTCCCTTTTATTGTTAATAACTATCGCTGTCATCGACCAATGGCGGGAATAAGTCGACCTAGTTTTTAAACTAACTGTGTATAATTTTTAGCTCTATTGCCACTAAGGCATTCGTTGCACGGGTGCTAGGAGAGTTCGTTCGAGCAGATGATAGCGATCGCCATAACTGAGAATATGTAGCCGCAAATTATGAACGCTCAAAGGCTCGTTCGAGCTGACATCAGCATTATTAGTATGAGAAACTTCTCCAGGGTCAACAATCGTGACAGTACCTTTGCCCATCACCCGCAATGTCCCGTCTCCCTCGACTAAGGCGCAGGTATCTTCATCAATGCCCATGCCTAAACGATCTGGGTGGGAGGCGATCGCACTAATTAACCGCCCCATGCGATTGCGATTGTGAAAGTGTTGATCTACAATCACATTCGGCAAAATTCCTAAACCTACTGCCATATCCACCAGCGCCCGATTCGGAGACTCGCCACTACCACCGCCTGCGATCATATGATGCCCCATCACTGCCGCGCCTGCACTAGTCCCTGCTAGAGTCAACTGCCCCCGTTTTACCCTTGTACGGATAATTTCCATTGCTGGTGTATCAGCCAATACAGCACATAGCCGCAGTTGATCGCCCCCGGTTAAAAACACTCCTGTAGAGGCTGCTAAACACGCTTGAATGTACGGCTCCTCACACTGCTGTCGTTCTCTAATATCGAGAATTTCAACCTTTTTCGCCCCCATTTCTTCAAAAATGCTAAGATAGCGAGCGCCTATGATCGAAGGTTCGCGGGAAGCAGAAGGAATAATAGCTATGTGAGCATCGCTCGCTCCTGCACGACCAAAAAAAGTGTGCAGGATCTCACGTCCATGTACCTTATCTTCTGCTCCACCGATTACCAAAACAGCAGTTTTTGTGGCTTGGGGAGTTTTCATTTCCAACGATTGAGCTTCTAATTGCAGCATTGTGTCTATTTTCTCCTCAGCCTCAAGCAAATCAACCCGATCGTCTCTTGATTGCATCCAATCCCTGATGATTTACACATTTTAGGGTTTAGGCGCTAGGGGGTTAGCAGAAAGCAGGGGTACCATGAGTGGCAGAGAAATTGCCTTTAGCCCATGTCCTGCGCGTCCCCAGCCTCTAACCTCTCTTCAGAGGCTGGGCCATCACCGCCTTTGAAGCGAGGTACAAGCCATGCGAACAGGAATTTCGCCCAGCTGATGCCATAGCCCTTGAAGTTTTTTACCCAGGAGTATCTGTAATTGTCTAGGTGTGAAAATATTTAAACATAAATTAAATAATAAGTATCACTTTTGGGTCTATCTAAGTGAAAAATTTTTTTTCCCTCCCTGGTTGCACGTAGTGAAAGTTACACTCGGTTGTGGATTTAATCGGCTTTAGTCGTTTGTCCTTTGCAAATGACGAATGACTCCTAGTTACTAGTCTGTTTTATTTAAGTTAGTCTCACCCAACTTTAGTTTCTGTGCGATTTGATATAGTTACTCTCTTTCCCGACTTTTTTACTTCTGCGCTCAGTTCAGGTTTGCTAGGAAAAGCCCTAGCCAAACAGATTGCTCAGGTAAATTTAGTCAATCCCCGCGACTTTACAACCGATAAGCACCACAAAGTCGATGACGAACCTTACGGTGGCGGCGTGGGGATGTTGATGAAGCCAGAACCAATTTTTGCTGCTGTCGAGTCGTTACCAATTTTACCTCGATGTGAGGTAATTTTAACGACACCTCAAGGTCAGACAATGAATCAGCCCTTGTTAAGAGAATTGGTGACGAATTATGACCAACTGGTAGTAATCTGCGGTCATTACGAAGGTGTAGATGAGCGAGTGATGCATTTAGTCACGCGCGAGGTTTCCCTGGGTGATTTTGTTCTGACTGGGGGAGAAATTCCGGCTTTGGCATTGATCAACGGTGTGACGCGCCTGCTACCTGGAACTGTAGGTAAAGTTGAGTCGTTGAAAGCCGAAAGTTTTGAGGCTGGACTGTTGGACTATCCCCAGTACACCCGTCCGGCTGAATTTCGCGGCTGGAAGGTGCCTGAAGTTCTGCTTTCGGGAAATCATCAAGCCATCGCCCAGTGGCGTTACGAGCAACAACTTCAAAAGACACGCGATCGCCGCCCCGATCTCCTAGCTGAAGGGTTCCAGGGATCTGAGGAATCTCAAGATCGCAATCCAAAATCCTAAATCTAAAATCTAAAATCCCTCACCCACATCTCACACCCCTGACCCCGCACTATGCAGCAATATAATCTAGAAGCTAGAAGTAAATGGGCCAGGAGTTGAGGAAAAAGTGAACATTCGTATTGGTAATGGATATGACATCCACCAATTAAGTCCCAATCGCCGCTTGATTTTGGGTGGAGTGGAAATTCCGCACGAATTGGGATTATTGGGGCATAGTGACGCTGATGTGCTGACTCATGCGATTATGGATGCAATGCTTGGGGCGCTAAGCTTGGGCGATATTGGGCTTTATTTTCCCCCCACAGATCCGCAGTGGAAGGGAGCTGATAGTTTGATGTTACTGGATCAAGTAAATCAGCTAATTCAGGAAAAAGGTTGGCAGGTAGGTAATATTGACTCGGTTGTGGTAGCAGAACGCCCGAAATTAAAACCACATATTACTGCGATGCGCGATCGCATTGCTAGTGTATTGCAAATACCACCAGATCGAATTGGAATTAAAGCCACTACGAACGAAAAATTAGATTCCGTTGGGCGAGAAGAAGGTATCTGTGCTTATGCTGTAGCCTTACTTTTTGCACAATAACAAACCAAGACTCAAGCATTTCTCGATTGGTAGCGATCGCAACTCAATTTGTCATATGAATAACTTCACAATACTCCCTACAACCTGGCGGAAGTGGCTAGCAGTTTTACTGGCGTTTGTAGTGGCGATCGCTTTGGGAGGTTGCAACCCAAGTGAATTTAGAACTCAAGCCGCCCAACTTCCGCAAATTGTGGTAAGTGTAACCAACGATCCTGACTCATTTAACTATGCTCTCAGTCATCAAACTCCCAATATTTTTAAGCTCACATTTAAGGGATTAACTACAGTTAATGGTATAACTGGAGAAATTGAACCAGAACTAGCTGAATCTTGGCAAATTTCTGAGGATAAACTGCATTTTATTTTTACTTTAAGAGAAGGACTAAAATGGTCAGATGGACATCCTCTTACAGCCGATGACGTTTTGTTTACTTATAATGATGTTGTCTTAAATCCGGCAATTCCTACAGATTTAAGAGACTATATCAAGATTGGAACAAAAAAAGCTGTTCCGCAACTTAAAAAGCTAGACGATCGCCGCGTGGAATTTATCATGCCAGAACCTTTTTCGCCTTTTCTGGCTACGACGATTGGAGATACTGCTAGTGCGATCGCTATTCTCCCAAAACACGCTTTATTAGAGTCTGTCAAAACTAAAGATAAAAATGGTAATCCTCAATTTGTGTCTACTTGGGGAACAGATACCGCTCCAACTAAAATTGTCACAAGCGGCCCGTTTAAACTTGAGAGCTATGCACCTAATCAACGTTTAGTTTTTCGACGCAATCCTTATTATTGGCGCAAAGATGCTCAAGGTAATTCTCAACCTTATATTGAGAAGTATATTTGGCAAATTGTAGAAAATCCAGACACAGCCCTAATTCAATTTCGCTCTGGCGGTTTAGATTTAGTTTCAGCTTCAGCAGAGAATTTTTCTCTACTCAAACGAGAAGAGAAACGTGGTAATTTTACGATTTATAACGGTGGTCCGGCTTTGGGTACATCGTTTATGACTTTCAATTTAAATAAAGGTACAAGAAACGGTAAACCTTTGGTCGATCCAATTAAATCGCGTTGGTTTAATACAGTTGAATTCAGACAAGCTGTAGCCTATGGACTTGATCGCCAAGCAATGATTAATAATTTCTTACGCGGGTTAGGAAAACTACAAAACTCTCCAATGGAAACTCAAAGTAAATATCTACTGTCTCCAAAAGAGGGACTGAGGGTTTACGAATATAATCCAGCTAAAGCAAAGGAATTACTTCAAAAAGCTGGATTTAAATATAACAATAAAAATCAGTTGATTGATGCAGATGGCAACCGCGTGCGCTTTACCCTCATGGCTCCTGCATCTGGTAAAGCAAGTAATGGAAAGACAATACCACAAATTCAGCGAGATTTAGGCAAAATTGGCATACAAGTCGATTTACAGTATTTAGATTTCGGCACTTTAATCGAAAAAACTTCTAACTCTCTAGAATGGGAGTGTTATGTTGGTGGTTTTGTTGGCAGTGGAATTGAGCCAAATGATGGAGCTAATGTTTGGTTAACAGAAGGTGGACTGCATAATTTTAATCAAGCACCACAGCCAGGACAAGCACCAATACAAGGAAGAGAAGTAGCAGATTGGGAGCAAAAGATAGAAGATCTGTTCATTCAAGGAGCGCAGGAATTTGACGAAGCTAAGCGTAAAGAAATTTATGGTGAGTTTCAACGCATTGCTCAAGAGTATTTACCCTACATACACCTGTATAATTCACTGGCAATAGCTGCAATTCGCGATCACATTGAGGGAACAAAATTTTCAGCTTTGGGCGGAGCAACCTGGAATCTATACGAATTGAAAGTGACAGAATGATGGATGAATTATTCCTTATGCTCCGCCGTTGTTTTTTGGGTTTACTGGCGTTTGTAGTTGCGATCGCGCTTTATGGCTGCAACCCAACAGAATTTAAAACTTCAGCTGCTCAAGTTCCGCAAATTGTGGCTCGAACTCCAGGCGCTCCCCAAACCTTTAATTATGCCCTGAACCAATCATCACCCAACGTTTTTGGCTTCATTTACGAGGGATTAATTACAGAAAACGGCGAAACCGGGAAACTTGAGCCAGCATTAGCCCAATCCTGGGAAATTTCTGAAGACAAACTACGAATTGTCTTTAACCTGCAAGAGGAATTGAAGTGGTCTGATGGGAAACCTCTAACAGCCAATGATGTGATTTTCACCTACAACAACATCTACTTCAATCAGGAAATTCCTACAGATGTTAGAGATACTTTCCGCATTGGTAAGAGTGGAGCGCTGCCAAAAGTCCGTAAACTGGATGACCGCCGAGTAGAATTCACATTACCAGAGCCTTTTGCACCTTTTTTGCGATTTGCTGGCGGATATCCAATTCTGCCAGAACACGCCTTACGCAAGTCAGTAGAAACTAAAAACCGAGATGGTAGACCGCAGTTTCTATCCACCTGGGGAACAGATACAGACCCGAAAAAAGTGATTGTTAACGGGCCTTTCATGCTGGAAGGCTATACGGTAAATCAGCGAGTTATCTTTCAGCGCAATCCCTATTACTGGCGCAAAGATGCTAAGGGCAATCCGCAACCTAATATAGAGCGCTTAATTTGGCAAATTGTCGAATCACCAGATACAGCCCTAATGCAGTATCGTTCTGGAGGGTTAGATATTCTTGAAATCGGCCCTTCCAGTTTTCAGTTACTCAAGCGAGAAGAGAAGCGGGGAAAATTTTCGATTTACAATGGTGGAGCTGACTTTGGCACTAGCTTTATCTGTTTCAATCTCAATAAAGGCCAAAGAAACAATCGTCCTCTAGTCAATCCCGTCAAATCGCGTTGGTTCAATACAGTGGCGTTTAGACAAGCAGTAGCCTACGCCCTTAATCGCCAAGGAATTCTCAACAATGTTTATCGCGGTTTGGGAGAACTACAAAATTCACCTATTTCTGTGCAAAGCCCCTACTATCTTTCACCGAAAGAAGGTTTAAAGGTCTATGATTATAATCCTGAAAAAGCCAAAGAAATACTACGGAAAGCAGGATTCAAGTACAACAATAACGGTCAACTACTGGACGCTGAAGGCAATCGAGTCCGCTTTACAATGTTAAGCCAAGCTGGCAATAGAACTGTGGATGGCATTGGCTCGCAAGTAAAGCGAGATTTGAGCAAGATCGGTATCCAAGTCGATTTCACTCCAATTGATTTTGCCGTACTTGTAGATAAGATTACTAATACCCTGGAATGGGACTCTTATTTTGGTCTGATTACTGGCGGCATTGAGCCTTATAGTGGAGCAAATGTCTGGTTGCCTGACGGCGGTTTCCATCCCTTCAATCAAAAACCTCAAGCAGGACAACCTCCAATAGAAGGGCGCGAGGTAGCAGATTGGGAAGCGCAAATCGGTCGTCTTTACATTGAAGGAGCAAAGGAACTGGATGAGGCAAAACGTAAGGAGATTTATGCCCAAACGCAACGCCTTGCTCAAGAGTATCTACCTTTTATTCACTTAGTTAATCCACTTGCTTTAGCAGCAATGCGCGATCGCATTGAAGGTGTAAAATTTTCTGCTTTAGGGGGAACGCTTTGGAATGCTTATGAGTTGAAAGTGGCAGAAGACTAGGTAATTATGATGCGAAAATCTCTTACCGTTCTCCTAACGTTTATTTTCGCTCTTACTTGTCAGCTTACCGTTACCAGCTGCAACCCTCAAGAATTCAAATCTGAAGCCGCGCAAGTATCGCAATGGGTGACAACTACTCTCAGAGATCCAAAAACATTTAATTATGCACTAAATCAAGAGTTTCCTCATGTATTTCTATTTACAGAGGAAGGATTAACTACTCTCAATGGTGTCACAGGAAAAATTGAACCAGCTTTAGCAGAATCTTGGAAAATATCTGATGATAAAAAACACATTACTTTTACTCTGCGCGAAAGTTTAAAGTGGTCTGATGGCGAACCATTGACAACAGATGATGTTGTTTTTACATACCAAGATATTATTTTCAACCCAGATATCCCTACGGATTGGAAAGATGGTTTAAAAATTGGAAAAAGTGGTGCTTTTCCAAAAATTCAGAAGTTAAGCGATCTCATGGTTGAATTTATCCTACCAGAACCCTTTTCTCCCCAGGGCTATTTCATTCTCTAAGTTAGAATAGCCCTGTAGTGAGTAGCTGATATTGAACCCATGCAGCAACCAGCAATTTTGGAAGCCTTTGCAGAATTATCAGATTCTCGGCAGGCATCAGGTAGAAGACATTCACTA
>DATNQH010000245.1:0-37871 GCA_036704105.1 Leptolyngbyaceae cyanobacterium | reverse complement strand
ATTCAATTGAGTCAAAACTGGGAATGCCCAAACTCTCAACATACTGCGCGTGTTGAGAAGTTAATTCCTTTAACTTCGAGAAAGGACGATACACTAAGACTTCGTAGCCTTGGAAATGTAACTCACGCGCAACTACCAGCGCATCACCACCATTATGTCCAGGCCCGACCAAAATTCCCACCTGTTGTTTATCGCAACGTTGTAGAGACGTTGTATACAACGTCTCTACATTCCTGTGCGTTGCATGAAACGTCTCTAGATTCCCGTGCGTTTGCTGAAACGTTTTTACAATCGATACCCCTACCTTTTCCATCAAAGCCGCAACAGGCATTCCAGCAGCAAATATTCGCGCTTCAATATCGCGCATCTGCTGCGCCGTCACCACAACTTGCTCAATTTGTTCGCGCCGCTGTTGAATCTGTGCCAAAGCTCTATTCCAAAGCTTACACTTCTAGACTACCAGCCTAATTGAATGATGAATGATGAATGATGAATTGTTAATTTAGCATTCATCATTCATAATTTTTCAGTTTCCATAATAAACCCTTGCCTTTCTCAACCCGGAAGCCTTCAAATAGCGTTTCCAGTTTTCTGCTTGTGCTTTATTTATAAATGGGCCTAATCTTAGGTGCGATCGCGGCTGCTCTTTTTGGCTTACCTTTACTGCCATACCCATTTTTAGCTGCTCAACTTGCTGTTGGATTTTAGCTAATTTGTCTTGTTTTGCCGGAATCACAACAAAATAAAACTTATAATTACTAACAAAATCTCTATCTTCTCCAGTAGCAAGATTAACAATCCTGACATCAATGCCGTGAGATATTAATTTCATCGCTAGAGTTTCAGCGTTGAAGGTTTGGCTAAAAACTCCCGCTTGGATGATAGAGCGTCCCTGGTACTGCCGCATAAAAGCCGTCGGTTCTAGTTGCTGCACTTGTTGCAGCCTCACCGGGCTATTTTGGTTCACATAAACTAAGTAGCTTTGCGATCTAAAACTAGGTGGAGGAACTTCTGCTTGTGCTGGTGGTGATGCTGGTGCTGACGGTGCATGGAAATCCAGTTCACGCGGCGTAAATGATGCCGATACAGGTGATCGCTCTGCTGCATTTACGGCTAATGCTAACCATCCCCCCAATACCAAAGCGATCGATGTTGCTTTAGTTAGCGATCGCGCCATTTGAGGAGTTATGGCAAAAACTACAGATTGATGCCGTTTCATCTTACCTGGTCTTTCTGCTACAGGTGGTGTATTAATGAATACTAAGTTAATTTTTGACAGTCTTCTCAAGCTATATTAATTGCCTCGCTATTTAGATTTAGCTGACAAACAAAGAAAAAATTAACTCAAATCAGTATAATCTCCAAGAGTAATTATGCTGATCAATTTACCTGAACTTATGTTTTTTGGCGACTAAAGTCAGTAAATTTGCTGTAAAAATATATTGCTAAAGCTAAATTGCAAAATATTACAGCAGTTTTCATTCACGCTCTGCGATCTAACGCGTCAAACATACAAAAGCGTTATTGAATTTGGTATGATGTATAAAATGGGGAAGTTGTTTGTATTAATCCCTATCAGCGATTGAAACTATGAATAAAGTCGTAGTCGGTCTTTCTGGTGGGGTTGATAGCTCCACTGCTGCCGCTATCCTGCACGATCAAGGTTATGAAGTAGTTGGTTTAACCCTTTGGTTAATGAAAGGTAAGGGACAGTGCTGCTCAGAAGGCATGGTAGACGCGGCTTATATTTGCGAACAATTGGGCATTCCCCATCATATTGTCGATAGCCGGGAAGTCTTCCAAGCCCACATTATTGATTATCTGGTAGAAGGTTACAGCGCTGGTATCACTCCTTTGCCATGTTCGCAGTGTAATAGAACTGTGAAATTTGCTCCAATGGTACAATATGCGCGCGAACAACTTGGCATTGATAAAATTGCTACAGGACATTACGCCAGAATTACTTACAATGCAGAGTTAGGGCGTTATCAGCTAAGACGGGCAGTAGATCGTAATAAAGATCAATCATACTTTTTGTATGACTTGACGCAAGATTTGTTAGCTGCGACGATGTTTCCGTTGGGTGAAAAGCACAAAGTTGAAACTCGCTCTATTGCAGCCGAATATAGCTTGAAGACTGCTGATAAGCCTGAAAGCCAGGATCTGTGTTTGATTGAAAGTCACGGTTCGATGAAATCTTTTCTGGACAAGTACATTACTCCCAAAAAAGGGGATATTGTTGATGCAGCGGGTAAGGTGCTGGGACAGCACGATGGCGTGCATCACTATACCATTGGTCAACGTAAGGGAATAGGAATTGCTGCGGCTGAACCTTTGTATGTAATTGGGTTGGATGCGGTGATGAACCGCGTTATTGTGGGCGATCGCACGAGTGCAACCCAGCCAGAATGTACCGTACAGCGAGTAAACTGGGTATCAATTACTGAACCATCTGCACCGATTCGCGCCGAAGTACAGGTAAGGTATCGTTCTCATCCTGTAGCGATGACAGTAATTCCTTTAGAAAATTCCCGCGTCAAGCTAGTGTTTGATGAACCCCAGTTTAGTATTACACCCGGACAAGCTGCCGTTTGGTATGACGGAGATGTGGTGCTTGGTGGGGGAATTATTGAAAGGTAAAATTAATTGTAGGGTGCGTTAATAACGCGCCTTTTTTATTAAGAAAACTAACCGCCGGAGCGAAGCGAAGCCGAAGGCGTTAGTTACCAAGAAGGCGGGGAAAAGAGAGTAGGGTGGGCATTGCCCACCTTACATGAAATTTACAGATGATGCTAGAGATTTATTAAGAAAACGAACTGCTCCAAAAGTGTTGACTATGAGCGAATCTACCAAGAATTGCCAACACAAGGAATAGATAATTACTAATAATATACGCTATTAAAAATCGATATTTAGCAAGTTTAATTATTAAAATAAACTTGCTCTATTACAACTATAATTCAGTCCTTGCACGTACTACTAGATATTAATTCAGCACTAGACGCTATTAGTTGAATAAATTAGGTAACAGCAAAATAATTTGTGCAAACATAATTCCAAAAAAGACTGCTAGAGCGATCGCTCAAAGAGAAACTAAACGAGGGAATCTAATTTGAGTTTTTTTAATGTGCAGATACCTTTTGTAGCAGCTTCCATATCTTGCTAACATAAATCTGGCAGCTAAAATCTAAACAAAATCTAAATAGTTATGAGTTATCGAGATGGCATTGCCCCTCACGGTGGACAGTTAATCAATCGCATTGCCAACCACACACAGCGAGAAGAATTTTTAGACAAAGCCGACTTCCTACCCAGAGTTACGCTTGACAAACGAGCAGTCTCCGATCTGCAAATGATTGCAATTGGGGCATTTAGTCCCTTGACTGGTTTTATGGCGCAAGCTGATTACGAGTCAGTCGTTGACAATATGCGTTTGGCTAATGGTTTGCCTTGGTCAATTCCGATTACGCTTTCGGTGAATGAAGCAACAGCAGAGCCACTCAAGGAAGGCGGATTAGTTCGTCTGGATGACCCTGACGGGAACTTTATTGGTGTCTTAGAACTAACTGGGAAGTATCGTTATGACAAAAATCGGGAGGCAGTTAATGTTTACCGCACAGATGATGAAGCACATCCCGGTGTTCAGGTAGTCTACAACCAAGGAGAAATTAATCTGGCAGGTTCGATCTGGTTACTACATCGTGACCCTCATCCCCTGTTTCCAGATTACCAAATCGACCCAGCTAAGTCCCGCGAACTCTTCAAGGAAAAAGGTTGGCAAACAGTTGTAGGCTTCCAAACGCGCAATCCCATCCACAGAGCGCATGAATATATTATCAAGTGCGCCTTGGAAGTTGTAGATGGTCTATTCCTACATCCGTTGGTGGGAGTAACAAAAAGCGATGACATCGCGGCTGAAGTGCGAATGCGCTGCTATGAAATTATGCTGGAACTTTACTTTCCAGAAACTAGAGTGATTCTGGCGATTAATCCTGCTGCAATGCGCTACGCGGGGCCAAGAGAAGCAATTTTCCACGCCCTAATTCGCAAAAACTATGGCTGTACTCACTTCATTGTCGGGCGCGACCATGCAGGAGTCGGAAACTATTATGGCACATACGATGCCCAGCACATCTTTGATCAGTTTGAGCCTGGTGAACTGGGGATTATGCCGCTGAAGTTTGAACACGCTTTCTTCTGCAAGCGCACCCAGCAGATGGCGACGACGAAGACCAGCCCATCAAGACCAGAAGAGCGAATTCATCTATCTGGAACGAAAGTGCGGGAGATGTTGCGTCGGGGCGAGTTACCGCCACCGCAGTTCTCCCGCCCGGAGGTAGCATCCGAGTTGGCAAAGGCGATGAATATTACAAATTATGATATTTGAGCGGATATCAAATATCACTCGGTAATTTCTAGAATTGAGAATAAGTTCCCAGCATCGCCATTCCTGTTAGGCTGGTAGCTGGTGCTAATAGCTGAAATGCTCAAATGAAGCGGCGGGAATTTCTGGGACGCATAACTCAAGCGATCGCAGGCTTGGGACTAATTGATGCTGGGTGGTTGCGATCAAGCGATCGCTACTACCAAGCTCTGGCTCAACCTACCGGGCGTAAGTTAGCCCTGTTGGTGGGGATAAATCAATACACATCTAGCCAGCCTCTCAATGGTTGTGTCACGGATGTGGAGCTACAAAGAGAACTCCTGATCCATCGCTTTGGTTTTAAAGCAGCTGATATTCTCAGTCTCACAGAGCAACGAGCAACAAGAGAGCAAATTGAGACTGCTTTCCTAGAGCATCTCACCAATCAAGCTCAACCAGGAGATGCGATCGTCTTTCACTTTAGTGGTTATGGTCGTCGCGCCCAAAAGAGAGCAGGGGAAGCAGGGATCGCTGTGGAAGCAGGGGGAGCAGGGGAGCCAAATTCTTCCCCAGTCCCCAGTCCCCAGCCCCAAACCCCTTTATTTAACAGCTTGGTGACGGTAGATGGTGATGACCTGCTGGAGGAAACTTTATGGCTGCTGTTGCGATCGCTTCCTACCAATCGCATCACCACAATTCTGGATACTAGTTTCAACCCTCCTGGAAAAATTCTCCCAGGGAACTTGCAAATCCGCTCTTTCCCTCAAATCCTTCTAGGGCAAATTAGTGAGGCCGAATTAGCCTTTCAAACTGAAATTCAGCAAAATATACTCTGTAAAGGCGGCTTAAACAAACTAAAATGCGATCAAGCAGATTATTCCTTTAAACCAGCCCCTCACCCTTCAGGAGTTGTCCTCGTAGCATCAGGTACCCATTCAGCTACTGAAGCAAAATGGAATGGTTTCAGCGCCGGATTATTTACTTATGCCTTAACTCAATACCTTTGGGAAGTAACCACAGCCTCTACTGTGCAAGTCAGTTTCAGTCGAGTCACTAGCATGGTTGAGCAATTAGTGGGTAAAGAGCAACAACCCCAGTTGAGCGGGCAGAAAAATCAAGACTTTTTCAACCTTACTTATTATCTTTGCCCTGACTCTATCGGCGCTGATGGTGTAGTTAAGCTCGTGGAAGAAGACGGTAAAACAGCACAAGTGTGGCTAGCAGGAATACTACCAACAGTTCTGGAATACTACGAAGTAGGCTCGAAGCTAGCCTTGGTTCCCTCACAAGAGATGGGATCTGAGGGAGAAAATCTAATCCAAAATCCAAAGTCCAAAATCCAAAATCAAATTCCCTCCAGCCGCTCACTCTTACACCTGCGATCGCGTACTGGTTTAGTTGCTAAAGCCCAGATAATTGGTGAAAATAGCACTCCCCTCTCTGTTGGGCAACTCGTTCAGGAAGCGGTTAGAGTTTTACCCCGGAATATTCGCTTAACTATCGCTCTCGATCCCAGCTTAGAACGAATTGAGCGGGTAGATGCTACTAGTGCCTTTGCTACTATTCCCTATGTGTCATTAGTCGCAGCGGGAGAGCAGATAGCTGACTATGTTTTTGGTCGAGTACTAGAGACGAAACCCCCAGAAACACCAACGATATTAAGTCAGTCACCCCCAAATCGTTATGGTCTATTTTCGCTTGATCGAAAAGTCATTCCCAATACCGCAGGAGAATTAGGGGAAGCGGTGAAAGTGGTAGTGCAGCGATTAGCTCCTAAATTACAAACATTGCTGGCTGCTAAAATATGGCGCTTAACAACCAATGAAGGCTCTTCTCTACTCAACGTTAAGGCAAGTTTAGAGATAATTGATCGCCCAGAAGCAGTGCTTATGCAACGAGAAACACTGCGTTCTCAACAACAGGAGCCGAAAAAAATTTTCTCTACTCCTGTACAAACAGGCTTTTCAAATACACCTGCAAGCGAACAGACAAAGAAGTCAAACGCACCCTTCCCTACTTCCTCACAAAGCATCTCAATACCGATTGGTAGCCAGATTCAATACCGAGTTCAGAACAATAGCGCTCGCCCAGTCTACGTTCTTTTGCTCGGTTTAGATAGCAGCAAAAATGCGATCGCGCTTTATTCTACTCACTCAGATCCTACTGCTAACGATGACAACGCTAAACCAATACTTGTAGATGTAGTGATCGCACCTGGAGAAACTGCGATCATGCCACAAACTACAGTTAATTTTGAATGGGTAATTCACAAACCAACTGGAATAGCAGAACAGCAGTTAATTTTCAGCACTGCTAAATTCAGCACCACCTTAGCAGCTATGGCAACTGCTATGCAAGATTCAGAAGATCGACAATACATAGCGGCCTTATCTAACCCTTTAGAAGTAGCGCAAGCGATGATGCAAGACTTGCATAATGCCAGTGTAATCGGAGCGCACCGCGCCGCCCCCAGCGTTGCAGCTGAAGCTGTCACTTCCACTACTGACACTTATTCCCTCGATGTGAATCAATGGGCAAGTCTCAGCTTTGTCTACCAAGTAACTCAATCTAAACGCAGCAATGATGAATTATGAACGATCAATTTTTCAGCATTGCTGCATTCATAATTCATCATTTACTTAAAATAGTCTGACCAAGTTTCAACTAGTTGCCCTGCTGCATCTGTTCCTTCTAAAGGAAAAGCATCAAGAAATTCTTTATCTGTAGTCGAGTCATAAGGCCCTTCTTTAAGTTCCAAAATCATAGTATCTGGAGCTAAAGCGACAAGGGTGTGATAAGTTCCTTCAGGTAGTTCAATCCCGCGTACTGCACCATTAGCACTGACTAACTCGCGATCAAGAATTTGACCGCTTTCATTTAGAATAATTATTCCCAGTTCGCCTTGACAAACCAGGAAAAACTCAAATCCATTTACCCCAGTTACTCGGAGATGGCGGTGTGGACGAATGTAAGTACCAGGCTGGAGGACGTTAATAAAGCGTTGAACTTTTTCTGTTAAGTCATGAAAGTTGTAATTTTGGCGTAGACGCGGACTAGTACGAGCTTGCTGAGCAATTTTATTCAGTAATTCTTGATTAAGACGTTTGATCGATGGGGAATTCACGCAAGTCTCCTTCAGTTAAGTAATCTCAGATGCAAATTGGTTGAATGAAGTAAATCCTCTGTTTAAAAATTTAACGGATTAATGGCTAGTTATAAAAAACTGTGAGATTGTTGCCTTACCTGGGAATGTTAATAAAAGCAACGAGTGGCGAGAAAAAGGATTCTGGCTCCTCACTTCGAGATAACAGCGCAGGTAAAGGATACGACTATGAATAATCTAATTATGCATAACTTGATTCAACTAATTTCTACTTATACAGGTATACATATCCGCGAACAAGATTACAAAGATTTCTGTAACAAAATTTACTCGCGGATGAAAACTTTAAAATTAAATGCCCCAGAAGAGTATTATGAAGTATTATTAAACACTAGTAAAGTACAAAGTGTTTCTTATAGAGAAAATGATTCCATAAATGAATGGAAAGAACTAGTAGTGTTATTAACAATAGGTGAAACTTATTTTTTTCGCGATCGCGGGCAGATTAATCTACTAAAAACTAAAATACTGCCTGAGTTAATTGCTAAAAAAAGAGATGTCTGTCACACAAGCAAAGATAAAAAACCCTCTTTAAAAATTTGGAGTGCTGGATGTTCGAGTGGTGAAGAACCTTATTCCCTTGCTATTATTGTCAAACAATTAATTCCCGACTTAAGCAATTGGAATATTTTAATTTTAGGAACAGATATCAACCCAGAATCAATCGAAAAAGCCCAACAAGGAATTTATGATTCCTGGTCTTTTCGGCAAGTAGAACCTCAAATTCAAAAACAGTATTTTCATCAACAAAAGATGCGTTGGGAGGTTGATACTCAAATTCGTAAACTGGTTAAGTTTAGTTGTATGAATTTGTTTCAATCAGCTTTTCCCAATCACTTCTCCGATTTCCACAATATAGATACGATCGTCTGTCGCAACGTTTTTATATACTTCAAATCTGTTGCGATCGCCACTGTCTTAGAAAAGTTTTACCAAACACTTATTCCAGGTGGATATTTGATTGCTGGACATACTGAACTTCACGGTCAAAATCTTGGTCAACTCCAGCCCAAAATCTTTCCAGAATCAGTAGTTTATCAACGAAGCGAAAATTTACAGATTGCATCAAATTCTGAAATTAATTCATCTGCATCAAAGCTCTTAGTTAAATCAAACTCAGCCAAAGCAAATACTAGCATCAAACAAAAGCCTGTACTAAACTTGAATGATAGTAAAAGTTTGGTGACAACGCAAACACAGGAGCGATCGCTTAGTCAAATTTCTACAAAAGAAACAGCATCTCAGTCAGGGCTGGAACAAGCAGAAATATTCTTTGATTCAGGTGAATATGCTAGAGCAATTCAAGCTGCCAAGCAAGTTATTCAACAGCAACCTAAACATTTTGATGCATACTTTCTCACAGCGCAAGCTTGGGCAAATTTAGGAGACTCCGAACAGGCGATTCAATATTGTCAGCAAGCGCTGCAACTAGATAATTTATCAGAAAAGCCTTATTATCTCTTAGCTCATATTGCTGAGGAGAAAGGAGACAAGGAAGAGGCTAAAGCTTTATTCAAAAAAATTATATATCTTACACCTTCATCTATAGGAGCGTATCTAGAAATAAGTTCTATTTATGCTAAAGAAGGCGATATAGTTAGAGCAAAAAAAATGCTAAACACTGCCTTAGAGCTACTTAATAATTTATCAGCCGCAGAATATGTAGAATCCTATCATAAAATTACTGCTGGTGAATTGTTGCTTCAAGTAAAAGCCATGCTAAGTAACTTCAAATAATAATTCTTTGCGTCGGTTAAGTTTCTTCCCATCTTATATCTATATATCTATGGGAAAATAGTATTTAACGTAGCATGGGCATTGCCGGGCTACTACTTTGTAACTTTGTAACTTTCTAACTGCTTCTCAAGACAATCTTTCTCAGCAGAAATGATAAATGCTAGCACAAATGTGGCTAATTTTATCTGGAGAATGACTAGTTTCTGGGATTCTTCGGATATTTTACTGTCAATCTATATTTTTTGGCAAGCTTGGAGTAGTTACTTGCAGATGAAGGTTGACTAATAGATTAAGTATTTATTTTATGCAATATATTTACGTTTATCTAGTGATAGTAAGGAAAAAACGAAAATATTATAGCTAAAGGAAAGAAATCAAGTTCGCGCCGCTTGAGATTGAATTAGTTTTCAAGCATCCAGTTAATAGATACCAGCGATCGCACTGAGAAAAAATTACCTTATCTTTATAATTCGGTAATGATACTGATCCGCCTATTTGTAGTTGTTTGCCATACTAAGAGCGCTAGAATTTTAGGAGATTAAACTTAAAAAATAGCTGGTAAAAAGTGTGGCAATTTCACTTTAGCTATTTCTTCTATTCAAATGCTGTATTTAAATTAGTCCATCAAAGTATCTGACTCTATAACCTCGTTACATATCTAAAATTTAGTAACAATAAAATGCGGTTTGTTACTGCAAGCTATTAATAGAAAATATGACTCATATACACTTAGCATAAATTACTAAATAACTCTTTTAAAATACTAGTTAGCCGCAAATACTTATTTTTATAGTTGTGGCACGTAAATTTATCTCAAACATCACTTAATTATGGCACAAAATCAATACCAAGCTCAACAACTATCTAGTCTGCTCGACGCTATACAAAACAAACAAGTCAGCGGAGTTATGTATTTAAATTATGAAGTTACTTCCCAACAAAAACTAAGATCGAGCGTTTTGATTTGGAAAGGTGGGCGGATGATTTATGGCGGGAAAGCAATTCCAGATGCCAAAAGCTTAGTCAAAATACTGGAACAAAAACTAAGCCGAGAATGGGTTGCTTCAGCAGTAGCTTTTGCTATGCGACAGGTAACAGATCAAACCTCAATTCGTTCGCTTTTAGAACGGTTGGTTGAAATGCAACTGTTTAGCTGGGAGCAAATTGAAACAGTAGTTTATAACCAACTCTTATTAACTCTAGAGCAAGCGTTACCTTATGCCGGAAAGTTTGAGTTTGATAGTAAGGCTCAGTTTAACTTCTGTCGCGGCATTGAGTTGTCTAAGTTGATGCAAGATATAGCTCAACGCCAGGAGCAGTGGTTGAGTCTTAGACCTTTGGTTATGTCAATGTATGCAATACCACGTTTAACAGAAAATGTTTTAGAAACGATCGCAGAGCAAAATGTACGCAACCATTTACAACAATGGGTTAATGGAGAGCGATCGCTTGTTGATATTGCTGAAGGATTGAATAAAGATCCATTAAGCGTAGCGAAATCTTATATGCATTGGGTGGAAGCAGGCTGGGTACTGCTGGAGGATAACAGTACACCTAACAATATACAGACTAAATTACCCACAATTCTCGCTGTCGATGACAGCCCTGTGATGCAAGAACTAATCAAGCGATCGCTCACGGGTTACTGCAATGTACTAGTTGCAAGTAATGCTGTTGATGCCTTGAATTTAATTTATCACGAAAATATTTCCCTACTATTGCTTGATGTTTCAATGCCAGAAATTGACGGGCTAGAACTATGCCGTACTGTACGTAGTATTGCTCAGTTCCGCGAGTTACCAATCGTTATGGTGACAGCAAGAGATGGTTTCTTTGATAAAGTCAAAGGGAAATTTGCAGGTTCAAATGATTATTTAACTAAACCATTTGATGCTGAAAAATTACGTGAAACAGTAAGTAGATACATATCTTTGGAAAATACTTCTGCTCAAACAAGTTATAAACTGCAAATAGATCTGCCAGCTTCTACGTAATTCTAGATTAATTTTTCACTATTTCAGCAGTAAAAATACCAAGCAACAAGCACTTGCTACTCAGCAAGTAGTTAATACTATCAGCAATCTTGCATTAGCAGCACAAGAAACCGCTGGTGGCATTACTCAGATTAAAGTTGGTACTCATCAACTGAAAGAGGCAGCACAAAACCTGCAAGCAATGGTTTAACTGCTGCTAATTATTTTTTCTTCGTTTCTGTCATCTACTTGAATAGTAAAGTAATCCAAATGTTCAATAAACTCTCTTTAAGAAATAAAGCTATCGTTTTTGCTATTGCTTTAGGTACGCTGCCAGTAATAGGATGCGGGGCATTAGCTTATTACATAACTAACAAAAATGCTGTTCATTCAACTATTCAGAATCAAGAATATCATGCTGCTAGTTTAAGCGATAAAATTAACCGATTTTTATTTGAGCGCTATGGAGACATTCAGATAATCGCTAACTTACCTATTCTCAACAATTCTAATGAAGCGACAAGGATAACGTTTCAGTAAAAGCAAGCACTTCTAAATAAATATGTTCAAATTTATGGAGTTTATGACAGCATTGCGGCATTTGATATTAAGGGTAATTTAATTGTTCAATCAGCGGGGAAAGCTCTTACTAATCATAAAGATAGGGACTATATTCAGCAAGTTATTCAAACTGGTCAACCTGTTATTACCAATCCTGAAATATCAAAATCGACAGGAGAGTTTGTCATTTACTTTGCAGCACCAATTAAAGATGTAAACACAGGCAAGCTAATTGGGGTAGTCCGATCAAGGATGCCAGTAAAATATGTTGAAGCAGTAGCTGCGGGCTTTGGTGTTGATAGCGAAGAATGGCACTTGGTAAATAAATCATCTGGAAAGTTTTTTGCTGCGGCTGAAAAAGAACAAGTAGGAAGAGATGCTGCGTCAGATTTTTCTGTCTTCGCGCAAATGCAAGCAGCAAATAAGTTAGATACTATTATAGCCGTCGATCAAATTGACCAAGTTGAGCAAATAATAACTTATGCTCCGTTTAAAAAACTAGAGGGTTTGCCACAACTGAACTGGAGCGTAATCCTTGCCCAAGATACAGAAGAGGCGTTTACTACGCAAAGACAAATGTTGTGGACACTTATACTAGGAACTGGGGTAACAGCATTAATCGCTAGTGGAATTGCTGTCTTGCTTGCTAGCCGCGCAACTAAGGTGATTCAACAAATTGCCAATGCGATCGCTTCTTCTTCCACAGAAATTGCCACAACAGTAGAGCAGCAAGAGCGTACAGTATCCCAGCAGGCAAGCTCAGTGAATCAAACCACCGTTACTATGGATGAATTAGGCGCATCCTCTCGTCAATCAGCCGAGCAAGCTGAGGACTCAGCAGCCGGGGCGCGGATGGCATTGTCTCTAGCAGAAGAAGGCACTCTTGCGGTGCAACAAACAATGGAAGGTATGTCAGCACTCAAAGACAAAGTGGGAGCCATAGCCGAGCAAATTCTGCGCCTCTCGGAACAGACAAATCAAATTGGTGGCATTTCCGGCTTAGTGGGAGACTTAGCCAACCAAACAAATATGCTGGCATTGAATGCTGCTGTCGAAGCCGCCCGTGCTGGCGAACATGGTAAAGGTTTTGGTGTGGTAGCAGGTGAAATTCGCAAATTAGCCGATCAAAGCAAAAAATCTGCAGATAAGATTAACGCCTTAGTCGGAGATATTCAAGCAGCAATCAACACCACAGTCATGGTGACTGATCAGGGGACCAAAACTGTAGACTCTGGCATCAAGCTAGCACAAGGTACAGCAGAAACGTTCACAGGTGTAGCAGATTCAATCAACAACGTCTTCCTCAACAGCCAGCAAATATCCCTCAGCGCCAAGCAGCAAGCAGTAGCCGTGCAGCAGGTAGTAGCAGCGATAAACGAAATCAACTTAGGGGCAAAAGAAAGTGCCAGTGGCATTACTCAAGTCAAAGCCAGCACTCAACAACTCAAAGACGCTGCACAGAACCTCAAAGCAATTGTGTAAAAGCTTCTGATTATCCCGCTCCCCCTTCCTTCTTAGCAAGGTTGGGGGATATTTACTGAAAAATTCTGTTTTTTTGACAAATACTTTTGTTGTTTTTGTTAACTTTTAAGCATTAAGTACTATCACTGATACAACTCGATTGAATTGAAAAAATTAGTTTTACTTCAGAGATTTTACGGTTATAGTTATTTGAGTTTTTCTTCATACTAAAAGTACAATATTTTTTATCAAGTACAGCATAAAAAATAGCAGCTTGTAACAACTAAAAACATTTAATTTAATTATCAAGAATGTCAAAAGGTCAATATCAACCGCGACAATTAATTAACTTGTTAAAAGAATTAGAAAAGCAACAATCTAGCGGAAGTTTGCACCTAAATGTGGAGATTAATTCACAGCAAAAGAAAAAGTCTCGCGTTTTAGTTTGGAACAATGGTCGTATTGTCTACGCTGGCTTGAAAGTTCCTAATAAACAAGAATTCGCCAAAATGTTGGGGCAGAAGTTAAAGCGGGAATCAATTGATACTGCTATTAATGTAGCAATGCAAAGGGCGGCAACTCAAACATCAATTCAGGAGTTTTTAGAATTTTTTATCAGAATGCGGCTGTTTACCTGGGAGCAAATTGAAGCCTTAGTTCATACTCAAGTCGTATTAACTCTAGAACAAGTGTTGCCCCACGCAGGACAATTTGAGTTTGATAGCACCACTGAACTTAATATTTGTCGGGATTTGGAACTATCTAACTTGATGCAAGATATAACTCGCCGCCAGGAACAGTGGTCTACACTTGCCCCTTTAATTCCATCTCCTGAAGCAGTTCCGCAGTTACCTGCCAATGCTTTGGCAAAAATTACAGATCCGTCCGTGCGTCAGCATATACAGCAATCGGTTGATGGACAGCGATCACTCGTTGATATTGCTCAAGGGTTAGATAAAGACCCGTTGCAGGTAGCTCAATCATATCTGCACTGGGTACAAGCAGGCTGGATTGCGTTTGAGGGCAGTAAACCAGTTCAAAAGAGCAATCTCCCGGCTATTCTGGCTGTGGATGATAGCCCCGTGATGCAAGCAACATTCAAGCGGGCATTAGCCGAGTACTACCAAGTACTGGTAGCTAGCAATGCTGTGGATGCTTTGAGTTTATTAAATCAAAACAAGGTAGCACTGCTATTGCTAGATGTCTCGATGCCAGATATTGACGGCTTAGAACTATGCCGCACCCTGCGGAGTATGCCTCAATTTAGCGACTTACCGATCATTATGGTGACAGCAAAGGATGGGTTCGTCGATAAGCTCAAAGGTCAAATTGCAGGCTCCACACAATATTTGACCAAGCCATTCGATGCTGAAAATTTGCGTCAGGTCGTGGGGAAATATCTCAATGTTGGGACTGCTTCTAAACAATAAAAGCACAAGTACCAATTATGGAAAACAAACATTATCTAATTTTCAGTCTTTATGGTTTGCATTATGGCGTAGATGCACTGCTAGTTCAAGAGATATTCCATCTGGCAGAACTCACCACCATTGCTGAAGCACCGGATGACATTGTAGGCATTCTCAATCTGCGCGGTCAAATTGTACCCGTGATGCATTTGGCTCTGCGTTTAGGATATCAACCTCAAGAATGCAGTTTGAGCGATAGTGTCATCGTTCTGGAGTGGGAAGGATTACAGATTGGCATTGTTGTCAATTCTGTGCATGAGGTGAAGAATATTGCTGACGAGGCAATCGAAGCAGAAATCTCTTATGGACGCAAAAGAGAAATCAATTCGCGTTTTATCAGTGGTGTTGCCAAAGTTGATGCCGACATAATTATGCTGCTCAACCACGAGCAGTTACTTTGCTATTCTGATGCAGTTTCAGCTTTGCTCCCAGATGAAGATAATAATGGGAGCGTTGACGCTACAAACGGTTACTCATCTAAGCAGAACGACACACTAGAAGACCAATTTCCAGAAAACCATCATTCTACAAAAAGTAGAATTGGCAGTTTCTACGACTTATGCTGCCCAAATGCTAGCCCAGAAGATAGGAAGATTTTTCGGGAACGATCTGAGAATTTAAGACAAGCAACTACCAACTCGGATTTCACTGGATTAATGCCGCTAGCGGTGATTGGTCTGAATGGAGAATACTTTGGGCTGGATTTGGAAGTAGTGCGAGAGTTTACCAATATTCGCAACTTGACTCCTATTCCTTGCTGTCCGCCTCATATAGTCGGAAATATGAATTTGCGGGGTGAAATTGTGACCCTGGTTGATATTCGCCAAGCTTTAAATTTGCCTAGTGCTGCTGACAAGGTATCTCAGGCAATCGTGATTCGGGTTGATGATGTCGTGGCTGGGTTGCCTGTAGATCGAGTGTTTGATGTGATGTATCTGCATCCAAAAGACGTGACGCCTGTACCCGTCGCCGTGCATAGCGGTAGCAATGAATATCTCCGGGGTACAGCTCCCTACTCAGAAAAAATGCTAAGCATTCTGGATCTGCCCAAAATCATTTCTAAGGGGGAACTAGCAGTTAACGATGAATTTTAACGCTGTTAATGCCAGCAACACATAAGTTGAATAGCACTCATCAAACAGTTTGAAAAACAACAAATTAATCTCAATCAATGCCAAACAGTAAGTAGTAATTGTGCAGCAGGTAGCAGCAATGAACGAAATCAATTTAGGGGCAAAAGAAAGTACCCTGGCATTACTCAAGTTAAAGCTAGCACTGAACAACTTAACGAAGCTGGGCAGAAACTTAAAGCTACTGTTTGACAACAGAAGAGGGGAGAATGAGATAATTTCCCGCTCACCCCATCTCTATTATTGAGTATGCAGTTCTATAAGAACTAAATAAGGATTTTAAAGCCATGATGATAGAAGATACAGAACTTAGGAATATATATAAAACAGCTAGTGAAGAACATTTGCAGAACCTTGAAGACGGTTTACTGCATTTAGAAAAATACCCGCAGGATCGCGCTAAGTTAGAAGACTTATTGCGCGAAGCTCACACTCTCAAAGGGGATTCCCGGATGCTGGGTGTGACTAGTGTTGAAACTCTTATCCATCAACTAGAAGAAATCTTGGCAGCAGCTAAGCGAGGCGATAGAGTCTTGACGACAGACATTTGCGATCGCTTGTATCCAGGTTTAGACGCGATTCGCAAACTAGTACGTGAAGCAGTCACAGGCGAACCAGCAGGCGTTAATGTCTTCTATGTCTTGGCTCAGTTGATGGGAGCTGATTCTAGTAATTTATCTGAGCAGATTGAAACTAATTCCCAGACTGAGGCTCAAAGTAATGAATTACTCTTTCCTGAAGCGATCGCGGGTGAAACCGAAGTTGTCAAGGTAGGCGCATTTGCTGACACCAACGCCGATCAAACCGAACTATTTAACGTTGATGCACTTTTCCCTGACGCGATCGCAAGTGAAACCAAATTGTTTAATGTTGATACACTCTTCCCTGACACAAACACTTATGAAGCAGCAACCTTTGACGTTGATGCACTCTTCCCTGAAATAGCGGCTGAACCTCAAGTCTTCAACGCTCAAGCAGAAATCGTACCTTTGCCTGTCCCTACACTGATTGTACCAGCACCCGCAGTACCACAAGAAGTTCCTGCCAAACAACCACCTGCACCATCAGTAGACGAACCCGCTCAAGTCAATAACTACCAAATTGAAACTATTCGGGTTGAACCGCAAAAGCTGGATACTTTAATGACTCAAGCTGGCGAGTTAACCGTAACCAAAATTCGGATTGCTCATCGCCTAGCTGAAATTGAGGAAATCCTAATCATGTGGGAAGAGTGGAGCCGCGATGCCTTCGTCAACCGCTTAGCGATCGAGAGCTTAGACCCTCGTTCGCACAATGGCATCAAGCAAGTGCAGAAATTCCAACATCGTGCCGAACAGCGTCTAGAGCGTTTGGGAACTCTGGTGAACCAATTAAGAAATACGGCTTACGAAGACAGCGCCAGATTAGACATTGTTACCAGTGAATTAGAAGCGGGAATTCGGACGCTACGGTTATTACCGTTATCCACTATTTTCAATCTCTTTCCTCGGATGGTGCGCGATCTAGCAAAGCAACAATCCAAAGAAGTGAATTTGGTAATTGAAGGTGGAGATACTAAAGCAGACAAGCGGATTCTGGAAGAAATGAAAGATCCGCTGCTGCACTTACTCCGAAACGCGATCGATCACGGCATCGAAACGCCCCAAGAACGGGAACTCGTGGGTAAGCCTCGTGCTGCTACGTTGCGGTTGAGAGGATATCAGAACGCCAACAACATTGGGATTGAAATTGTAGACGATGGGCGTGGATTGGACATCGAGGGCATCAAACGCACTGCTTTGCGGCGCGGGGTTTGTCGGGAAGAAGAACTAGCAACGATGACAACTGCGCAAATTCAGTCATTAATCTTCGCCGCCGGATTCTCAACTCGAACGACTATCACTGAGATTTCAGGAAGAGGTGTAGGACTAGATGTGGTGCGCGCCAACGTCGAGCGGCTTAAGGGTAGTATCCAGGTAGATTCTACGCCAGGAAAAGGATGTTTGTTTCGGATCGAATTGAATACAACCTTAGCTACAACTAATGTATTGATTGTAGAAGTGAACCGCGTCTCTTACGCGATTCCAGTAGAATTCGTGCAAACAAACCTACTAGTTTCTGGGCAGGAAATCTTCGCTATTGAAGGCAGTCAAACTATTGTCTTAGATGGTCAACCTGTATCTGTGTCTTGGCTAGCCGATTTATTGGAATTGCCAATTGCTGCGCCTGCTTCACCAAAATCAGCCTCAGAATCAAAAATGCTGCCTTGCATTATTCTGCAAGTCGGTAACGATCGCTTGGGGCTGCTAGTGGATGGTTTGCTGGATCAACAGGATGTCGTTCTCAAATCACAAAGCAAGTTACTCAAGCGAGTTCGCAACGTTTCTGGTGCAACTATTTTAGGTACTGGGGAAGTTTGCATGGTTCTCAATCCCCAAGATTTGCTCAAGTCTATGCAAAAGCGCAATCGAGGAGGTGCATTTGCACAGGCAAAATCATTTGAGCAAACGAAAACAAAGCAAACGATTCTTCTGGTGGAAGACTCGATTACAATTCGCACTCAGGTAAAACGCATTCTAGAAGGTGCGGGGTATGACGTGGTAGCAGCCGTAGACGGGTTAGACGGCTTCAATAAACTGAGGGCGCAAACTTTCGATGCAGTTGTGTCTGACGTGCAAATGCCAAACCTGGATGGGCTATCGCTCACAGCTAAAATTCGCCAGCACAAAGAATATAGCGAATTACCAATTGTTCTTTGCACGACTTTAGCATCCGATGAGGATAAGAGAAGGGGTGCAGAAGCAGGAGCCAACGCTTACCTGACTAAAGGCACTTTCGATCAAAAAGTTTTGCTAGATACGTTGAGAAGATTGGTTTAGTGGGAATCCTAGATTTAAGCAGTCGAGAGTAAAAGCAAATTCACTACTTGCGATCGCAACCTACTCCTTTACTTCTAAAAACACCATAGGAGGTTTAAATGGCTCAATCCCCGATTAAAGTTTTGTTAGTCGAAGACTCTCCCATTGCTTTGGGAATTTTCCGCAAGCTGCTTGATTCTGCACCAGAGGTTCAACTGGTAGGTACGGCTAGCGACGGTATAGAGGCATTGAATCTAATTCCTCTTGTGCAGCCGCAAGTGATTTGTACCGACTTGAAAATGCCAAAAATGGACGGGATGGAGTTCATCAAACAAGTAATGGCGAAGACTCCTCTGCCGATCCTAGTCATCAGCGATGCCGTACAGAAGCAAGATATCGAAAATGTCTTCCAGGTGTTGAAAGCTGGAGCGGTAGATATTATGCCTAAACCCGCAGCAGTTTCATCAGCCAATCAAGAAGAATTTAAGAGAAGCTTGATTACCAAGATTAGAGTTCTTGCAAGCAAGCAAGTTAGTGCTAAACCACTTCCATAACTGTCTACTAGGATTGAGACAACTTACACCATACAAAAGTTCAGAAATAGCCTCTGGCAACTTATTTTTGTAACTCTTTGTATGGCTTACTCAAGAATTTGTCAATGAAAGAATTCCCAATAAAAGTTTTATTAGTAGAAGATTCACCCGTTGCTCTAGAAATTCTCAAAAGGCTGCTTGGATCGTCGCCTGAAGTTACAGTTGTAGGTACTGCTCGTAACGGTCAAGAGGCATTGGAATTAATGCCTGTTGTGCAACCTGCTGTGATTTGCACGGACCTGCACATGAAAGGAATGGATGGTCTAGAGTTCACCAGACAAGTAATGGGAAATGACCCTAAACCAATTTTGGTCATCAGCACTTCGGTGCAGAAAGAAGACACTCACACCATTTTTCAACTTCTACAAGCAGGAGCAGTGGACGTTTTTCCTAAACCGAATGCTGGACTGGCATCAGATTACGAGCGAGTCAAGCGGGAGTTGGTCAACAAAGTCAAAATTCTTGCTGGAGTAAAGGTTTTTACCAGGCGGCAACAACTCGCTACAACTACTGAAACGGCAAAATCTTCTCAGCTCGCAGCTGCTGGACGGGTAATAGATGTTACAACTTCAATTAGAGTAGTTACAATAGGAGCTTCTACAGGTGGCCCTCAAGCCTTACATAAAATTCTTGCCCAACTGCCGAGTAATTTTCCAGTACCCGTAATTTGTACCCAGCATATCAGTGAAGGCTTTTTGCAGGGACTTGTAGACTGGCTAGGAGTAGAGTGTAAGTTAAAAGTCAAAATTGCTCAAGTCGGTGAGATTCCCTTGCCTGGAACAGTTTATTTTGCCCCGGAAAGAAGTCATTTAGAACTGAATGTTCAAGGTAAATTTGCTTATTCCACGTCGTCTACACCTGTTGACGGTCATTGTCCCTCGGTGACAGTTACTTTTAAATCTGTTGCTAACTTTTATCACCACGCTACAGCAGGTATCTTGTTAACAGGAATGGGTAGAGACGGTGCAGCAGGAATGAGTGCGATCGCTTCTGCTGGAGGTATGACAATTGCCCAAGATGAGAAAAGCTGTATCGTTTTTGGTATGCCAAAAGAAGCGATCGCTCTGGGTGCTGTAAAACAAGTTTTGCCAGTGCAAGATATAGCCGCTTTTCTTTTGACGAAGATTTTTGCTAAGTAAAGCTTGCTTTAAAAGTGACAATTTTTGGTAGGTGGGCATTGCCCACCCTACTTTCGCAACCCTAACCCTCTGAGGGTTCAAATAGCCATTTTCTCACTCGCTCTAAACTCTTCCAATCTGGTTTTCTCTCCAAGCCATCAGCAATACTTTGTTTAATTTCATCTCGCATTTCTGAATCGAGCGTAATCAACTGCATAACTATATCGATGTGTTGCCGCACACCTTTTTGACCCGTTTCTAACATGGCAACGGCTAAATTAACTTGTCCTTGGGCATCTTGGGGATGTAATTTTACTGCCTTCTGCGCGGCTTTGACAGCAGCAGCGGGTTTATTACTCAACAAGTACAACCACGCCAAACAAGTCCAAGCAGCACTGCTTTTGGGAGTGCGATTGCAAATATCTTGAAAAACCGGAATTAAGCTTGCTGGTTCTTCCCCAGCTTTGTAGCGTTCTACAGCAGATTCAAATAGAGATTCAACAGTTTCAGTCATTACCAAAAAACGAGCTAGGGGCTAGGGGTGCTTAGGCTAGGAAGCGAAGGGCTGGGGGGGCAAGGGGGAGGGAACAACGGAATTAGGCGAAATTTCGCCCCTAGCCTCTTACCTCTTACCTCTTACCTCTTGCCTCTTGCCTATAGGTAATTAAACACCAAATGACTTACCGCAACCACAGGTTTGGCTGGCATTGGGGTTGGTGAATTGGAACCCACCACCGATCATGGCGTTACTATAGTCCAACATTAAGCCGTACAGATATAACATACTCTTGCGATCGCAGATGATTTTGAAGCCGTCATAGTCAAACACTTCATCGTCTTGGCGGATTTTACTAGTGTCTTCAAAATCCATCATGTAGGACATACCAGAGCAGCCACCTTGTCGTACTCCTACTCGGAGACACAAATCTTGACCTTGTTGAGCGCGTAAAAATAAAATGTGCCGCAGAGCTGCTTCACTTAGTTGAATACCTCGTTGTTGAGGCTGGGTTGCTGTTGTCATAATCCGATGAAACTCCCGGTGACTTTTAACTTAAAATTAATTGCAGCTTTTTCGTTCATTTTAGCGATATCTAAGCAAGGATTTAAGGAATTGCAAACAATCCAACAAAAGCGTGCTAAAGGTCTCTATCCTAGAATTGATAGGTCTAATTTGTTATCAAAGAACTCGATCGGGGAAAATAGCAGCAACTACTGCTCAAGGGCAGAGATTAGCAGTTAGTTATCAAAAAAACTTATAATCTCCAGCTTAACCCAAAAGTTCGCAGTGTCTCCCTGATTAGCTTGGTATATGACAACTTCCTTGAATCACTATACGCGTCGCCGTTTGCAGAAATTAAATCAGATCCCTTGTGTCTGGGAAGGCGATCGCCGTTCATTGTCAGCGCCAAACCTCAAAGCAGACGCGGAGGCAAGTAGCGAGTGTATTTTATGGGTGGATGGTTCCCAGGGCATGGTGCGGGCAATGGATGTAGTAGCTGCTGACAGTGGTCCAGAAGCAGTGGTACGGACTTTACTACGAGCAATGGAGCATCCCAATAGTCCAGCCAAACCAGCGCGACCGCAGAAAATTGTCGTGCGCGATCGGGAAATTCAGTTCTTCCTGCGTGGTGTCCTGCAAGAGCTAGGAATTGCCATTGACTATGTACCAGATTTACCCTTGATTGACGAGCTGTATCAGCGGTTCCAAGATGAAGTAGGAACTTATACGCCTGATTTACCGCCGCAATATGCTGAAGCACTGAGAAAAAAGGCATTTGAAATTTGGCAGGCTGCTCCTTGGGAATTATTAGAAGAACACCAAATATTAGCAATTAAGCTGAACTATTGCGATATTGACACGCTCTATGCCTCGGTGATGGGAATGCTAGGCATGGAGTATGGGATTTTATTGTATCGCTCTGAAGATTCACTCAAGCGGTTTCGAGCTAAGGTGTTGATTGAAGAAGAATCGACCGAGCAGCTAGAAGAAGCCTTTCTGAAGCAAGATTGCCTGTTTTTGACTTTTGAGCAAAGAGACGAAGTAGAAGCAGAAATAGAAGCAGAATTTATCGATCTAGCCAATTTGCCGTTATCAGATATTCAACCGTCTTTTGGCAATATTCACCCCCTAGAAGGGTTAAGATCTGTGCTTTATGAGGAAGAGGCGATCGCTCTATTCATGGCACTGGAGGCTTTGAATCGCTTTATTCGCAATGAGCGAAAACATTTGAGCCAGAAAACCTTACGTGCCTTAAGTCGTAGTTATCGCATTCCTCTACCCCAAACGGGGAATGGAGGAAAAAATCAGCCTGTTAATGTTAGTGTCTCGACGCTGCCTTCCTTGGCAGCAGAGTTAGAAGAAATGGCAGACGCGGTAGCAGATGAATTAGATTCAGACGACAGTATTCTAGAATCTTTACCTGCGTTCCGCTCGTTGCGCGACGATCTGATTCCAGAGGATTCTTTCTTAAGCCTTGGTGTGATGTCCTGGGAAACAGTGCAATACTTGCGATCTGGAGTAACACACCAGCAGGTAGGAAAGCCGACAGAAGCAGGAGACGGATTACCAGTAGTTTTGATTCAAACCACCCGTCCGAAAGCAAAAACAGCGATCGAAGCGATTCAGGCAGCAGGGGGAATCGAAGGTATTGGTTTTAATCCAGGTGCCGATCCGTTTGGGGGTGATAGCTACGATCTGGGAGTATTGCAAGCAGTTAATGGCGAATTGTTTCTGTTCGGTGAATTTTTGGAGGACGATCCAGTACATGAAGCCGCTAGGCGAAAGTGGGAGCAACGCTGTAAACAAACAAAAGGCTACTGTGGCTTGATCGTCGCTAGGGGGCTGATGGGGGCTTCGCGCGGGCAACCGCAATTACGTGACATGATGGCTCTATTTGAAGCGCGCTCAATTTCAGCCAAAGAACTAGGAATTGGAATGCTTCAACTGATGCCTCAGCTTGAATAGGGGTTAGAGGCTGGGGACTAGGGTGAGTCGCAAGGCTCCAGTTTTAAATTTTAAGCTTTAAGTTAAATGAGCATTTTTTAACTTAAAACTTAAAATTTAAAACTCAAAACTATTCAACTCCCCTAGCCCCTAGTCCCCAACGCCTATTAAAATACGTAAAGAAATTGAGCAGGAAAGACGGAATGCGTGTTGCGATTGTCGGGGCGGGACTGGCTGGGTTAGCAACCGCTGTAGATTTAGCTGATGCTGGTTGGGAAGTAGAAATTTTTGAGTCTCGTCCCTTTGTTGGCGGTAAAGTTGGTAGCTGGGTTGATGCTGATGGCAACCATGTAGAAATGGGATTGCACGTATTTTTTGGTTGCTACTATCATTTGTTTGACTTGATGGAAAAGGTGGGGGCGGGTGAAAACCTGCGGCTGAAAGACCACATTCACACCTTTATTAATAAAGGTGGACGTACCGGGGAATTGGATTTTCGCTTTCTCACAGGTGCACCGTTTAATGGGTTGAAAGCATTTTTCACTACTTCTCAGTTGTCATTGCGGGATAAAGCGCAGAATGCGATCGCCCTCGCTACTAGCCCGATAGTGCGCGGTTTGGTAGATTTTGATGGAGCGATGAAAACCATCCGCGACTTGGATAGAATCAGCTTTGCCGACTGGTTCCGTCGTCAAGGAGGTAGTGATGGCAGTATCAAGCGGATGTGGAACCCCATCGCCTACGCATTAGGCTTTATTGACTGCGAAAATATTTCTGCCCGTTGTATGTTGACAATCTTCCAGTTATTTGCCGCCAGAACTGAAGCTTCGGTTTTGCGAATGCTGGAAGGGTCGCCCCACGAATATCTACACAAGCCGATTATTGAGTATCTCGAAGCCAGAGGAACCAAAATTTCTACTCGTCGGAGAGTGCGGGAAATTTTGTTTAGTGGGTCAGGGGAACAAACGCGCGTCACTGCTATAGTCGTTGCCCAAGGTGATACAGAAGAGATTGTTACTGCTGACGCTTATGTCTGTGCTTGCGATATTCCAGGGATTCAGCGTATTATACCAAAAAAATGGCGACAGTGGTCAGAATTTGATAATATTTACCAACTTGAAGCCGTGCCAGTGGCAACAGTGCAGCTGCGGTTCGATGGTTGGGTGACAGAACTACACGATGCCCAAAAGCGTCAACAACTACAAGAGGCGGCTGGTTTAGATAATTTGCTATATACGCCTGATGCTGACTTTTCTTGTTTTGCGGATTTGGCTTTGACTAGCCCAGCTGATTATTATCGAGAAGGGCAGGGTTCTTTATTACAGTTAGTGCTGACACCGGGAGATCCGTTTATCAAGGAAAGTAATGAAGCGATCGCCCAACACGTCCTGGGGCAAGTTCACGAGCTGTTCCCTTCTTCGCGCGAGTTGAACATGACTTGGTACAGTGTAGTAAAGTTAGCTCAATCTCTCTATCGGGAAGCACCTGGAATGGATCTTTATCGTCCTGCCCAAAAGACACCAGTAGCTAATTTTTTCCTAGCGGGTAGTTACACCCAGCAGGATTACATCGATAGCATGGAGGGAGCGACGATTTCGGGGCAGCTTGCGGCTAAGGAGATTTTGGAGAGTATTGAAAGATTGACTGTTGCTAGTCAGATGTCGGCTGTGTAACGAACCGCGGGGATACCAAGAACGCCAAGGAAGAGGAAGAGTAGATGCCGGATTGGCTAGAGCATAGCGTGCAGGTAGAGGTAGAGGCTCCGATTGACTTAGTGTGGAACCTGTGGTCAGATTTGGAGCAAATGCCTCGTTGGATGAAGTGGATTGATTCGGTGAAGGTGGTGGAGAACCAGCCGGAGTTATCGCGGTGGAAGTTGAATACTGGCGGTTTAGAATTCAGCTGGCTTTCCCGTAATATTAAGGTTGTGCCGCAGCAAATCATTCAATGGGAATCTGTTGGCGGTTTGCCCAATACAGGTGCTATTCGCTTTTATGATCGCAAAGGCAGCAGTATTGTTAAACTTTCTGTTGCTTATGCTATTCCAGGCATCCTGGGCAAAATTATGGATAACTTGTTTTTAGGTCGCGTTGTCGAATCTACGATTAAAGCTGACTTAGAACGCTTTCGTGAATATGCTTTGAAAGCAAAATCTTCTTAAAAACCTTGGCGTTCTAGCCTAGCCTACGGCAACGCTACGCGAACGGCAACGCCTTCGCCTACGGCTGAGGCGGTTCGTATCTCTTACCAAGTTGGGTCAACATAAAGATTAATCGTCAGCTGCTTGCTTCCTGGCGGCACTGGTGTAATACAAGCGCAGATAGTATTTCCTCCTTCGATCTCGACTTCGCAGGCGTGACACGAACCCATTAAGCAGCCAGTCGGAATCATCACTCCGGCTCGTTCTGCTACATCTAATAGTGGTTCTCCTACTTCAGCATCAACTGTTACATCATCGGGTAAAAAATGTACGCGCATTGCCACAATTTCTAATTTAGGACGACAAAATCGGTGTTAGATCCAAATGAGCCTCGACGACATTGGCAAGAGAATCTAACATAGCCTCTCGCTGTTCGCGGTAGTTGGAAATACCAGTGGGTAAAGACTTTAGTCCTCTTTGTTGCCGCAAGCGATTTAACCAAGCTCGTCGCCAAGGGCCATTGTCAAATATCCCGTGCAGATAAGTTCCCCAAACTAATTGAGAATTATCTACCATGCCAAGATTGGGGTCGTCAAACAATGATTGGCAGGAGTGCGGTTGTTGAGAATTTGGTGTTTCTATTAAACGCGATCGCCCCTGATGAATTTCGTATCCAATTACGGGCAATCCAGCTTGAGGAAAGTTAGAAACTGCTTGTCGCTGACGGGCGACTTTATGCCCTGTAATCACGGTTCTAATTGGAAACAGTCCCAATCCTGGAAATCTGCCTGCTTCACCTTCCATTCCTTCTGGATCGGCTAGCTGTTGCCCCATGATTTGGAAGCCGCCGCAGATGCCTAAGACGGTTCCACCTGCTGCGGCATAGTTTTGAATCGCTTTTGCCATGCCAGTTTTATGCAGAAGCAGCAAATCGGCGATCGATGTTTTAGTACCAGGGAGAATTACGGCATCTGGATGTCCTAATTCGTGTTTGGGGCTGATGTATCTCAAGCCCACACAAGCTTCTGCTTCTAGCGGATCGAAATCGGTGAAGTTAGAAATTCGCGGTAAGCGGATGACTGCGATATTTAAATCGCTGTTAGATTTGGAGGTTTTACGTTCAAATAAATCCAGTGAATCTTCGGCTGGGAATATCTGATCGATCCAAGGAATGACACCGAGAACAGGAATTCCTGTCCGTTCTTCCAACCATTTGATGCCGGGTTCTAGTAGCGATCGCTGCCCCCGGAATTTATTAATTATTACGCCGCGAATTAAAGCGCGTTCCTCTGGTTCTAGTAACTCCAAAGTGCCGACAACATGAGCAAAAGCACCACCGCGATCAATATCAACTACTAGCAACGTTGGCGCGTTCAAATGTTTCGCCACCCGCATATTAGTTAAGTCGCGGTGTTTGAGGTTTATTTCTGCTGGACTACCAGCTCCTTCACATACAATTAAATCGAATTCTGATGTCAAATGCCGGAGTGATTCTTCGATCGCTTGCCAGCCGATTTGAAAATATTGTTCGTAGTATTCCGCTGCACCCACTTTACCTACGGCTTTACCCTTAATAATCACCTGAGAGGTCATATCCCCTTGAGGTTTGAGTAAAATCGGATTCATTTCTACTATCGGCGACACTCCAGCAGCCCAAGCTTGTACTGCTTGGGCATAGCCAATTTCACCCCCATTAATGGTGACATAGGCGTTCAGAGCCATATTTTGCCCTTTGAACGGTGCTACTCGCCACCCGCGCTTTGACAGCATCCGACAAATAGCGGCGGCGATCGTCGATTTTCCTGCGTGAGATGTGGTTCCCACTACCATGATTGCTTTCATAAACTATCAACTTTATAGCTAAGGACGACAAAGGGTAAAGCAAAAGTAGGAAAAGAACATATAATTCATTTACTTCAATATTTATTCTTCCCTTTTTCTACTCATTCCTCACACCTAACCCCCCTACCCCCTTCCCTAGGAGGGAAGGGGGCGTGAGTTGAAAGGAGGAGTCCTTACACTCGCTTTGCTAAAATGGTAGCCTCAACCACCGACTCAAGGCATTATAGAAGCGATCAAGCCACGAAGGTGTACCCCAACTATTTCCTGTTTCCCCTAGATCTACTAACTGTCTTCCTAAAGGAGTGAGGCGAAAACTATCTGTAATTCCTTGTCCATCAACTTCTCGCCGCAGTACACCTACTTGAATGAGCCACGATAGCTCGTTATCAACTGTTAGCTCTGATAAAGGGCGTTTAGTGTAGCCATTCTCAACACCTGAACCCAACGCGATCGCTTGCACCGAGACGCTTTTGTCGCGCATCGAATCCAATAAATGCAGCTTAAAGGGAGAACAAATAAGCGATCGCTTAGCGCGTTCTATAGTACTACTTGGATAGGAAAACGAGTTAGTTTTGGTGTTGATCGCTGGCATCGTGTCATCTTGATTAATTTTTATTATCTTTGACATTTATATCAATAGCTTATATTTAAGCTCCAATTTTAAATATATTTATTATCTTAAAGTCATTTGCACCGAAACACGAAGGCGATCACTAATAACAGAAAAACAATTCATTCAAACAGCCCGATCTAGCTCAGACTCTTGCTAAAAATGTCAAGCAAGATGCAATGATATTACTGTTAGTAATTTGAAACTCATTTTGGATAGATACTAAATCCTATGACTTTAACAGTTGGTACAGATGCACCAGCATTTACTGTCAAAGACACCAATGGTAATACTGTTTCCTTATCTGATTTTGCTGGTAAAACAGTAGTTTTGTATTTCTATCCAAAAGACGATACTCCAGGCTGCACTAAACAAGCTTGTAGCTTCCGTGATTCCATGTCTGACTATCAAAACAAAGATGTTGTAGTTTTGGGAGTCAGTGCTGATGATGAAGCTTCTCACCAGCAATTTACCCAAAAGTACAATTTAAATTTTCCCCTACTGGCTGACACCGATAAAAGCTTGATTCAAGCTTACGATGTTGACGGTGGTGGTTATGCCAAAAGAGTTACTTATGTAATTGACGGCAACGGTAAAGTTATTCATGTTGACAGTAGCGTCAATACGTCCTCTCATGCTAGCGACGTTCTAGCAAGATTAGGGCTTTAAATAGTTCTGAGTTTTGAGTTTTGAATTAAACATAAGTTAAAAACCCCAGTTGCGATCGCAATCCTCTGGGGTTTTTCTCTTGAGGTTTTCAACCGAACAAACCAGTTAATTACCTGAGTTGGGGGTGTTCGCAGAATTAGCTGGATTAGCTGAGTTTTGGTTTTGATTGCGAAGCATTTGTAGCTGCTTTTGCCGAAACTGAGTAGCTGCATCATTCAGACTGCGATCTTGTTCGGCAGAATATTCGTTGACGCTGCGGATATTACCCATTTGGGCGCGATGCATTAAATCCATGATGCCGTTCATCGCATTCCCATCATCACGTGACGAGAAGGGGTTTCTATTCTGTTGATCCAAGTCTTCTAAAGCATTGTTGCTAGTGGTAGTTGGGGTGGTTTGCGCCCAACTTAGTTGAGGTATGAGCAAGGAAAAACTTATGCTTGCGGTACAAACAACAACTTTGATCACAGATACTGACGTTTTCATAATTTTTGGCGCTAAAAGCTCAAGCTAAAGACTATATGTTTATTATCTTAAGCAAGAGTTCGTCTGAGTAGGGGTTGAATGCTAAGAAGTGCTACAAGGCTAAAGCCAAGTAAAATTAGCAGCGTTCCGCCAAAAGTCACGGCACCAAAAGGAGCTTGCATCACCACACTATTTAATCCCCAATCGCTATGAAGATAGAGATAGCGAATTGGTTCTATGGCATAGCTGAGAGGGTTGAGCAAAGCCACCACCTGTAACCACTTGGGCATGAAAGATAAAGGTGCTAAGGCGGTGCTTGCAAATAGCAAAGGCAGGGTAGCGACAAAAATTACGGCAATCAGTTCAATATGGCCGGGGAGAGCAAAAGCCAAACCCAGGCTCAATGCTGTCACACCCAAAGCTAGTAAAAAGACGATGAGGGCGATCGCACTCAAACCCCCAGCATCTGGTAAACCACCACCCAAAAATGCCGCTGTTGCGACAATGATTGCTGCTTGCAACAAGCTTTGACTAATAATGAAAATAGCTGAAGCTAAAACAATCGAATACCGGGATGCTAATGGAGCTACTAACAAGCGGTTTAAAAAGCCAAACTCCCGATCAAACATTACTGGCAATCCAGCGTTAAGCGCTCCGGCAAAAGCGGTAAAAACAATTACACCAGCACTCAAAAACTGACCGTAATTAGTACTATTACCAAAGATGCCTTGAGGAGCATTTTGAAACAACGCTCCAAACAAAATCAACCACATTATTGGCTGAATAATTCCAGCAACTAAAGTTGAGGGACGACGCTGCAATTGAATAAATAAACGACGAGTTAAAGCTAGGGTTTCTTGAACTAATTCCCCAAACCAATTGGATGTATCACCTTTGCTAATTGGAGCAGAGGCTAATTGCTGCCAACTAAGATCTGATTTAGGAGGTGTAACAGTACCACTCATATCAATTTTGGATTTTAGATTTTGGATTTTAGAAATGATCAATGCTGAATTATGAATGATGAAACGGGTATAAATTTATCATTTAACATTCATAATTCATCATTTTCTATCTCATATTTTGCTTGCGCTCAGCCTTGGGATCTCGACTTCCAGAAGAAGCCAATTCCGCATCCATCAATGTTCTACCTGTGGCGGCGAGGTAGACATCATCTAAGCTAGGGCGAGATTGAGCAATACTAAATGTGGGTAATCCAGCAGAGTTGAGTTTTTGCTGGATAGTAATCAAACCGTCATTTTGAGGCGTGACTACTAAATTGAGGGAATTACCCTGAGAGTTGTTGATAATGACTTCTTGGACAAAAGGTAGGGATTGCAGTAGAGATTTAGCTTGTGAGGCTTCTTCTTCTGGTGAAAATTCGCGGATGCGCAAAGTGATGCGATCGCCCCCCACCTTATCTTTCAATTCCGAAGGCGTTCCGGATGCAATTACTAAACCGCGATCAATAATTGCCACGCGATCGGCTAGAGCGTCAATTTCTTCTAGATAGTGGCTAGTAATTACTACTGTTGTCCCAGCAGCGCGTAACTGCCGCAAAAAATCCCACACCACAAACCTGCTCTCAATGTCAAGCCCCACACTTGGTTCATCTAGAACTAGGACATCCGGGGCGTGAAGTAACCCTGCTGCCAAGTCTAAACGCTTGCGTAGACCACCGGAATACGTGCCAGTCTTTTTATCTGCGTACTCCTGTAAACCGAGTAACTCCAAGACAGTATCAATTCGTTGCTTGGCTGTGCCTCTAGGGAGATGATAAAGCGACGCTTGTAGTTGTAGTAGTTCTCGCCCAGTTAGAACTTTATCTAGAGCGACTTCTTGAGCTACATATCCCAGCCGTTGTCTTGCGGCTCTTGGGTTATCCAGCACCGAGATCCCAGAAACTTCTACAACTCCAGCATCCGGGGTGGATAAAGTACATAATATCCGCAGTGTGGTAGTTTTCCCAGCACCGTTGGGGCCAAGCAAACCAAAGATTTCTCCTGGCTCTACCTGAAACGAAACATTCTTAACAGCTTCAACGTTGCCGTAGCGCTTCTGAAGATTTTGAATTAAAACAGCGGGAGCCATAAAGCTATTCGTCGCTGACACGATACAAAACTATACAATCTCTATTTCCATCTTATATGACTTAGGGTGTGGAGAAAGGCAGCAATGATGAATTATGAATGATGAATTAAGCATTGATCATTTAACATCCAGCATTCATAATTTCTAACCACTCGCCACTAGTATATAGGGATGGCACTGATGAGAGTATTTAGGCTAGCTGCCAAAGCACTGACAAGCTGATGGGTGATGGGTAGACTATCGACAACCATGCCAGCACACAACAGCATCATGTAGAGAATGGAGTAGAGGAAAAGCGATCGCGCCGTAGTTTTACAATCTGGGTTTTGCCGTAGCAACCAAGCTTTACGAATGAAAATGCTACCCAGGGCAGAGGCGACGAACCCATAAACTAGACCTGTAGCGTGGAGGGGATAAATCAGTAGAAATGTTGCCGGGATCAGCAGCAGCGTATAAAGCCAAATTTGCTGCACTGTAGCGACATTCCCTGCCACAACAGGCAACATTGGTACACCGACTTTGGCATAATCATCGCGGATCATCAAAGCCAGCGCCCAGAAATGGGGAGGTGTCCACAAAAACACGATCGCAAAGATTAGCCAAGCTACCCAACTCAAAGAACCCGTGACAGCAGCCCAACCTACCAAAGCAGGAATTGCCCCAGCTGCGCCACCAATGACAATGTTTTGTGCCGTGTGGCGTTTGAGTAAGTGAGTATAAATGCCAACATAAAACACAATTCCAGACATTGCCAACAAAGCGCTGAGCAGATTGGCAAAAACAGCCAGCAAACTAAAAGAAATAGCAGCAAGAGCGATCGCAAAAATCAGAGCATCACGCGGCTGTACTCTTCCAGAAGGTATAGGACGATGCCTAGTTCGCTCCATAGCATCATCAATATCACGGTCATAAATACAATTAACCGCCTGAGCAGAAGCAGCAGCCAAAGTACCACCAACCAAAGTTACCAGCAATAAAAACGGATCTACCCGTCCCTCAGCCGCGATCCACATACTGCCAGAAGTAGTAATTAATAGCAACGGAATAATCCGAGGCTTAGTCAACTGGTAGTAACTGTGAATCACTTGGAAAAAACTTTGATGCTGCCTAGAGACAGTAGTCTCAACCATATTTGCACCAATTCCTCACTGTTTAAAACAACACACAGCAATTTAACGCTTCACCACTGTGCCAACATCCCTAAAAAGAAACACAAAACCCAGTTTTCTCTCTTCCTCTCTTTCCTCTGCGTTCTTGGCGTTTAACGGCAACGCTATCGCCTACGGCTCCGACGGTTCGTTAACTAATCTAAACCGTAGTAGCAACTCCCCTCAAACTACTGCGATCGCGCATTGCCAAAACCGTAAAAGCTACCAAAACTCCAAGTAAAGCAGCTCCCACAGCTTGATGCGCCACCGTCAAGGGTTCGACTTGCAAGTGTAAGCGGAATGTCGCCACACCCAACAAGATTTGCAAACCTAACAAACCCCCTGCCATATTTGCCAACCCGCGTAAAGCTGGATGTAAAGCAGGAGTACGCCAAGACAGAAACACGACGGCTAAAGTAGCAAGCGTAGGGGGCACAACACCGCCAATATGGCTATACATAACCGTACATAACTCTTGACCTGCCAAACATTGGTGTAGTGCCCAGCGCGATCCTACCAAAGCTCCCAAAATACTTTGCAAATAAACTAAAATGGCGGCAACTAAACCGATCCAAGATAACTTACCAGCGTTACCAGTTCCTTGATAGGGTGTTAGCGCCGTACCAATTACTAGCAGCGTAATAAAAAATAATAGCGCTGTGGCTAGGTGAGCGGTAACAATGTCAAACCGTAGCATTTCTGTAACGGTCAGTCCACCCAAAACACCTTGGAATAGGATCAAACCGAGAGCGAAAGTAGCACTCCAGGGGAGCCATTTCGGCAATGAGTTGCGGTTCCACCAACAACCGACAACTAAAGTGATCGCACCAATGCCAATAAAAGCTGCATCCAAACGGTGAAACCACTCCAGAAACACTTGGAGATTCATCTGTTTAGTTGGCACTAGCGTACCGTAACACAAAGGCCAGTCTGGGCAAGCAAGACCAGCATTCATAACTCTAGTGGCACTACCGATCGCCATCAAGATAAGTGTAGCTAAACACAGCTTCCACACTAGCCGTCGAATTTTTTCTTGTGGTTGTGACTGTCCAGTCGAGGCTAAAGTTTGTCTGTGCAGGACGTATTCGGTCATGGACTATACCTTTTATCTGTCTGCAAGCGATGTGTTTGTTTACAAAGTTGTAAGTAATAACTCATTTCCACCCTAGCGTATGATGACAGAGGAATTAAGCTAGTTCACATCTTACTGTGAAGGATAAAACTGTTTAATCGCAGAAGCTTTAGCGATTTTTAAATTGTCATGGTTTCGAGAATTTATCTTTGGATTAGTTTGGAGTGCTTTATTTTTCTTAATGTATGACCCAAGCTAGATAGGATAAATAGACAAGTGTGCTATAACAAAATGCGATCCCGAAGAAAATAGTAAAAATTTCCTCAGTCTTACCCACCATATGGAATAGCTGCACTACCTTGGTAAGTAAGACCAGCTGAATATACAAGAAGTTAGAAGTACTCAACTAGCTAACCGTGAAAATCCCAAGTTCTATTTGGAGTCTACTGATCGGCATTGTGCTGACACTCGTCAGCCTGTGGTACGGTCAAAATCATGGGTTGTTGCCGACGGCAGCCTCAGATGAAGCCCTTTTGGTGGACGGGCTGTTCAACACCATGATGACGATCTCAGTCGGTCTGTTTCTGCTCGTTGAGGGTATTCTGATTTACTCGGCAATTAAATTTCGCCGTCGTCCGGATGATAATTCAGATGCCCTGCCAGTTTTCGGTAACGTGCCGCTAGAAATTCTCTGGACGGCGATCCCAGCAATTATTGTTATCGGGATTTCGATCTATAGTTTCGAGGTTTATAACTCAATTGGTGGCTTCAGTCCCCATGACATCCACGACAGTCCCATAACCCAGGAAGCAGCGATTGGGCGCGGGAGTGCGATCGCAGCAACGCTAAATGATACGCCGCCTAGCACGCAACCAAATCAGAATCAGCAAAAATCCGATGAGGCGATGCAAGATCCAGCAACAGCCTCAGTGCGGAATTCTGACCAAATTCCCCAAAAACAGAATTCTCCAGGCGTAGGCATAGTTTCTCCCACCCTTGGTGCTAGTCCTGACAAAGAAGGTAAACCACCCGAATTGGTAGTTAACGTAACTGGCTTGCAGTTCGCTTGGATCTTCACCTACCCAGACACTGGTGTAGTTGCCAGCGAGATGCACGTTCCTGTAGGGCGTGAAGTGATGGTGAATATGACAGCCAATGATGTCATCCACGCCTTCTGGGTGCCACAACTGCGCCTGAAACAAGATGCAATTCCCGGTCGGCAAAGTCAAATTCGCTTTACCGCCCGCAAGGAGGGCGAGTACCCGCTCATATGTGCTGAACTGTGTGGACCCTATCATGGAGCCATGAACACTAAATTTATTGTTCAGTCGCCAGAAGCATACGACCAGTGGATGCAAGAGCAACAAGTTGCCAGCGTTGAAGCAACAAACAAGGCAATAGCCCTCAATCCGGCTGAATTATCACCTGCTGAATTCCTCGCTCCATATACCACTGACATGGGAATTCAGGCTGAAACACTAGCTCAATTACACAATCATCATTTTTAAGGCTATGGGGCAGATTGGGCGACTGGGTGTGGGAAAGGATGAAGGGTAATTCACACTTTCTCAGGTCTGGCGCGATATATCGCGTCTCTACATCCTTGACACTTCACTCTTTATACTTATCTAGCCCCTAGCCTCTAGCCCCTCTTTAAGCTATGACACAAGCACAGCTACAAGAAAGAGCCAATGCACCCGCCGAAATTGAAGAACCGGGCGTGAGAAATTGGCGCGACTACTTTACCTTCAACACCGATCACAAGGTAATTGGGATTCAATACCTCGTCACCACTTTTGTTTTCTACTGTATTGGTGGCGTTTTAGCAGACTTGGTTCGGACGGAACTGAAAACGCCAGAAGTAGATTTTGTCAGCCGTGAAGTCTACAACAGTTTGTTTACGCTCCACGCTACGATCATGATTTTTCTGTGGATCGTGCCAGCAGGAGCAGGCTTTGCTAACTACCTGATTCCTTTGATGATCGGCGCAAAGGATATGGCATTTCCCCGCTTGAATGCCGTTGCTTTTTGGATGATTCCGCCAGCTGGTTTACTGCTAATTAGCAGTTTAATTCTAGGTGATGCACCAGATGCAGGTTGGACATCCTATCCTCCTTTGAGCCTAGTGACTGGGCAGGTAGGTGAGGCAATTTGGATTATCAGCTTACTGCTGCTAGGTACTTCATCAATTCTGGGTGCGCTGAATTTTCTCGTCACCCTGTTAAAGATGCGTACCCCCGGTATGGGAGTTAATCAAATGCCCTTGTTCTGTTGGGCGATGTTTTCTACCTCCGCTTTGACGCTGGTATCAACCCCCGTACTTGCAGGCGCTTTAATTCTGCTGGCATTTGACTTACTTGCTGGAACGTCTTTCTTTAACCCAACTGGGGGCGGCGATCCAATCGTCTACCAGCATATGTTCTGGTTTTATTCTCACCCAGCAGTTTACATCATGATTTTGCCCTTTTTTGGGGTAATTTCAGAGGTGATTCCGGTTAATTCCCGCAAGCCAATCTTCGGTTATAAAGCGATCGCCTACTCCAGTCTTGCGATCAGCTTTTTGGGTCTTATAGTCTGGGCGCACCATATGTTCACCAGCGGTATCCCTGGCTGGCTGAGGATGTTTTTCATGATCACCACCATGATCATCGCCGTACCAACGGGAATTAAAGTTTTCAGCTGGTTAGGAACTCTTTGGGGTGGCAAACTTCGCTTAAACAGCGCCTTATTATTTGCAATGGGCTTTGTCAGCTTGTTTGTCATTGGCGGTATTAGTGGTGTGATGTTAGCAGCAGTACCGTTCGATATTCACGTTCACGACACTTATTTTGTCGTAGCTCACCTGCACTACGTCTTATTTGGTGGTTCGGTTTTTGGCATTTATGCTGGGTTCTACCACTGGTTCCCCAAAATGACCGGACGAATGTTGAACGAATTCTGGGGTAAAGTTCACTTTACTTTGACTTATATCGGCATGAATTTATGCTTCCTTCCCATGCACAAGCTGGGAATGATGGGCATGAACCGCCGTATTGCTGAGTACGATCCCAAATTTGCTACGCTCAACTTCATCTGCACGATGGGAGCATATCTGCTAGCTATTTCCACTTTCCCGTTCATTGTTAATGCGATTTGGAGTTGGATGTACGGCCCCAAAGCAGGTAACAATCCTTGGCAAGCATTAACCCTAGAGTGGATGACTACCTCACCACCAGCGATCGAGAATTTTGACAAACTCCCGGTGCTGGCAACTGGCCCTTATGACTACGGGATGCAGAACACTAGGAAACAGCCGGATGTCCCCTTATCTGACGAAGATCCCAATTTGTCTGCTGCCTCCAATTCTGTCTTAAGAGCCGATCCCGATCCAGCTGTTGCTGTTAATCCCGAAGACCGCAAGTAAATGATGAATGATGAATGCTGAAGGCTAAAAGGTAAAGAGATTTTAATTATTTTCACTCCCCTATGGGCGGGTTGATCAAACATATTTGTTATCCAACAGGCAATACTGTTAAACCCGCCCCTACTACTCCCTGCTCCCTGCTCGCACTTCATCATTCATCATTCATAATTCATCCTTCATCCTTCAAAAGATTCATGCAAAGTCCAACTATTGACCCAGCTAAGACTGAGCTAAACTATCATCACACTGAAGCGACTGACGCGCATCATGAAGAACATCCAGATCACCGGATATTTGGGTTGATTGTCTTTTTGGTAGCGGAGGGAATGATTTTTCTGGGAATGTTTGGAGCTTATGCCGCATTCCGCGCCACTTTACCAGCTTGGCCCCCAGAAGGAACACCAGAGTTAGAGCTATTGCTACCCGGAATCAACACCATTATTCTGATTTCTAGCAGTTTTGTGATTCACAATGCCGACACTGCAATTAAAAAGAACGATGTCAAAGGTATGAGAACCTGGCTAGCAATCACTGCTGCTATGGGTGCGATTTTCTTAGGCGGACAGTTGTATGAATACAGCAACCTGGAGTTTGGTCTAACTACCAATCTCTTTGCTAGTGCGTTTTATGTCCTGACTGGTTTTCACGGACTGCACGTTACTTTAGGAGTTTTGGCAATTGTTGCCGTATTGTGGCGATCGCGCACTGCTGAACACTACAGCAAAGAACATCACTTCGGTGTCGAAGCTGCTGAAATCTACTGGCACTTTGTTGATGTCGTGTGGATTATTCTATTTGGATTGCTGTATCTACTCTAAGCCTCGCAAATCGCGATCGCCTCTGCGAATCCAAACCCCCAAATGGGGGTTTTTTCACAACATATTCCACTGCAACACAATAGATATACGTAGGGGCATGGCGGAGCCATGCCCCTACCAAAATGTTAGAGTCGAGGGGAGAATCACTTCGCCCCCCTCTCCTTCAAAACCGTGCATGATAGTTTCCCCTCACACGGCTCCTCTAGATTTGGTGTTTGACACCCATACCTCATTTACCATTCCATAAGGTTAAGGCTCGGCTCT
>DATNQH010000244.1:0-20725 GCA_036704105.1 Leptolyngbyaceae cyanobacterium | reverse complement strand
AGAAATCGTCAAATTAAAACTTAATGGTTTTCTTCCCTTTGCTCGGCACTCTCGCTGTAGCCAAGCAACTGTTTCCACAATTCCTAATACATCCGCATCAGTTTCCCCAGGCAAGCCGATCATAAAATAGAGCTTGATCTTGTCCCAACCCTGCTCCCATGCTGTTTTCACGCCGCGCAACAGTTCCTCGTTGGTCAAACCCTTGTTTACGATGTCCCGCATCCGCTGAGTTCCTGCTTCTGGGGCAAAAGTTAGACCGCTTTGACGATTTCCTCCCAAAATGTTGGCAATATTCTCATCAAATCGATCTACCCGTTGGCTGGGTAGGGAAAGAGATATATTTTCGCTTTTGAGTCGATTTTTGATTTCCATTCCCACAGCGGGAAGCGAGAGATAATCAGAACAACTGAGGGATAACAAGGAAAACTCGTTGTATCCAGTCGCCCGCATTCCCTTTTCAATTGCTTCCACCACTTGTTCTGGTTCTACATCTCGTGCAGGTCGAGTCAACATACCTGGTTGGCAGAAGCGACAGCCCCTCGTACAACCGCGTCGAATTTCGATTGTTAAGCGATCGTGTACTGTCTCGACGTAGGGAACTAATCCAATGGAATAAGCTGGTATGGGAGTGGCAACTCGTCGCACAATTCGCTCTGGTACATTTGGATGATTGGGATGTATCGAACCATCGGCCGCCATGTCATAAAACTGCGGCACGTAAACACCAGGTATCTGTGCCAAATCCAACAGGAGTTGTTTTCGGCTAAGATTTGCTGCTTTGCCTTCTTCCAGTACTAAACCAATTTCAGGCAGCAGTTCCTCGCCATCGCCAAGGGCAATAAAGTCAAGGAAGTCGGCGTAGGGTTCGGGATTTGATGTCGCTGTTTGCCCTCCCGCAAAAATCAACGGAAATGATGAATTATGAATGTTTAATGATGAATTGTTTTCATCATTCATAATTTTGCCTTCATCATTTCTTTGGCGATCGCGCCACGTCAGGGGTATTCCTGCCAAATCCAACATTTCCAGAATGTTGGTTGCTCCTAGTTCATAGCTGAGGCTGAAGCCTAAAATATCAAATTCTTTCAATGACTTACGTGACTCCACAGCAAATAGGGGAGTCTTTGTCGCTCGTAATTTCGCCGCTAAATCGGGTGCAGGTAAGTAGGCGCGATCGCACAGCTGGCGTGGCTGCGCGTTCAAAATGTTGTAGAGAATAATATGACCTAAATTAGATGCACCAACTTCATACACTTCTGGGTAAGTCAATACCCAACGCACGTTTGCCTCATCCCAGGATTTATGTACAGCGCCTAACTCGTTACCTAAGTAACGAGCAGGTTTTTGGGTTTCGGCTGTCAATAAGTCGTCTACAACTGCCACTGTGCTAATTCTGCTAATTCCGGCTATCTACTTTCCACCTTAGCATCAATCAGCAAACCCTTAGCTCAGCTAAGGTCTGGTCAATAATAAGTAACAATTTTTACTTCATCAATTCTTTACGAGCAGCGATCGCTCTTGCAAATGTCGCTTCGCTATCAAATATTTCAAACACTCTATCTAATTGAGTCAGTTCAAAAATAATTTTAATTGATGGTGAAACTGAGCAAAGACTAAAGCGTTTACCTAAAGACTGAGCTAATCTTAGTCCATGAACCAGTGCCATCAAAGCGGCACTGTCCATAAATTCTACTTGCTCTAAATCTACTAAAACACTGCTCTGCTCCGTTGCCGTAACTACTTTTACAATCTGGCTCTGAAATTCAGCAGCATTTGAGGCATTAAAGGGACCGCTTGGGCGAATCACTGTAATCTCTGGATAGGCAGTAATTGTTTTCATCATTCAAGCCTGTTTAGTTTAAATTACATCAATTGCCTTAATCATTAAGGAGAGTTTGATGCTGAGATCTCAGCTTATTCAAAATACCTAATTCTTAATTTTTTCTTAACTTCTCCGTTGTTCATCTAACTTAACAGTATTTTGACTCATTGAAAAGTATGTGTTTATACAAAAAAACTTATCTTCATTATTACTTTATATAAGTTTTATCTAATCAAATGAAAATACACGAACGCACAAATACTAATAGAATCAAACACTTGTTTTGCTGACGTAAACCCCAAAAGAGGCGATGTTAAGCCTTAAAGATTATTGCAAGAGATTGCTGCTATTACGACAGGTAGAAGAAAAGCAAGCATCTGTCATTCGATAGAGATTAAATAGTAAATAAATTAAGCTGAAATGTGTAAAATTTTTATAAGGAGAGACAATCGGGGATATTTTTAGTTAAAAACGTTATTTGATTAGGAATTGGTGGCAGTGCGAGCGGTGCTAGTTGAAATACAGATTTTATAGTCAAAGACTTAATTTCTCAATTTAGAAAATACATTCAATTTTTGAATAACTAAACATCGTTGATGGCAGGAAAGAAAATACATCGAAATTGTTGATGGCATAAATAGAATTAGAACCAATTAAATCGTAATTAGTGCTGATAGTAGTATTAGTTAGATTTGCCCATCTTACTCAATAGTCATTAAATCCAGTTAAATTTAATGTATAAATGGCAACAAAAGTAATTTTGCAGCCGTATAGTAGTTTATACTTACACTACCATACAGGAAGTTAAGTAACTTGAAATAATACTCAAGACAGGTTGCAAAGAAATTTGTAATTGCCACTCACCTCTTATCACTCACCCCTTTGTTTCGGTTTGCCAAGCTTGATGAATGAACTGATGAAGCCGAGAAGAGGCAACAGGGTCACGGTCTATTGGTGGTTCTGAGGCTAATAACTGTAATAATAGTGGCATGACTTCTGTATCGAGAGCGGGGCGGAATAAAGCAAGTGACCAGAGTAAATCGGCACTAGAGCGTAAATCGTATATCAGCGGCTGGGATTGGGAGTCGCCGATGGGAAATTCCGCCAGCAGCAAAGGTCTAACCCAGCCAACTCGACGTGATTCCACCACTTGAATTACTTCAGCATAAAGGTGAGTGGCTTGATGTTCTAGACAAACAATTTGTCGTGGTTGAAAGTTATAGCTAAAGTCCATCCCTATAGGCTCCATAGCAACACACACCCGTTGCTGCTTATTATTCTAAAAGCCAGGGGCCAGAAAAGAGACGGGGAGCGCAAGGTTGCCCCGGATCTGAGGGGGCTGAGGGAGAACAAGACAAGGGAAGCTAAAAATAGTTGAGCATAATGTAATGTTGAGTTTATCCTAATGAAATGGTTTTTAACTTAAAACTTAAAACTTAAAATTTAAAACTGGAGCGAAGCGGCTCGCCACTCATTTAGCGCCCACAGTTAGACATTTGAATGCTATAAATGGTTAATAAGTTTTAAGCAAATGTTTAAAAAATACAAAACTGTAGTTAGTAACGACCACCAGGAGTAGAGAGCAGTGTCTGTCGAAACCCTTCAACAGCGTTCAACGGCCCGCAAGCTCGCACCCCGGTATCGCGTTTTACTTCATAACGACGACTTTAACAGCATGGAGTACGTGGTGCAGGTTTTAATGCAAACGGTGTCGAGCATCACCCAGCCTCAAGCTATCAGTATCATGATGGAAGCCCATACAAATGGGATGGCGTTAGTAATTGCTTGTGCGCAGGAACACGCCGAGTTTTATTGCGAAACCTTGAAAAATCATGGTTTAACTAGCACAATTGAACCCGATGAGTAAGTAGGAAGTAGCGAGTGGTAAGAGGCAAGAGGCGATTGAGCAGAGGCAAGAGACAAAAAGCTTTTCTGACCTTGCTTCGCCCGATTCCGAATTCCCCAGCCCCAGTTCGGCTGGGGATTTTTGTACTGGCTTTGCTGGTGCTGTGGTTGCCAATTGCTGCGCCAATTTATTGGTTGGTACACGACCAGAATTTAGTTAATATCCTCACCCTACCTCTTCTATATGGAGAATTTATCCTGCTGCTGCGGCTGTGGGGTAAATATGTCCACCTTCAACCCAGGGTGCTGCGACAGTATGGCTTGGAAAGAACCGGGCAAAATAGTAAGGAGTTGCTAATAGGGCTAGGAACTGGAATAACTGCCGTTGTTTGCCTGTTTCTGGTAGAAGGATGGTTGGGTTGGCTGCGGTGGCAACAACCAGCTATTTTTTTACCTCAATTGATTTTAGAAGGGTTAGTGGTAGCTTTGGGCTATGGCTTGGCGGAGGAATTGTTATTTCGGGGATGGCTGCTGGATGAGTTACAGCGAGATTATCGCCCTGGTGTAGCACTTTGGACAAATGCCCTAATATTTGCAATGTTACATTTTCTTAAACCACTAGCAGAAATTGTTCGTACAATGCCTCAATTTCCAGCGTTAGTGCTGTTGGGGTTAACGTTAGTATGGGCAAAGCGTTCTAGCAACGGCCGTCTTGGTTTACCAATTGGACTGCACGCGGGTTTGATTTGTGGCTATTACATTATTAATGTGGGGCAACTAGTAAAGTATTCTGGTAGAGTGTCGGAATGGATCGTGGGAGTCGATCGCAATCCTTTGGCTGGGATGATGGGGTTGTTGTTTTTAGGTGCGATCGCTATTGGGATGAGAAAGCGATCGCTAACCTAATTCTCAATTTGAATATAAGTTGAAATAAATTTTGATAATTCTCAAATGGATAATAGCTGTATGTAATGAATCCCGCTTCAAGGATTGAAACAGGGATTGAAACAAACTAGGAAGCTACTTCAGCCATAGATGTACCAACTAAACAAGCCCCCGTTAAGTTCACGCCAGTTAAATTAGCACCTTCTAGTTCAGCACATAATAGATTGGCTCCTGCTAAGGTGGCTCCGGCTAAATTCGCTCCTCGCAGATCGGCTTCCTCCAAATTAGCTTCATTCATTAACGCTCCTTGCAAAAGGGCTTGACTGAGATTCGCTCCCTGCAAATTTGCCCCAGTCAGGTTTACTCCCCTCAGATCGGCCCCGCGCAAGTCCACACCTTGTAAGTTGGCACTCATCAAGTTTGCCCCACTCAAGAAAGCACCAGCCAAAGAGGCCCCAGACAGTTTAGCGCCCATCAAATTTGCTCCTCGAAGGTTACTACCCCTAAGATCACTTCGAGTTAAGTCTGCTTGCATCAAATTGGTTCCCAGCAAGTTAGCCCGCAAGTCAGCACCAAACAACTGGCTACCCAGTAGGTTTGCTCCCTCTAAACGCGCTGTTTCTAGTTTGGAGTGGGAAAAATTTGTGCCAACTAAGCTTGCTCCAGCTAGGTTAATACCATAAAGATCGACGCTGGAAAGATCTTCCTCTTCCAGGTTCGCGCCTGGTAATTGTTTAATTTTCCCTGTACGAATGGCTTCAATATCCACAAATACTTCTCTCTCAAGTTAAAGGCTAACGAATGCAGCAATGATGAATTATGAATGCTGAATGCTAAATTATGAATGTTGGTGGTTAATACATAATTCATCATCCATAATCCATAATTCATCATTTTTACGGGAAAGACGCGAAATTTCGCGTCTCTACATACTTCACACTTCATACTTCATACTTCTTGAGCCAGTCGCTACTTGCTCATCATCCATTTGGTTATCGATCAGCCAAACGCCACTACTGATTTTAGTAGGTGCAATCGGCAGAGTTAAACCCTGCTGCAAACCCATGACAAGGAGTTCCAAGGTATCTACAAGTTTTGGTTCCCAGCGGCTACCTTGTTCTTGCTTAAACTCTGTCAACACAGAGGTGAATTTATTTTCTTCGGTGTGAGATTGGGATTGCTGGGTAAGGCGCTGTTGAAAGGTAACAACTAGCCCTAAAATTCTTGATTCTAGAGGAATTTCTTCTCCAGCTAAACCAGCTGGTTGACCATCACCATTCCACCACTCTGATAAATGGTTAATAATCTGAGCGATCGCACTTAAGCGCGGCATAGTACGCAACACTTGTGCTGCTGGTATTAGAGGGCAGCTTGGTGCTTCGGTATACTGGACGTTAACCGATAGCGGTGCAACGCGGTGGAGTAGTCCCGCTAGCCGCAGGCGCTTGATTTGCCAAGCTGGTAAGTTCAACAACTGACCCATTGTTTCTGCTAAAGCTGCCACTTCTGCTGCTGTCATTGGGTTGCCTGTGTCAGCTAAATCGAGTAGTTGACCAAGGCGCAGAAAGGCTTGTAATTCATTAGAAATCAGGTTGTTATCTAGTGCATCGTGATGGCTACATAGATCCAGACCGTTGACATTTTGTTGGCTGTCCAGAAGATAATCCACGACGCGCGAGACAATAGAACTCAGGTCATCAGGTTCTGCTTCTGGGGTAGCCCCGGCGATCGCCTCGACTTGGGATTTCAGTTTTTCTGCTAGTTCTGGGTTGTAGTTACTGATATGAGCAATCGCTATCTCAACTGTTTCTTGCACCAACCCTGGCTCAAATGTCCAAAAGCCATAAAACTTACGTTCTAAGTCTGCTGTTGGTCTGCCATTTTTCCCATAATCAGCGGCTGATAACTCTTGGCACAGCACCATTGCTGTATAGCTAGGGGAAAAAATCATCAAGTGCCACTCTTGTGCTACCGGATCTTTTTGGTCTAAAGCCACTAAGTCTACATTCGCAAGCTGGCTGGTAGGATGTTCGGCAAAACCCCCATCCGGCGCTGCCATGATGACGACGTGGTGAGATTTTTGCGCTAGGGAATGATAGCGTTCTGCTTCTTGGAGATACCATTTCCCTCGTTGGAAGGCTGTCACTACTAGTGGCTGGCTGTGAGATACTAGGATGCAGTCTTCTAAGGCATGGCATAAAGCAATTAAGGTGTTTTTGTAGTAGACACCAAAATTTAGGGGCCTTGTGCCATTTAGGTGGGCTGTTGCTAGTTTTTGTAAAATTGATCCTTCTAACATTGTTTTTTTTAACGTAGACGTGAAGCGGCTTGCCGCAGGCTACTGCCGGAGCCGAAGGCGATCGCGTTGCCGTTAGATGCAAAGGACGCAAAGAAAAGAAAGAAGAGAGTTTATTGAGCTTTTTTTCGTGCTTTTATGACGAGTGCTGCTACCACTTCAGTAGGCACTGGCTCTTATGGTGGTAAGATTAAGCCCAAGAAAGCAAAACACCTTTACTGTGATCGCTTCTTTATTAGTATATTCCTAGAAACGATTATTGTATAATATGTCACTCGTTAAGAGTTATTTACTCGATAACGAATGACAGCTAATTGCTTTCATGGCTTAATTGTGCCTTACGCTACCAAAGTAGGCTGTTTAGCTACAATTGGTGCTGCAAGTGCTTCTTCGAGTTCGGCACACCCTAACCGTTCTTCTAAAATCTTCATAACTTCCCTACCAAAGTCATTGGGGTTTCGTCGCCATGCTTGGAGGCAGACTTCACCAAAGAATGAGCCTAGGGGTTCGGGGTTCCACAGGAGTTTTCTGGCTGTCCAAGGCATATGGCTCATGGGATTATACCCTGGTTTGATAACGCCATTTTTAAAGGCATATTCTTCTAGGTGGGTATGCGGTTGAAGTCCGATGAAGAAAATAGCTGGTTCTACTTTGTCGGCTCCGAAGATGCGTTCGAGTTCGCGGTGATAGGCGATGGTTTGGCGGATGGTTTCGGGGCGTTCGTCGATGACGTTGAAGGAGTAGTTGACTGAAACTAAGTCGTTGAAGCCAGCTGCTTTCAAGTCGCGGCAGTTTTCCAAGACGGTGCGCAGGTTATAGCCCATGCGCATTTTACGCACGAGTTCTTGAGAACCGCTGGTGATGCCGATCTCAAAGTAGTTCATCCCTGTTTTAACCATCAAATCGCATAACTGGGGGGTGAGGTTATCGGCGCGGATGTATGCTGCCCAGTGGATGTCTGTCATCCCGGAATCAACAATTTTTTGCAATAGCTCGATCGCATCGTCTATGAATCTTCGAGCGGGGATGAATTGGGCATCGGTAAACCAAAAGTTACGAATGCCGCGATCATAAAGTTGTCGCATTTCGGCCACAACTTCGTCAGCTGGGTTAATGCGTACTTGTTTGCCTTCAACTACGGTGTAGACGCAGTAACAGCAGTTGTGGGGACAACCGCGTTTGGTTTGCACGCCGATATAAAAGTCTGATGATTGTAAGTAATATTGAAATTCAGCCCAAATATTTTCGATGTAATCGTAGTTGCAGGCGCTTTTTTCTAGCGGTGTCGGTTGTTCGTGGATCAGGCGATCGCGTGGAAGAGTTTCTCCCACTACATAGCAGCGTTCATTGCGAAATTCCTCACCCCGCAGGAATTTTTCCAGAAGAGTCTCTCCTTCACCCACAGAAACAATTGTTCCCTTGGGCAACATATTACCCACCTGTTCGTAAAATACGCTAACTGCTCCACCACCTACAATTAAGCGCGCGTCTGAATGATATTTCTGGGCGCGTTTAAGTCCCCGCTTAATTAAGCCGACGTTGCGCCACAATTCTGAGTAATAACTCGTCAGGAGGCGCACTCCTCCCATCGCCCCACGCATTTTCACTAAAGGATTCTTGGCATATTGGAACTCAAAGGCATTTTGCAGTGGGTTCCCGCCTCTACCCCCAACAGGTGCATAAATCTGAATATCCCGCCAAGAGAATACCAGCAATGTTGGCTTGAAAGAGTCAACACAAGCATCCAAGGCGGAAGCAAAATCTAGTGGCGGTACTGTCCCTAAATCGAAAATTCGCTGTTCAATGTTGGGAAACAGCTTATGCACATGATCCGCTAGGTAGACAACCCCGATGGGAAAGATGGGATTGCAAGGAAGGCGAACATAGAGAATGCGGTTTTCCATCTTGGTTATTTCAACGAAAATTTGCCTAAAATCTGGCAAGAGGTAAGAGGCGAGTCGCTTCGCTCCAGTTTTAAGTTCTAAGTTCTAAGTTTTAAGTTAAATGAGCGTTTTTTAACTTAAAACTTAAAACTTATTACGAGAAACTATTCAAGCCCCCTCAGCCCTTCCTTTTCAGCTTTATGAAAGCATTTTTCATATAACTTTACGATAACACTGAACTTCGACTGGTCGAAGCTTGATTTTTGTCTTTTGTTGTCTGAAATACAGAAGAATCAGAAGAAAGCGAGCAATGACTATGTAATTCGCAATTTGCGATCGCCCACTTTCTATTTCTCTTGGAATAAAAAATTTATTATTTGCTTCTTACTATAAACAAGCTAATTAGTCAAGTAATATTTATCGCTAAAATGCAAAAACTAAATCAAAAACTAATAAGTTAAACTTCTACCAATAGTAGTAAACTAATAGGACAAACTTTTCACAGTAATAAAGAAATTATTAATAACCATCAGTTAATCATCAGTTGGTAGTGGGAGTTACAGCAACTGGGGATCGCTCGGTGTTAGCTTAAATTATGTAATAGTCAACGAGTGGCTTCCAGGTCCTCAGCAGTTATGGCACAAATCTTAGATCCGTTACCACCTGACTCTTCCACTCACCTTGTCTGCTGCTATGTAAATGCCACTAGCAAGATTCAGATAGGTCGGATCGCAAACGTTCCCAATTGGTATTATGAGCGCGTGGTGTTTCCCGGTCAACGTCTTGTGTTTCAAGCGCCACCAACATCTATACTAGAAATTCATACAGGGATGATGGCAAGCGCTATTATATCAGATAAAATTCCTTGCGATCGCTTGTGTGTTCTAGAAGAAAACAACTCCGCGTCCGAAAAAAGCGCAGATGGTGCTGCATCAGCACTAGAGCATAAGCATAGCCACAATCAAATCAATTTTACAGCCGCTGTTTTAACTACCGTTGATTAGAAAAAAAGCTGCATTGTTATCGGGGTCACTTTGTTTAAGTGACCCAATTTAAAAAAATTAGAAAAATTATCTCTTTAGAAAGACTAATATTGACTGCTCGAAAGCGTTAAGGTAGCTATTAGCAGAAATAGCATCTCGTCTTTCGGTTGAGTCGATACAATTGAACTTACCTTCATTTATTTGGTTGTGGAAAATAGCCGCCTGGTCGATGGGCTTGTCATTGCTGGCGTATTTGCTGTTAGCGGTGACAGGGATTTGGATGTTCCAAACGAGAAAGACTCGTAGCCCAACAAACCAAGGCTTGCGATCACTGCATTATGCGATCGGTGGCAGTATGGTACTCTTAGTCTTGCTGCTGTTGGCGATTGGTATAGTGGGGACTTTGGGACACTTTGGTTCTCTTGGTCATTCCCAACATCTGGTTGCTGGGCTAGCCGTAGTTGGGTTAGTGTTAATTTCGGCTGGTAGTGCTACTCAAATTAGTGCTAGACGAACCTGGGCGCGATCGCTTCATGTTGGCACAAATATTATCCTATTTGTGGGTTTGGTGTGGGTGTCGGTGAGTGGTTGGAGTGTGGTGCAAAAATATTTGCCTTAAATGTTGTGGGCAATGCCGGGCTACTTTATACTGAGCGCGATCGCTTCATGTTGGCACAAATATTATCCTATTTGTGGGTTTGGTGTGGGTGTCGGTTAATGGTTGGAGTGTGCTACAAAAATATTTGCCTTAAATGTTGTGGGCAATGCCCAACCTACTTTATGCTTTAATTTAAAATCTGGGTCAAGTCCAGCACAAACCCAGGTAAAACATCTTCTCCTGACAAAGTAGTAGGAGATTGCAAAACCTCGACATCCCTTCCTTGGCGGTAAACCTCGACCCGTTGATTTTGCGGGTCGATTAGCCAACCCAGACGCACACTGTTTTCTAGGTACTCCTGCATTTTTTGTTGCACCGTCTTCAAGTTGTCTGTAGCAGAGCGTAACTCTACAACAAAATCGGGAGCCATTGGCAGAAATCTAGAAGGATCTGGATTTAGGGCTTCTAGTCTTTCCTTTCTCACCCAGGATGCATCAGGAGAACGGTTTGCACCATTAGGAAGCTTGAAACCTGTGGAAGAGTCAAAAGCCAATCCTGTTCCATCAGTTTCTGTCCAATTACCTAAACGCTGCGTCAGTCTGCTGTTTTGGTTTCCGCTTTTCCAGCCTGTGGGTGGCCTGATAATTAATTCTCCCTCAGCCGTGCGCTCAAGGCGCAAATCTCGGTTATTCTGACACAGTTGGAAGAACTGCTCATCAGTTAGCTCAATGGCTGGGTGTAAGTTGAGGATGAGGGCTGTCATTGGTGATGAGTGCGATCGCGCTAATCGTAGCGTAACACTGAAGATCGATCAGAAAAGGGCACAACCACAAAACACGAGTTCAGCACATAATACATAATTGAAATTATTTATTTTAATTAACTCGTGACAGCATCAGCCAATACCTCACCTTCTGTATTTCAACTCTCGCCTTTAATTCGGATTACGCTTTTGAGTCTATATGTAGCTCTAACAATACCATTACCTTTTTTGGCGCAGGTAACAGCAGCACCTGTTCCACCAGGATTATTATTTGTCGGAATAGGCTTAGGTGCAATTGCCTTGTATGCTGTACTAAGCGAACGAGTAATATTAGACGATCGCGGAATTCAAGTGACATATCCAGGCTGGGTTCCCTCCTTCTTTCGTAAAGGTTGGTTGTTACCTTGGTCGGAGGTAAAGGAATTAAAACCCCGCACTACAGGTCAGGGTGGACTAGTTTACTATTTCTTGAGTCAGTCAGGAAATGCTTATTTGCTACCAATGCGTGTGGCTGGTTTTGCCAAACTCGTGCGGGAAGTGCAAGCAAAGACAGGAATTGAGACAACTGATGTTAAACCATTGGCTCAGCCTTGGATGTATTTAATTTTATTAGGGTTTACCCTGCTGCTGCTGTTGGTGGATGCTTGGACAATAATGACAGCATTAGCCCAAGCAGTCTAAACTCCTAACTACTGTAGAGGTGCGATAACCGTAAGTCTTATATGACTTCTGATTGTGACAACATTGCCAAGTAAGCGTCATCTTAGTGCCACATTCACGATTTACTCTTTATTTATGAGAGACATACGTCTACTCCTCACACGACAAACTGATGCTCTCCTGCTCTACATGGAGGGCATTTTTATTGTTTAAATTAATTCTGCAATAATATGGAAATAAGTAGTGGCGCTCAGGACTTCAGATTTCCTAGCTAGTTTGATTTACGGGCGGTATTGACAGATATTTCAGAACATGGAACATGAGCGGCAGTATATTCGTTTTGTAGTCCACCAAAATAGTATTATTTTCTCGTAACTAGATGCCAGAGAATTTCTGGTAGTTGAGTCATTTGCTGCCACAGAGCTTGAGGGGCAATACCAAAGACTAGCTGCAATACCAGCACAATAGCAGCGATCGCGATCGCTGTTTTCACAGTTGTTTTCACCACATTAATTAAAGCGGCGAACACTAGCCAAGACACAATCAACGCAGCAATTAGAACTATCAACTCAACTGACATTAGAAAATTGAGAGCGGGTATTTTATTTTTATATATTAGATTAATTGTTCCTACACTTACTAGTAACCTGGCTCAGCCAGCCTACTAGAGATATAGATGCAAAGCATCTTTAGAAATTAGTACTTTCAAGAGGCAACTATGAATTTACCCATGCAGTGGAGTAAACTTCTATCCCGTAGTCGGCTAATGGGAGAGATAACAAACATTCCAGATGCTGGACGTACTGCTTTCGAGAAAGATTTTGACAAAATTATCTTTTCTTCTTCTTTTAGAAGATTGAAAGATAAAACCCAGGTCTTTTCATTAGTTGACAACGATCATATTCATAGCAGATTAAGCCATAGTCTTGAAGCTTCTTGTGTAGGAAGAACACTAGGAACTCTCGTTGGCAAAGAAATAGTAACAAGACATTCAGCAGAACTTGAAGATTTTGAAGCCAGAGATTTTGGTGATATTGTAGCTGCTGCTTGTCTTGCCCATGATATCGGAAATCCACCTTTTGGTCATGCGGGAGAAGATGCGATTCAAGAGTGGTTCAAATCACCTCAAGCAGCTTCTGTTTTATCAGAATTAACCGCCAAAGAACAAGCAGATCTTCAAAAATTTGAAGGTAATGCTCAAGGGTTTAGAATATTAACCAAGCTATGCAAGCGCCCACACTTAAATGGTTTACAATTTACTTGTGCTATGCTTGCCACATTTACGAAATATCCTAGAGAAGCTGGAATTAATAGTAAATTTTTTAATCAATATAATTTAATTGAAGATAATAAAAGTACTAAAAAACATGGTTTTTTTCAAGATGAAAAAGATTTATTTACACAAATAGCTGATGAAGTAGGATTAATCCGACGTGATGAAACAGCTTGGTGGTGCAGACATCCGCTGGCTTTCCTGGTAGAAGCAGCAGATGATATTTGTTATCACATTGTAGATTTAGAAGATGGGTTCCGCATGGGATGCATTAATTATGATGAGGCAACAAGTTTGTTGAATGATGTTTTAAAAAATGAGCAATTAGATAATTTAGAATCGGATAAAAAAGAGAATATTAAATACTTACGCTCGAAAGCAATTCAGAAGTTAATTATAGAAGTTAAGCAAGTATTTCTCGATTATGAAGATGAAATACTGGCTGGTAGCTTTGATTTGCCCTTAACTGCTAAACTAGAATCAAACGAAAAATTAAAGGAAATTATTGAAATCACTCGCAGAAGTGTTTATGAATCCTGTGCAGTTGTTGAGGTAAAAGTGGCAGGATATGAGGTTATAGGAGGTTTATTAGAAGAATTTATTACTAGTATTACTAATAGTAGTTTGTCTAAAAGTTATTTAGTTAAGAAGCTACTTCCTAATTTCAAAGCGTCAGATGAAGATGAGGAGTTATATAGGAAAATTTTGAAAGTGACAGATTATATTTCTGGGATGACTGATTCTTATGCTGTTTCAGTTTTCAAGAAAATAAAAGGAATTTCTCTCCCTCGTGGAGGGAGATAGATTGCAAAGTTGATATTTAATGTAATTGCTCTGTCACGATCGCACGGAGATTAAGTGATCGCCCTTTGCTATAACCTCACTTGCTGCCAAAACTTCCTGTCTTGCCCATTGATCTGCTGCTACAATGTCATCCAAAGAAGGGTGAGAACAGTTATCGGCTCTGTGGCGATCGCACACCCATTCAATACAACGGGGAATATCTAAAAATTCGATCTTTTCGTCTAAAAATAGCGCCACTGCTTGCTCGTTCGCCGCATTCAATACGGCGGGCATCGATCCTCCGGCGCGACCTGCGGCATCAGCTAATTGCATACAGGGATATTTTTCGCGGTCTGGGGCTTTAAAAGTTAAATTGCCAGCTTTGACTAAATCCAACCGTTCCCAGTCAGTATAGATGCGTTCAGGCCAAGATAAGGCATAAAGCAAAGGTAAGCGCATATCAGGCCAACCCAACTGTGCCAACACTGAAGTATCTTGTAGCTCAATCAGGGAATGAATAATGCTTTGAGGATGGATGACGATTTCGATGCGATCGTATTCCACACCAAACAAAAAGTGAGCTTCAATTACTTCCAAGCCTTTATTCATCAATGTGGCTGAGTCAATGGTAATTTTGCGTCCCATCGACCAGTTGGGATGTTTCAGCGCATCGGCAACTTTTACTTGTGCTAACTTCTCTACAGGTAAATCGCGGAAAGCCCCCCCTGAAGCAGTAAGCAGAATCTTCCGCAAGCCATCCTTTGGCACGCCCTGGAGGCACTGAAATATAGCTGAATGCTCTGAGTCTGCTGGTAATAGCTTGACACCGTGTTTCTCTACTAAGGGCAAAACAACTGGGCCGCCAGCAATCAAAGTTTCTTTGTTTGCCAGAGCGATGTCTTTACCAGCTTCAATTGCGGCGATTGTGGGTAATAAACCAGCACAACCAACAATGCCTGTAACTACAGTTTGGGCATCCCCGTAACGGGCAACTTCAACCACGCCAGCTTCCCCAGCTAGAAGGATTGGTTGGTAGTCCAGATCTGCGATCGCCGCTTGTAGTTCCGATAATTTATTCTCTTCACAGATGGCGGCTATGCTGGGTCGGAAGGAGCGAATTTGCGCCGCCAGCATCTCAACATTTCGTCCCGCCGCTAACCCCACAATCCGAAACCGATCGGGGTACTGCGCCACAATATCAAGGGTTTGAGTACCAATAGAGCCAGTAGAGCCGAGGAGAGTTATTGCTTTCACAATTGTTGAAGAATTAGCAGCAATACCACTATAAAATTCTTCGGACTCATTCTTAACAGCTGTTTGGGCTTTACTGAATTCTTTCTACTCAAATTGAAGCATCTAGTTTTGTCACCTGGCTTGATGCGACTTTCGGCATAATTGCCCCACCTAGGTAGGCATAACTGAAATTTGCATCACTCACATTAGCATCACTGAGATTGGCGTTTGTCAAATTCGCCCTAGTCAAATTAGTTTCAGTCAAATTTGCCCCTGTCAGATTTGCATCTGTGAGATTTGCCTGACTTAAGTTTGCCTTGGTGAGGTTTGCCTTGGTTAAGTTGACACCAGTCAGGTTTGCCCCTCTCAGATTCATACTCCTCAGATTTACTGCAATCAAGTTCAAGTTCCTAAAATCCCTTTGACCTGCTGCATAGCGGCTTAAGAGTTCTTTGGTATCCATAAGGTTTTGAGTTATTAAGAGGGCTAACGTAGATGATGAGCGAGTCTTCACGCTTTGGAAAATGGATCGCGGTTAACTTCTTGCCTGAAGATGTTGCTCTTGAACTCGGACAAGGTAGTTTTTTTTCTCGTCAGCCATAGCAAAGAGTTGACTAAGAGCGATTTTCTCTTGACTTAAGCGTTTTGGGCATGATTTGTGTCGCAGGGATTGTAGGAACGCAAGATCAATTGCGGGAACGTCTTTTACGCTGCTTATGCTTAGCAATCGCCTTGCGCTTGCGTTTTTCAATTGGTGTTTCAAAGTGACGATGTTTCCTCATGTCTGGGAAAATTCCCGCTTTAGAAACTTCTCGCTTGAATCGACGCAACGCTGAGTCAATTCCTTCATTTTCGCCTGGAATTATTTGTGCCATCCGAGATCCTGATTAATTAACTGAATTAGAGTTGAATTTGGGCAATCTATCCCACAAGCTATCAATAAAAAAGGGCAGACTCCTTGTCCGCCCTCAAGACCTAAGAGTTAAATGCTTGTTCTCAAGGCTTAGTAGCGTCGAGAACCACCACCACCACCACCTCTATTTCCCCAGCTACCGCCGCCTGAAGAACCTCTTTCCTCACGAGGCTTGGCTTTGTTTACCTTCATATCGCGGCCCATCCACTCAGCACCGTTAAGTGCTTCGATTGCAGCAGTTTCTTCTGCCTCTGATGCCATTTCAACAAATGCAAAACCGCGTAAACGTCCTGTTTCTCGGTCTGTGGGTAGTTGAACGCGGTTAACGGTGCCGTATTCTGCAAAAGCTTGCTTGAGGTCTTCTTCCGTAACTTGGAAAGATAGATTACCGACGTAAATTGACATAAAAAGTCTCCAGAATCAGAGATGTAGAGAGTTTAGATTCGGAGAACCGCTGATAAAACGAATTAACTACCGAAAATAAGCCTTGGTAAATACCATAGCACACGATTGGGCAAATCATTCAAGTCAACAAGAAAAATATCCCAGCTAGCAACGTAGACAAGTTAAAGGCTGTGTTGCTAGAGGAGCATGATTTGTGAATACACTGCGCTCTAAGCTTTGATGTACCAAAGGCGTAGACGCATATAAGTTCGTTTTCTCTGCTTCCAGGGAGATATGACTTAAGTACCTTTAACAGAATTTCTCCCCACCTTTCCTTACTGTGAACTTTGCCAGGGTTCACAGAGTCCTGCGATCGCAACTGATGCGATCGCATCGGTTGCTAGTGTCCCAGATCGCAAATACAGAAATTTCTGTATTTACGGCTCTACCACTACCTTTAATTTATATCAAGTTTTGCGAAACATTTGTTGAAGAAGATCTATCTTCAAAGAAGCTAGTCTCAGTTAAAAAGTAGATTTTAGAGGCGCGGGATCAACTCAATTATTAGTGGATACACTACCAACCCACACAGATTCATTAAGTGACTGGGTAGAAATTCCATTTAAAAAAGGAGATTTAATCTAATGACACAGGAAAACGCTGCCCGCTTTTTCAAAGCCATAAGTCAAGATGAGGCATTGAAGGCAAGACTCAAAGCCACAGACGATCCAGACACATTTATTAAGATTGCATCAGAACGTGGCTACAACTTTACGGTGGCAGAACTAGACAAGGAAGTTAGTAAATTATCTGATGAGGAGTTTGCAGCAGTAATCAATCCGGGAGTGACACCCCGGCGGCACATAATGCCAAGGTGAGACGATTTTAGATTCCCCTCTTTTACCGAATTATCTAGTCTTAGCCTTGGCGGAGGCTAGGTTTTGCCAGTAGTGCTTTTGCAGCAATATGATTTTGTGGCAAAATTTCGATATTATTTGGTAGACGTTAGGATTTGAGAATTAAAATAAGCGCTTTTATAGACTTTCCCACTCCTAAAAGAGTGGGTTTTTGATTTAATCAGGCGATGTTTAAAATCCCTAGATCCTTGGCAAGCCACAAGAGATGCGATCGCCCAATAATAAACTCCTGGTGGCGTTCTCACTAAGCAAGCCCTACAAATTAACTGAATTGGGCAAATCATGCAAATGTCTCTCCAGAAATTCAGCATTGTCGGTAAAGGCGATCGCTCCTCAACTAAAGTAGCTGCGATAATTGCTACTAGTAGTGCGATTCTGTTTGCCTGTAGCAGTTTACGACACGCACTGTTTCAATCAGGAGCTTTCGATTTAGGAATTTTCGATCAAGCTGTTTACTTGATTAGCCAAGGCGATGCGCCTATCTCTTCTTTGCTTGGGTTTCACATTCTTGGCGATCATGCAGCTTTGATTTTCTATCCCCTGGCGTTACTCTACAAAATCTATCCAGATGTCCACTGGTTGTTAGCTGTGCAAGCAATAGCCCTTGCTTGTGGTGCTTTGCTAACGTGGATGCTAGCCCGTCAGGCGGGGTTGAAAACGCAGCAACAAAACGCGATCGCCTGTGTGTATTTGCTGTATCCGTTGATATTTAATCTCAATTTGTTCGATTTTCATCCTGAAGCTATCGCCCTACCAGCACTACTCTGGGCAATATTGGCAGCGCGAAGAGGTAAAATTGCCCAGTTTTGTTTAGCGATCGCTATTGTTTTAGCTTGTAAAGCAGTATTAGCCCTAACTGTTGCAACAATGGGGTTTTGGTTATTGATTTGGGAGAAACGGAGGGGCGAAGGTGCGATCGCAATTTGTGCTGGTGTCGCCTGGTTCCTCATTGCTACCCAAGTAATTATCCCCGCGTTCGGTAGTGCCGCCGCAGATGTAGCAAGACATTTACCGCGCTATGGCTATCTGGGAAACTCGTTTGGGGAAATTATTAAAAATCTCTTTTTGCAGCCAGCACTAGTACTAGGCAAAATTTTCTCATTAGGTACTCTCGAATACCTCAGCCTCTTATTCTTACCAGTTATTTGTTTGTCACCCCAACATTTAACTCCTTTGGTAGGTGCTATTCCTACTTTATTAATGAATATTCTCTCTCAAGCTCCTGCTCAAAGGAACTTGGTACATCATTATTCTTTACCAATACTGCCTTTTTTATTAGTAGCTGCAATTTCTAGCCTTGCTGCTGGTAGGGGGTGGTTGCAAAGTGGACGCGCGATCACCTTATGGTCTTTAGTAGCATTTTTAGCTTTAGCTAAATTTGGTTATTTTGGCTCAAAATATCTTGAATCTTTTGATACTTGGCAAGCTACAAGAGAAGCGATCGCTCAAGTGCAAACTCCTGGTGGAGTTCTCACCACACATGAAATTGCCCCACACTTAACTCATAGAAGAGTAGTGAAATTTACAGATGCCAATTCCCCACCAGCTAATTTCACAGAGTTTGATTATATATTGCTCAATTTACGTCATCCTGGCTGGAATAGTAATCCAGAGTTTGCTGCTAGCTTAGCCAATCGACTCAAAAATACTCAGGAATTTAACCTGAGTTATCAGCATGATGATGTTTATTTGTTTAAAAAAATTCTCAGTAAGTAGTTGACATAAGATTGTGTCAAATTGCAAATAGTCTGATATTGATTACTCAGGAATACTGAAAAACTAGATGAATTCAGGTGATAAGCCGCAGCAAAAGAAAATATATCGAAATATTACTGATTTAAGAAATTAACCAGACATAGTTGTTGTTTTTTGCAATGGGGCTAATAGTCCCAACTCAGAGCGAGAACACAAACAACACATCAGCAATGTTATGGATAAAGAACCGCCTAACAATTTGCTTGAATTGGATGTTGGGGAAGACACCAGGCGCGATCGCACTAAAAGATGGCGCTTTCTGGCTCGATTCCTAAACAAGCCGATCGCATTTTTGCTCAAAACAACACAATTTGTTGTATCGTTCGTAACTGGATTTTTCTCCCGACCGCTGCGGCTGGGTTCAAGCTGGTCGAAGAAAATCAAAAGTAGCGCTGCAATTGCCGCGCTGGTTTTAACTGCGGTCTTAGCTGGACATACAGTATCAGCGCAGGTATCGCCGCCGCCGAATCCGCCTCCACTCAATTCGGTAAAAGTTCCCGAACCTGAAAATATTGGGGACTTCATTCGGGACAAGACAGCAGCGATCGCCTTGGGAAAATCGCTGTTCTGGGATATGCAGCTTGGTAGCGACGGCATCCAGTCCTGTGCCAGCTGTCACTTTCATGCAGGGGTAGATAACAGGTCTAAAAACCAACTCAACCCAGGGCAAAAGGGAGGGGATAACACTTTCAACATTGCAGGTCGTCCCAACTACCAGCTAGCGGTAGGAGATTATCCATTCCACAAGCTGGCAGACCCAAATAATATTCAATCAAACGTTTTGTTTGACACTAACGATGTCACTGGTTCCCAAGGGGTATTTAAAACAAGATTTGTTGATATCGTTCCAGGTAGCGATAAAGACAATCTGACTCCCCTGCAGGATGATGTCTTCAATGTGAATGGCACAAACGTCCGTCAAGTAACTGATCGCAACTCACCCAGCGTGATTAATGCGGTCTTTAACTTCCGCAATTTCTGGGACGGACGCGCCCAGAACGTCTTTAATGGAGTAAACGAATTTGGGTTGAGAGATCCGGATGCTTTTGTTTTGAAAGCAACCAGACCAAACCGACTCACAGACGTAAAAGTTAGTCTGAAAAACTCGTCTCTAGCTTCCCAGGCTGTAGGGCCACCATTGAGCGCTTTCGAGACAGCATCTGAAGATCTTCCCATCGCGCCGCTAACGGTTGACCTGTCGGAAGGCAACAATCAAGTTACAACATCTAACGCCACCAGACAGGATATTATCAGCAACTCATCTGGGGAATTGAGTGCAAATAGCCTGCCAGCGGAAGACAGTGCTAACTCATCATTGCGAAGGCCATCCCAACCAACTACACCTCTGAAACGAATTGGGAGAAAGCTGGGTAAGAAACTAACTGCCCTTAGACCGCTGGGTAAGCAGCTTGTAGCCAGAGATGATAGCGTTCTCGGTCGCTACAGTAGAGGAAATCAACCCGGTCTGATTGTAGATTATCCGACGCTGATCCAGATTGCGTTCAAGCCGGAGTGGTGGAACTCCAATATAGTTATCCAGGTTGACCCGAATACAGGTCAGCGCACTTTCACTCGCAAACCGAATCGCAACTTGACAACCACCGAATACACGCTGATGGAGTACAACTTCTCACTGTTTTTTGGGTTGGCTGTTCAAGCGTATGAATCTACACTCGTCTCCGACAATACACCCTTTGACCAGTTTCTGGCTGGGAACACTGGTGCTTTGACG
>DATNQH010000243.1:0-6127 GCA_036704105.1 Leptolyngbyaceae cyanobacterium | reverse complement strand
CAAGGATCAAAGCGCTTAGGATAAAAGATGAACGATGAAAGCTGAAATTTCATCCTTCACACTTCACACTTCACACTTCTTCATGCCATCTGGTTTTCAATTGCCCAACGTGCTAATTCGGTGCGGTTGTGAAGTCCTGTTTTACCTAGCATATTGGAAACATGACTTTCTACCGTGCGCTGACTAACATTCAGTTCAAGAGCAATATCGCGGTTAGCCAAACCTCTTGCCACAAATTGCACGACTTTCAATTCTGTTTGCGTCAGATGCACATCGAAAGGAACTTGAATTTTTGACTCACTGTCGTTCCCACCTCCTGTTTGTTGTCTTTGGCGGAATGCCTGTTTAAGGGAAGCTTCCACTTGAGCCACCAATTCTTCTGGCTCAAACGGCTTAACCATATAAACATCTGCACCAATGTTAAGGCCCTTAATCTTGTCTTGGCTTTGTCCCTTAGCCGAAAGGAATAGAATTGGAATCCAACTAGTGCGTTCTTCTTGCCGGACTTGATTAACAAATGCGTAACCATCCATTTCTGGCATCATTACGTCACAGATGATCATATCTGGGATTTCCTGCTCTAATACTTCTAGAGCTTCCCGCCCATTTTCAGCGGTGATGACTTCATAGCCTCGGAATTCTAGGTAATCCTTGACGAGCAAAATGAGGTTAGGGTCATCATCAATCAACAGCAGTCTTTTATGCTCTCTTACGCTGGTTTCTTTCATGCTGTGCTACTCGTCACGCTTGAATCAGTCAAATTTCTAATAAATTTTTCTGGATTTTTTACTGTTCAATGGCATTCTACTGAATCTGTTGTTACTTTTTCCGAGTAGAGAAGCCATTCTAAATCTTCTTTAGAAGATTTAGGCTGTTTATCTCCGTACAGCAACCGCTTTCGATCTCAGTCAAAGTACAGAAATCTTTACTAAACCCTAGGTAATATAACTAAGGCGTTATCATTATATATGCTTTTTCAAGCATTGATGTTTAAAACCTGATACAATCACTGAAATAAATACCATTATTTGTGCTGAAGAATTGCAAGAAGTCATTGGCAAGAATTTTACTAGCTTTGAGCAAAGTAGATTAGTTTGCTCCTCATCATAACTGTCGTAAGTAGTTAAACTGATAAAATTAGGATCGAATCAAGTCTTATTTTGCATCACGCTTCTGTTGTGATCGCCCCTTGTGCAGGATCGGGCAAGGGATGAATCAAGAAGGCGTATTCCTCAACAACTCGATTACCGATCAAATGTTCTTGGATAATTCGCTCGATCGCTTCAGGCGTTGCCCCACGATACCAAACACCATCAGGATAAACCACTAAGATTGGACCAGAAGTACAAACTCGCAAGCAATTAGCTTTAGTGCGAAAAACGCAACTGGGGCGCTCGCTGGTAGGTTTGTCAAGTTTTAGCTGTTTTAGGCGCTTTTTCAGGTATTCCCACGATTCCAGGCTGGCGGCTTTTGAGCAGCATTGCGCCAACGTTTGATCAGCACAAATGAAAATGTGTCGCTGGATCTGGGGCAGTCCTAAATTTTGGACACAAACCGCTAGTGCCTCTCGATCCCCAGCCTGACAAGTTTCATTTTCTTCACAATTAGATGGAACTACTGTATTTTCACTCATTACTGCTTTCTAGTTTGTTGACTCCTAAAACTATTGTCACCCCAAGCTTTACTCCTATTCTCCCCCAGCCTCCCCAGCTCCCCCACCTTCCCCATCTCTCCTAAGTTCGGGAACCCGTACAAATGAATTTGTTGCGATCGCATCTATCAAGAGCTAAATTAGCACTCAGGAGTTGAGAGTGCTAACAAGGGGAGAATTTTTTGTATGGCAGCAGTATCTCTAAGCGTTTCAACAGTTAAACCTTTAGGCGATCGCGTTTTTGTTAAAGTCAGCGCCTCGGAAGAGAAAACCGCAGGTGGTCTTTATTTACCTGACACCGCGAAAGAAAAACCTCAAGTCGGTGAGATAGTAGCCACAGGGCCTGGCAGACGTAATGACGATGGCTCTCGTCAGGAAATGGAAATCAAAGTTGGAGACAAAGTTCTCTATTCCAAGTACGCTGGCACCGACATCAAATTAGGCACAGAAGAGTACGTCCTGTTATCGGAAAAGGACATTCTCGCAGTCGTGGCATAGGACTCAGGACTCAGGAGTCACAAATTACTCCTGGATTCTAAATTCTTAATAAAGTGCTTCCTTGAGTAACTGAACTAAACAACACTGGATAAATATGGCAAAGCGCATCATTTATAACGAAAACGCTCGTCGCGCCTTAGAAAGGGGCATGGACATCCTAGCTGAAGCTGTGGCTGTCACTTTGGGACCAAAAGGTCGCAACGTAGTACTTGAGAAGAAATTTGGCGCACCACAAATCGTCAATGATGGTGTAACCATAGCTAAAGAAATTGAATTAGAAGACCACGTTGAGAATACTGGCGTGTCCCTAATTCGTCAAGCTGCTTCTAAAACCAATGATGCTGCTGGAGACGGCACCACCACTGCAACTGTCCTGGCTCACGCAATGGTGAAAGAGGGTTTGCGCAACGTCGCTGCGGGTGCGAATGCGATCTCCCTCAAGCGTGGTATTGACAAAGCTACTCACTTCTTAGTCGATAAAATTGCCGAACACGCTCGTCCGGTAGAAGATTCCAAAGCCATTGCTCAAGTTGGTACTATTTCATCCGGTAACGACGAAGAAGTCGGTCGGATGATCGCCGAAGCAATGGAAAAGGTGGGTAAAGAAGGCGTGATTTCCTTGGAAGAAGGGAAGTCTATGACGACCGAATTGGAAATCACCGAAGGGATGCGCTTTGATAAGGGCTACATCTCTCCTTACTTTGCTACCGATCCAGAGCGGATGGAAGCAATTCTGGAGGAACCTTTCATCCTGCTAACCGATAAGAAAATCACCTTGGTACAGGACTTAGTTCCCGTCCTGGAGCAAGTAGCTCGTGCTGGTCGTCCCCTGTTGATCCTGGCTGAAGATATCGAGAAAGAAGCTTTGGCAACCCTAGTGGTTAACCGCCTGCGGGGTGTCCTGAATGTGGCTGCTGTCAAAGCTCCTGGCTTTGGCGATCGCCGCAAATCCATGCTAGAAGACATTGCCGTACTCACTGGCGGTCAAGTAATCACCGAGGATGCTGGTCTGAAGCTGGAAAGCACTAAGCTGGATATGCTGGGTAAAGCCCGTCGGATCACTATCACCAAAGACAACACCACAATTGTGGCTGAAGGTAACGAAGAGGCTGTGAAGTCTCGTTGCGATCAGATTCGCCGTCAAATGGAAGAAACCGAGTCTTCCTACGACAAGGAGAAGCTGCAAGAGCGTCTAGCTAAGCTGGCTGGTGGTGTGGCTGTTGTTAAGGTGGGCGCTGCCACTGAGACAGAAATGAAAGATCGCAAGCTGCGCCTGGAAGATGCGATCAACGCTACCAAAGCAGCTGTGGAAGAAGGTATCGTTCCTGGTGGTGGTACAACTCTAGCTCACCTAGCTCCACAACTAGAAGAGTGGGCAAACGGCAACCTTAAGAATGAAGAGTTGATCGGTGCGATGATTGTTTCTCGCGCTCTGGCTGCTCCCCTGAAGCGGATCGCTGAAAATGCCGGTCAAAACGGTGCTGTGATTGCTGAGCGGGTGAAAGAGAAGGAATTCAACGTTGGTTTCAACGCTGCGACAAATGAGTTTGTCGATATGTTTGCCGCTGGTATTGTCGATCCTGCCAAGGTGACTCGTTCAGCTACGCAAAACGCTGCTTCGATCGCTGGTATGGTGTTGACAACCGAGTGCATTGTGGTTGACAAGCCTGAGCCGAAGGATAGCGCTCCTGCTGGTGCTGGCGCTGGCATGGGTGGCGGAGACTTCGATTATTAATCATCCGGGGTGGGCAATGCCCACCTGATTGGAACAGCTGCTTCCTGGTAGGAGCGGCTGTTTTTTTACGAACCGCTACACGTGCGTGTAGCGTTCACGAAGTGTAGCGTTCACGAAGTGTAGCGAAGCGTTTAGCGTTTAGCGTTTAGCGCCTAACGTTTAGATGCAAAGAGTGCCAAGGAGGAGGAAGAGGAGAGCGATCACTCTTACGCCTTAGTGCAATAGTTCGTCTTGCTGCGGTTTGTGCGTGCAGCTTTTTATTTTTCTAACTATTTGGCACTTTCTCACCAAATTTCAATAACTTTTTTGTAAATTGCCAAACGAAACTCCAAATAAATTAACCGAGTTTCAACGAAATGCTAACTGTGAATTCAATCCTTTTCTCAATTAAAGAATCTATTACAATTAGTAATCTTCGTACTATGTAAATTGCTATAATTGTAATTATTATTGTTATGATTTAATGTTAAAATGCCCAACCTACTAAGTGTAATGTCTTCCACATAGTAGCTATATCTCGGAAATACAACAATCTGTTTAAAATTAATTATATTTAATTTATCGTCAAAAAACTTTGAAAACAGTAATTTTATTTAAATTACATCTGTATTAAATGCAAACATAGCTCGTTATAAGAAACTTGTTGGTGCATTAATAGTAATAGTATTACTTTACGAAAAAAGTGTGATGGTTCCGAGGGAGACCGCCTTCGGCAGCGCACCCAATTAATGGTAACGGTTAAGGAATTCTTCTTTCTTTAATGCTAGCTTGCTTTAAGATCGCACATAATGTTTCCTCTCACAGATCGCCAGTATGGTTTGGAATAGTCCTGTAACAATTCGTTTCAGGATTAAACCAAATTTCATGACTTCCTGCGGATTGACGATAAAAAATCAAGCCAAAGGATTTGATTATTGTGACAATCTGTTGGTAACTAAATCCTGCTAACCTACCCATTAGTTAAGTACTGACTTACAACTAAAGGATATTCAAATTGCTCGGCTATTGGTTGCTAGGGAGCAAGTTCGTTATGCTCAGAACGTGCTTCTAATAATTTGCGTGCTATATCACGCGCAATTTCCAAAGTTCCAGCAATCGTCCTTCTTTGTGCAATTAAAGATAGGAAGTTCATCAGACGTTGCTAAATAAACTCTTTCAAGTAGTTTTCCAATATGCAGGTTGAGAATTTTCTCCACTTTGCTTTTCCCTGGTGGCAGCTATCATTAGCCAACCAAACAGGCGCTTACTAAAAATTTTACAGGCAATAACAACCAGTTACAAAAGAATGGGCGATCGCACCTACTTTCATAAATCAAATAGCCACTCGACAATCTTTAAAATTTCGCCACGATATCCCAGAAACCTGTCCGCTTTCAACGAAAAACAAGGCCATTTCTTTAATAAGTTGCGTCAGAGTTATGTTTTTTAAGCAGCGCACTTTCTCAATCAATGCACTCAACCAATCTTCATGCAACAGAGGCAGTTGCAAAGCCCTACCACCGCTCGCAAGTCTCCTCCAGCCCGTACCAACTTCTTCTGTCTGCGGTTGGGGTTTTTCCGCCTTTTTTTGCGATCGCACCTGCTTCATCAGTGACTGAATTTTTGCTTCCGTCCATTTAGGCAGCGAACGCAGTTTTTCTAATAACTCTCGGTATCTCGGTTGACACAGAGAAAACAATGTGTTCAAATCAATCCACTCGATTCGCTCTAGCGGAAAACTGGCAAATATTTCATATAACTTAATAAACTTCGATATAGCTGTGTAGTTGAACTCTTCCTTTTCTACCCACTGCTTAAATTTCTTCGCCCCCATTTGCTGTTTCTGCCGCCATAACTCTTCTCCGTCTTCCAAGGCTTCTTTGATACGCCAACGGTTGCGCTGTCTAATTTTGGCTGCAACTGGATCTACTGGTGGGGCTATTTGTGGTTCTGGAGTGTTTTGAGCGATAACTTCGCTAAGCTTTGCTGACGTACTTTCGTTTAAGAGGTTAGAATTCATTTAGTAAACTCCATAGTTGAGTAAACTCCATAACTCCATATCTGTTGAGTAAGCTCCATATTTGTTGAGTAGGCTCCTGTGGAGTTTGTATCTAGGAAAGCGCGTCAAATTGCAAGTTCGGGGCGCTTTCCTTTATTTATTATTATACAATTTGATCAGATAAATATCAAGACTTGTATTGGTACAGATGTTAGAATATAATTAAAATACTGATTTACTTAAAACTCTTATGCCTAAACGGAAG
>DATNQH010000242.1:0-8035 GCA_036704105.1 Leptolyngbyaceae cyanobacterium | reverse complement strand
TAAAAACTTTGGCGATAAATTGAGTAGATTAGCCGCCGCTCGATTTGCTTCTCGGATGATTCCCGCATCATCGGTTACTATGTAGCCATCGGGAGCAAGTTCAAACAACTCATGGTAGCGCTGGCGTTCTATTTCTGCTATTGTGCGAGCTATCTTCAGTTCTTCATTTTGTTGCTTCATCTCTTCGCTTGCGACGTGCAGTTCTTCCAGAGCGACTTTTAGTTCCTCCAAAGCTGCTAACATCGTTTGATTTTGTAGCTTTGACGACTTTTCAATCGCATTGTGTTGCAAAACCTGTGCGTTTTGTTGCACAGTATTTACTTTCTGGACAAACTCACCCATTTTGCGTTCAAAAATATCTTCACTTCTTGCTTTGGCTGGATTCATTAGTTTTTTTTTAATTTGAGTGAGATAGTTAAAATCGAGTTAAATCAAAAAATGTTAAAAAAATAACCTACAGTCAACTAAAAATATTTAATTTATCCCAACTTTCACGGATAATGGCGATGTCGAGCGAAATTACACCCTGTCTCAACTATCTAAATTGCCATCACATAACTTAGTTTTAATCTACTATAAGGCTGATAACAACAACTTAAAGTGCCACTTCTCAAGGATATATTCCCTCTTTGCCCTCCTCCTAAATTAGCGAGTAGTGAAGTTTGTTTCGTTATTCAGCCCTATTCAGCCCTCTGCCACTTGTTCCATCAACACGATCGCGCCTTGAATTGAATTTCTCCTACCGATCAAAGATGTGCAGGTGACTTTACATAGAATTGACTTCCCCCGGCAATTTGTTGCTTGCAGTGTCACTTCTATAACTTGAGGTTCTTCGGTTATACAAGTGCGGAGCGGCTGTCGCAAATTCTCTACTGGCAGACCAATATCAAGATTGAAAAAGTGCTGCCCCAGTACTTCTGTTGCCCGCAATCCCCAAAGGTCTTCTGCTTTGCTGTTCCAAACTAGAATCTGCAACGAAGGGTTGACAACTACAACTGCGCCACATAGACTGCCAAGGATTGATTCGAGAAAGAAATTAACTTTATAAAGCTCTTCACCACTAAGGCGCATTTCTTTGTTGATCGTCTGCAATTCTTCGTTAGAAGATTGCAGCTCTTCATTCATAGTTTCTAGTTCTTCATTAGTTAATTGTAGTTCCTCGTTGCTCGTTTCCAATTCTTCATTAGTTAATCGCAATTCTTGAGAAACAAATTCCAATTCTTGATTGGAATGTTCGAGTTCCTCTGGCAATTTTATCTCACGAGTAGCATCGGTAAAGCTAATACTTACACCTAGTAGCTTGCTACTTAAGCCAAATAGCGGTGCAATTTTGATATCAAAATATAGAGATTCGCCACTGGGGCTTGTCCACTCTACTTCGTTCTGGATAGCGTTGCGGCGCTCCTGGTAAACTTGCTCGATGCGGGAACGTAGTTCTAAAGGTCGATAGGAGAGTTCCACTTCTTGCAGTGGACGACCTATATCTCTGCTACTAAGGTTAAACTGTGTGCAGCAGCGTTCGTTGGCTAATATCAGCAAACCATTGACATCGACTACCACTTGGGCGGCTGGGCTAGCATCAAAAGCAGCGCTGCGAATTTGCTCTAGATTGCTGATGTGGTTATCTTGATTGTCTGCACCGTTATCGCGCGGATTGAACGAACGGCAATTTACTAACATCCTCCCAGTACCGCATCAAAGATGACGGCGCTCTTGTTCCCAATCCAATCAGTCAACTTATCAATTCAATTTTCACTCAATTAACAGGGGTTGGTCTGTCCTTGGCGTTAATTCCGCTATGACAAGCACGTACTCAATGCGATTTTTCAACCACGCGCCAAAAGTACTTTCGCTGCTTCATCACGACAAAGGCTTGCACCACAACTACAAATATTAGTCCTAGTGCTAAGGCTTTTCTTGACAATTTGACCGCAAGAACTGCATTCAGTACTACTCCACTGTGGAGGTACTGGAACCAATACGGTTCAGTTAAGGAAAACAGCCCGTGACTGTTTTCAATAAGAACACGAAGACCTAGGAGGAATAAGGTTTCTGGCAGTTCAAAATTCGTCCTCCATCACTAACTGAACCGTATTGGTACTGGAACGACTATCTTGCCAAATATTTGACCGTAATATTCCAGCCAGTCAAAGAACATTCGCTATGCGGCTTCGCTAATCAATACCTCTGGGTTAAGCTCCTCTGCCCTCAAACCAAATACTGTGCTAATGTAGTTAATGAGAATAAATTAGGTCGCAAGGTTTGTTTCTAATATTGATAAGATTCTTTCTTTTGGTATTGACAAGCAGTTTTCCAAAATCTATATCTCTACACTTTTCTGATTTGGGAAACAATCAATGTCACTTTATGTAGGCAACCTTTCTTATGAGGTAGGACAAGAAGACCTTAGCAGCATATTTGCAGAATACGGTTCTGTAAAACAGGTGCAGCTGCCTACTGACCGTGAAACAGGTCGTCCGCGCGGTTTTGGTTTTGTAGGAATGGGTACACAGGCAGAAGAAGATGCAGCTATAGGGGCACTTGACGGTGCCCAGTGGATGGGTCGCGCTCTGAAGGTGAATAAAGCTAAGCCTCGCGAAGACAGAGGAGGAAACAGCAGAAGTGAATACTCTAAACGCTACTAAGCTTTAAGACAAAAATCAATTTTGGTGGCAGCGCTGAGGATATTCGCGCGATAGCAAGAACGACTGTGGCAATAGTCTATGGTGACAGGTAAGTCGAACACTCATACTGCCAGGCGCTGGCGGTTGTTTCAGCCGAACCACAGATAAAACAACAGTTGGCAAAATCAACGAAAGTAATTCATAGAAAAGAAGTAAGGCAACAATGTTATGGCAAAGCAGAAATCATCAGCAAATAAAGAGCAGCAAACTTACCACTCTGGTACCCAACCACTTGAGGAGGCTCAAGCAAAGCAAGCCGGAACCGAGTTTGAGTGGCACCTAGGTCGGATTACACGCATGGGAAACTTTGAGATTGCCGGGGGTAGACAAGTGAACGTCATCTGGGAGGAGGGAGGTGTCAGCTCGCAGCAGGGTGAGATCACAGACGAGCAGTGGGAAATTTTTAAGCTGGCATTTTTAAGCACAGGTCGAATTGCAGTGTTGAGTGACCAGCCAGGGGGAAAATGGATGCATGACTACCGCTTTTTAGAAGCCGTGCGATGAGAATCCTGACGCAGATTCGCATTTAACAAAGTGCTAACCTAGATTATTCACGAAACATTAAAAGAGGATAAGAAAGAGAGCTTGAAATAGATTAGAATCAAGCTCTCTAGATGACTAGATGGCAACTTATGCTTGCGCTCTTCTTTAGCTTATGTAGTGCCAATAGTCACATCAATCACCAGGGTAAGCGCACGTTAAAAAGTAGCCATCTATACAGATTTTAAGACAGATTGGGTGTGTGAGCTTTTAGTTTCTCTACGACCTCTCGTCATCGCCTTGTTAGGCATGAATTCGGTGAGAATGGAACGGTTCCCATCGTGATGGTGCCGATGATGTCTCATGGTTTTGCCGCTTCGGTTGCGCCTGCTCCTCCTCGTCGTCTGCCCGTAGATACGGCAACCCTGGGTGAGCGACTGAAGGAGTGTTTTGCCAGTCTCGACGATCCAAGGGTAGAGCGGGGACAACAGCATCAACTGACGGATATTGTTGTCATCGCGATCTTGTCAGTGATTGCAGGCGGCAGAGGCTGGGAGGACATGGAATTGTATGGCACCAACAAACAGGCGTGGCTGTCCACTTTTCTGGCACTGCCCAACGGCATTCCCAGCCCCGATACGTTTCGGCGGGTGTTTGAAGCAATTGACCCGAAGCAACTGGAAGCCTGTTTTGAGCGTTGGGTGCAGCTGCTGGTGAGCGATTTGGGGGTAGAGGTGGTGGCGATTGATGGGAAAACCCTGAAGGGTTCTTACGATCGTAATCGTCGTCAAAGCGCGTTGCATCTGGTTAGTGCTTGGGCTAGTCAGCATCGGTTGGTGTTAGCGCAAACCAAGGTGCAGGACAAATCGAATGAAATTACGGCGATTCCAGCCCTGCTAGAGTTATTGGATCTGGTCGGCTGTATTGTGACGCTGGATGCGATGGGAACCCAAAAGACGATTGCAGCGCAGATTCAAGCCGCCAAAGCAGACTATATTCTGAGTTTGAAAGCGAATCATCCCACTCTCTTGGCGCAAGTGCAAGGGTGGTTTGAAACGGCTCAAAAGGGCAATGAATTACCCCAAAGTAGCGAGTATAAACTGGAGTCCGCTCATCATCGGCTTGAAATTCGCCAAGTCTGGAGCCTTCCCATCGACTGCTTCCCCCAGTTGCATGAAGCCAATGAGTGGGTTGGATTGCGCACGATTGTCGTGGTCAAGCGCCGCCGTCATTTATGGAATCAAACCACCCACGAGATGCAGTTTTATCTCTCCAGTCTACCTGCGGCTGACCCGCGCATTGGGGCAGCCATTCGCCAGCATTGGGGCATCGAAAATTCCCAACACTGGGTTCTCGATGTCACCTTTGGCGAAGATGCCTGTCGTGTTCGCTCTTTACATGCCCCCCAGAACTTAGCCATCCTGCGTCGCTTCGCCCTCAATGCCTTGAATTGCGAATCCACTTGCAAACGCAGTCTCAAGCAAAAAAGTAAACAGACGGCGATGAACGACGATTACATGCTGAAGGTGTTGGCTGCATCGCTGCCTGACCGTGTTCAAGATAGCAGTCCCGAAACCTAGATGCCAATAGCGTTTGAGGTGCGCTTACCCTGACATCAATCACCTCTTGGGGTATGGCAGTTTCTATTGCCTTGAACACATCAGTCGACTCAATCATCGGCGAAATTAACGAGAATTCTTTCAGCTACATTGGCTCAAGCGCTATTTCAATCCACACTATCATCTTTACCTGATTCTAGCCTTAAGCGAGAAGTATTGGTTAGCATCCAGGTTGATAATGGACTATAGAAATGTAGCGTTTTTTGCTAGAGCTATTTTAATCGCCGTGTATAACTTTTCTTCTTTAAAAGGCTTGGATATATATTGCCATGTCTCACTCAAGTCATCAGGTTTACCAGTAGTAAGATAGATGACTGGAATATTTAACCAAGTTGAAATTTGTTTTGCCGCCATAGCCCCATTTATTTCTCCTTTTAATTCAAGATCAATCAGCACTAAATCAGGAGCAATCTCTTTTGCTAAATTTATTGCTTTGAGTCCTGAATTAGTGACGGACGGAACAGTATATCCAGCTCTTTGTAGGCTCTTCTGGATATCAAGAGCAATAATACTCCCACTTTCAACAATCAAAATCTTGGCTCTTAGCATCAATTTTAATAATGTTTAATAATTTCATCAAATATCAGCTTTCGGACTAATATCGGAAAACATTTATCTCTAAATTTTTTCTGTACAACTAAAAGTAACTGCCGCTAAGCTTAAACTCTTTAATTCTTGGGGGTGGATTTCGCGGTAGTCCTAGGGTAGAAGTTTTTGAGGGGTCAGCTTGTGTAGTTGGCTGTAGGATTAAGAAGAAATGGTATACACTTACCACCCACAGTCTTACGGCAGATCGAGCTTTCTTCAGCGCCTATAGGGGTTGCGCTGTTGGCTTTTGATGCTCTTTTCATACAGAGCTACAATCGCTTGAGCCTTGAGGGCAGCAAGCGAACGCCTCTAATGCCTCGAATCTAAAAGTCAACCCTATTATGAACCGTAGAGGTCTGGGGTTCCATCCTGCGATCATGCCTTCGCCGTTAAAAAATACTGAATAATTAAGTAACTTCCAAATCGGGAGAATGCCAACAATAATGAGCATGAGCATTAAACCACTTTGGCCAACCGCGCAATAGATGTTATCCACTCGCCCTACTTTGTTCCAGTTCTTCTTTATTACTATTGGGACGACCAACTATAGCTACCAGGCTGCGGACGATACCACTTGTTTTTCCTTGCCCCTTCTGAGAGAATGTTTGTTACCTGACTGCGTACTTTAGAGCGCACTGGTGGCGGCATCTGCGACTGAAAAATGGCATCTACAACTGTGGCAATCTCCAATAATTGCTCTGGTTGTCTTTGTAGCACAAGAGTCACAGCTTCAGATATAGCCATGTTGCTAAACTCTGGGCTTACATATTGCTGCCAGCCCTCAGTATTATTGGCTTTCTTTGGTGTCCGTGCAGGCTCGGCACTCTTAGTTTTTCTGACTACTGATGGAGTCTTGAGGGCTTTGTGATTCTTAGGAGTCTTTTGTGCTTTCTGATTCCTATGGGCCGTCGCTACTGGTGCTGCGGCATCAGTTGCAATTGTTTGGGAGATATCCAATTCTGGTGTTGCTGGCTCCCCGGTTGAAAGTCCGAGTTTGTCGTTAGTCAGGGCAGCTGGTGTTGCAGCAAATGGTGTAGTTACAGATTCAGTAGTACTTTCGGGGTCAAACAGTTCAATGACGTTTTTAAGACTAATGCGCTTGTGCTGAATCGATGCAATTTGAGTTCTTAGAAGGATTTCTGATGCGGCAAGTTTTGCATCAATTTCTAGTAATTGGGCAACAGTAGAATCGCTGGTGGAGTTAGTTGGCTGGGAGGATGGCACGACGATCAGTAACTTGTAATTAAACAGTTTTCGGGTTAATTGTAAAGCCTAGCTCAATAATTTAACATCCGACTAAAGTTACCATTAAGTAGGTCTAGCTTTAATCGCTATCAGGCTACTCCTGCTCTTGTAGAGAGTTGCTGTAGCTGAAGAACTTGTAAGTACGAGCAGGAGATAGAATGCGCGATCGCAACCAGGAGTTAGTTTCAATTGCAATAGCTGACAAGATAATCTACTTAGAATTACACTACCAGTCAGATTTTTTATTGGTCGGCTAGCTATCTTTGACTTTGTTCTCTCTGGTCAGCTTCCATGCAACGAGAAAATATTGCTAACTATTTCTCATTTTCCCCAGCGATTCCGTTTTTATTATCATCTAATTGAATCAAGTGAATATGTTTATAACCCAACTTGATTTCAAATTCATCCCCCGGCTTCAGCCCCATCAATCCAGTATAAGCATTGCCAATAACAATTTGACCGTTTTGATGTACCGTTACCCGATAAGTTGCTTCTCTTCCTCTGCCTTCTTTTTCTGATTTTGGTTCTAGAGCAATACCCTTCGCTGCCAGCACGGCATCATAAAAATCTCCTAAGTTAACCCGAACGTCGCCATCCTTGCTTACACTATAGTAACCGCACTCTTTAGCTAATTCTCTTTTAGGTAAGTTGCTACTTTTTATCTTTTGTAGTAAAGATTTTCCTGTTAGTTGCTCTGTCGCTGTCTCTGCCATTCTTATTCTTCAAACTTAGACAAGTACTGATTCTAATCTATGTTGGGTAACGTTAGTATAATTCAATTAGCCGTTTCCAACTATTTGAGTTAAACAAAATACCTGTTTTTGTCATTTTTCCAATTCAACCATTATCCATAGACAAAACATCAGTTTTTCTACTGATTGGGAGTTAATTGGATAATTTATACCTTTGTCAATACTATGAAGAGGGAACTTATTGAATTCGTTGGACTAAATTTTGACTTTAGCGAAGCAATCGTGCTAACCAAAAGGCTGACCGTACCACTGCCAGTTTTCTTTATTAAATGGCGATCGCCACAACTGAATCAACGCCGCTTCTAGCTGCTGCCTCGATTTAGTATTCGTCGGCGTATCCCACCAAAATGCCATGTTGACGGAACATGATAGCTGATGCTGGTAGTGCAGTTGCTGGTACTTTTCGATATAGGGCTTGCAGTCGTGGGTTCCTTTCCACCGCTTATTGCTACGGCACGTTTCACCGATATACAGGAGCAAAGGGGCAGCACTGTCTATGACAAAATAGATACAGGACTCACCAGGGCTGTTTGCCGAAAATCTCCAAAACGCCATTGATTGCAGTTGCAAGCTAAACGGGTTTATTTTACCTGGGTCACAATGCGTTGGAGTCAAATCAAACAATGTAGTCTGCTTTCCTGACTGACCCTCCCTCACCCGCTGCTGG
>DATNQH010000241.1:0-5903 GCA_036704105.1 Leptolyngbyaceae cyanobacterium | reverse complement strand
TTGAAGGCTGTGTAATTATTTTTAGTCATCCACTTACGAGGAGTCCGCGCGATTGAACGTAGTGTTGCCTCAAGCAATGAGCCAGTAGCTGAAACTGTCAGAGATTATTGCCTTGCAGTGCGTAGCGCCCTAACCACTGATCGACGTCCCCCCCTTGTGGCATCTGGATTAGAGCTACAGCAACGGTTAACACTGATCGAACACAGCCTAGTACTACAGTTGTAGATATTTGCTAGAATAGGAGCAGAGTAAACAACTGAAGTGCCGTTCGCCATTGCGATGATGTTTCAATTGTGATTAGATGTGCCATCGATCTCAAGTCAAGTTGAGGCAGTAACCAATTGGGAGAAGGAATTCGATGCCCTAGTTGAACGGATTGGTCCTCACTTTGCCCGTAGTGAAGCAAGAATTCGAGCCAGAGATTACCTGATTGGTTTACTTAGCCCAGTTGAACGCAAGAACGGATGGCAGCTGGCAAAACAAGTAGGCAATCAGACCCCCGATGGAATTCAAAATTTTTGGGGTCGAGCGCAATCGGATGCCAATGCAGTACCATATGAGCTAAGAACTTACGCTATAGAGCACTTGGGACACTCACAAGCGGTGTTAGTTATAGACGAAACTGGTTTTCTCAAAAAAGGCACAAAGTCGGTTGGCGTACAACGGCAATACAGCGGTACAGCAGGGAGAGTTGAAAACTGTCGCTCTTGGCGTGTTCCTCGGCTATGCCAGTCCACAAGGGTACACCTTCATCGACCGAGAGTTATAGCTACCTAAAAGTTGGACAAGTGTCCGACGCTGTCGCTGTGCCGGAGTACCAGATGAGGTGGAATTTGCGACGAAGCCTCAGTTGGCGCAGAAGATGTTAAAGCGCGCATTTAATGCCAATGTGCCAACCGCTTGGGTAACGGCAGATCAAGTCTAGGGTGGTGAGCGGAGATTACGCTTATGGTTAGAAGAGCAGCCAACGCCGCCTTACGTGATGGCAGTGTCCACCCAGGAACCAATTTGGACTAACTTTGAACCGCACAAAGTCAAAGAACTGGTGGCGACGATTCCAGAAGCTGCATGGCGAAGGTTAAGTTGTGGTGAAGGTGCCATTCGACCTCGTGAATACGAGTGGGCTAGAGCTAGATTTAACTGCCCTCATGCACCTGAGTCGGAACGATGGTTATTGGTCAGACGCTCTCTCACGGATAAAACAGATATGGCTTACTATGTTGCCTTTGCACCATGTGGCACCACTTTAGAGGAGATGGTGAGCGTTGCTGGCACTCGTTGGACAATCGAAACGAGTTTTGAAACGGCAAAGGGTGAGCTAGGGCTTGACCATGACGAAGTGCGCTCATGGTCAGGGTGGTATCGTCATATCACCCTGACATTGTTAGCTCACGCCTTTTTGACTGTTACTCGTGCGATTGGTGTGCGAGAGTTTTTTAAAAAACAGGAGACTATCGTCCAACACAACAACTCTCTGCAACAGTTCAAGCGCCAACTTGGTCTTTGTTGCCCTTAAGTGTTCCTGAAGTCCGTCGTCTGTTCTGGCAACTACTTTGGCAATGGCTCCCCTCGCCTACCTATATTCAAGGGTTGGTCTTATTGGCGACGACGACATCAGGCAATTGCATCGTTTTATCATTACAAACGCCGCCTAAATCAGTCGCTGAATTATCTACAACTGTCGTACTAGGCTAAACTTCGCAGCTCCTCCTGGACGCTGTTCATCGCTCAACGCAGCAACAAGTTTGATGCCTTAGTTCTCCTTCACCCACACCTTCGCTCCTCGGCTATTTTTAGTCGTTGTGTTGATTCACTCCACCGCCAGCGCCACTGCCTCACCTGCTTTCGGCTTAGCTGCAACTGTTCGCTAATCTCGGTATTATTCATCCCCATAGCCGCAAATAGCACTAATTGTACTCGTTGTACTAAACGGTAGGGGTTAGTCTTGCTACGTGCAATCTGCTCCAATAACTGGTACTGTCTGTCCGATAAATTTATTTCGATTGAAGGGTTTGGTCCAGGCATCAGGAGTAACTCAACTGCGCTCGCGCGTCTTGAAGGTGATACATATTTATCTTCCTCCTCCCCTATTATAACTGGTTCGCTATTCCTACCCTAATGCACTAGTTCTAGCTACTAAGTAGCTAGGCGGAATTAAACTTAAAACGCTCTAATGAGTAATTAGCCCGTTCACTTCGCGCTTCCATGCCTTGCATCACAGCCATAGCGCGCATCATATTCATCAGCAAACATTTGACCTGCGATTTCGTCTGGCTTGAGTTGATGCCATTCAGTTTCAATGGGATTCATTTGGCAACAATAGGGAGGTAAGTACTGCGTCATAAATAATTGGATAGCCACTGGCGTCCGATAACCCATGAGCGCACCTCGACTTGCAAGAGCATACGGTCTGACAATTATTGAAAGACTTCCTCCTTAAGAAGAAAATGAACAGACCTTGCGCTTGATAGCGATCGCCACTGTTGCCGGACTAAATCACGCTTGTGCAGCGAACCATTGTCTTGAACGATAACGGTCAAGCGACCGGTCTGCCCCAAGGTAGTGGCGGCTTTAAAATGCTGATGCGCTTCCCACGCCTGGAGACTTGCTCTAAGTGTTTCTGTTCGCGCTCCACGACTATAGCTGTAACTCACCGGACAAGACAAGCAAAAACCGGATTCATCCAAATACTTGAGGTCAATGTAGCCGTCTTGAGCCGCTAACTCTAATGTTGCCAGGTTTGCCTGTTTCAATTGCTTTTGCACTGGGCAAAAGCAATTGCTGACTCTGGCGGGTGCGTTTCCATCGAAATCCCTTTTTTTCAGAATCCGGCGAATCCGGTCTGCACTTAACCTCACTTCCCGTTCTTGCTCCAACGTAGCCGCTAGTTGAGCGCTATTGTAAGTTTGCTGTTTTGCCGCTAAGCACTGTTCTAAATACTGCATATCAGCTTCAAGCCATTTGCGCTTTGTCCCTCGACCTGGTGCTTCCCAAAGTCCACCCAGTCCAAGTTCCAGCCAGCGTTGAATCGTTGCCCGCACCGTATGCTCATGACAGTTGAAGATGGACGCAATCCTTGGAACTGTCCAACCTTGAGCGTTCAAACGCAGGATCTGGGCACGATCTCGGGTGCGTTGCCCAAACGGCAGGGCAACGCGCAGTTCTTTAAGGGTGCGATCTTCTTCGGAGTTGAGCTTAATCTGAATCGGGGCTGGCATCTTCGACGGCTGAGCTTAAGTAAAACCATATTTATCTTATATTTAATTCAACCTTCCTACTTAGGGGAATTGCTGGATGTTGTACCAAGGAAGAGGCGGTACAGATACGCCCTGTTGTGACATTTGTTGAAAGTAACGTGCGTTATGAAGCGTTAGCGCAGCGTGAGCCTAGTTATCGCTCCTCAACCGGGCAATGTACAAAGAAATAGAGCCGCGTACCCTGACGTAACCACTGGGGAGTTTGTGCAACCCACCGCGCCAAAGTATTAGCATCAGGTACAGCGTAAAAAGTAGTATTTCCCAGGGCAGTAGTGAAGCGCTGACTATATAGATGTAAAAACTCGGTTGAACGACTTGTAGGCGGATAAAAATCACCAACCCAGCCTTTGTATGACTAGAGAGTACAACCAATACGGAAGTTCATACCCATAAAAAAACTGATGAACTAGAGCCAATGAACTTCATAATATCAACAGAGTTAAATTCAATCTTGCAAATAACTGCTAACAGGAGACACAAAACTTAATGCGTTGCAATATTTCTAGTCGTGCTGGTCAAGTTTTAGCTACTGGTAAACTGATCGTCGAAAAAGATGAAAGTGGTGAACTACGCTTAAGCTTCTGTACTGACAGAGGCAAGTTAATTCAAGGAGGAATTATTGATGCTGATGGAGATTTGACTGGAGCTAGTAAAGAATTGTTCCGCGCCTTTTTTGAAGCTTGGGGAATGACTGATATTACACTAAGTGCGACCGCCTAACGTTGTTTTGTGTTAAATACGTATCATTTTGGCAAGCTGGGGGAGCGCAAGGTCGCTTTTGGGAAGCAAGACTAAAATCAACTTCTTGCCTCTTGGCGCTTGTTACTCGTGAATTTTGCCATCTGGCATAATTGCCCCAGTTAATTTTGCTCCAGTCAGTTTAACCATAATCCGATCTTTTGTTCCAACTTTTGCTTTGCTTAAATCGGCTCCGCTTAAATCGGCTCCACTCAAGTCAGCGCCAATTAAATTCGCTTCCTGCAAATTGGCTCCGCTCAGATTTGATTGCAAAAGGTTAGCTCTGAGTAGATTTGCTCGGTACAGATTTGCTCCTTGGAGATTAACTTTATGTAGAAAGGCATCGCTCAAATCGGCTCCGCTCAAGTTAGCATTGCTGAGATTTCTGCCTGACAAGTCTTTTTCCCTCAAGCTAGCTCCACTGAAGTCGGCTCCACTGAGATCGCCATAGGATTTTTTGGCTTGATGACTGGACTGTTGAGATTGAGATTGATCGCTTGAGTCTGAGTAATAGTGCGATTGCGAACGAGATTGTTGAGATTGGGATTGAGATTGAGATTGAGAGTAATAGTGCGATTGTGAACGAGATTGTTGAGATTGAGAGCGATCGCTTGAGTCTGAGTAATAGTGCGATTGCGAACGAGATTGTTGAGATTGGGATTGAGATTGAGAGTAATAGTGCGATCGCTCCGTCCCATCTTGACTACGTGGCTGTGTAGTCTTTTGCTCTGAAGCACGAGATTGTGTTGAGCGCAACTTTTCCCGCGCCTGATTAATTTCCTTCAGTTTTTCCTGCGCCTTTTGCTGGAGCCTGTGATTGTCTTTGGGAACGCGATCAGGATGCCAGATAAACGCCAAGTCCTTGTAGGCCTGGTTGATTTCTTCTAGGGAAGCTCCAGGCTCTAGACCAAGTACTTTGTGATAGTGGTCAAGGTCACGCATCACTACTACCGTACCGTTTTTAGTTCATGATAGCGAAGCAGCGCACCCAACTAAGTAATGACTGCTGATGAGTCGGGCGATCCGTCTTCAAAGGCAAGCCGGGCAGCAAGGATGAAAGCGCTTAGGATAAAGGATGAACGATGAAAGCTGAAATTTCATCCTTCACACTGCGAGGAGCGCCGGGCGCTAACACGCTTCACACTTCTTCATGCCATCTGGTTTTCAATTGCCCAACGTGCTAATTCGGTGCGGTTGTGAAGTCCTGTTTTACCTAGCATATTGGAAACATGACTTTCTACCGTGCGCTGACTGACATTGAGTTCTTCAGCAATATCGCGGTTAGCCAAACCTCTTGCCACAAATTGCACGACTTTCAATTCTGTTTGCGTCAGATGCACATCGTGGGGAACTTGAATTTTTGACTCACTGTCGTTGCCACCTCCAGTGTGTTGTCGGCGGACTACGACGTCTCTGAGGGCAGATTCCACCATTGCCACCAATTCTTCCGCCTCAAATGGCTTACCTAGATAATTAGTTCCACCAACCTGCAGGCCCTTAATCCTGTGTTCGAGTAGATTTCCCTTAGCCGAAAGAAATATAACTGGAACCCCCTTCCACCGTTCATCTTGCTGCAATTTACCAACAAGTTCGTAACCATCCATTTCTGGCATCATTACGTCACAGATGATCAGATCTGGGGTTTCCTGCTCTAATACTTCTAGAGCTACCCGCCCATTTTCAGCGATGATGACTTCATAGCCTCGGAATTCTAGGTAATCCCTGACGAGCACAATCTGGTTAGGGTCATCTTCAATCAACAGCAGTCTTTTATGCTCTCTTACGCTGGTTTCTTTCATGCTGTGCTACTCGTCACGCTTGAATCAGTCTAATTTATAATAAATTTTTCGGGATTTTTTACTGTTCAATGGCATTCTACTGAATCTGTTGTTACTTTTTCTTAGTATA
>DATNQH010000240.1:0-22969 GCA_036704105.1 Leptolyngbyaceae cyanobacterium | reverse complement strand
TGACCAAATACTCTATTTACAGCAACTTATTTCTTCGATAGATGGATCCGACAACAAATTAAAAGCTTTAAAGGAAGCTTATCGTATTCTAAAGCAAGGGGGGACAGCACTATTTTCGTTTTTAAGCTTTGAATCTAGAGTAAGAGAACCATTATATATGCCCTACTTAGCATATCTACTTGTGTTCAGAAAGTTACTTAGAACAAACCGCTCCATGCAGTATCTCCCTTGGCTTAAGCTGGGCGGTAAGCTTAACTTTTTTTCATTACTTGATCGCGCACCGTATGTTTATTGGTACAAAATGCAAGAAGCTTACACACTTCTGAAACAAGTGGAATTTGAAGTAGTTGCTTTTGGTTCCGGTTATCAAATTAGTCAAGGTAGCCTATATTCTAAGCTAGATTCATTTGCAAATCAGCCAATTAAAGGAGGAATCTACTTTGTATGTACAAAATAAGCTGGATTACTCAAAGTTGCGATCGCTAAACAAATTCAACTTTCAGCTTCTTCGAGCAACAATTAAGAACCAGAGAGTAATTTATTTTACTTCATTCTCACCTCTATTGCCACTATCACTTCACTCAATTCCTGGTAATATAGTTCTTAAATGTAAAGCTGCTATTGACTACTAAAACCTTTAGCTTAGCTCATACTTTCACCACTAAATCGGTATAAAATTTATCAAATGTTAAAAAATTAAATAATTCAGGTAAACTGGTCGTGTCAAAAAACCTGAATTGCTCCACGTAACATAGATATGAGTGAGCTAAACATTCTTTTTACAAGTGCAGGCAGAAGAGTTGCCCTTATACAGAATTTTAAAGAATCTCTCGCTCGTCTTGGCATCTCTGGTCGTATTGTCACAACAGACTTAAAAAAAAATGCTCCTGCTTCTTTTATTGCTGATGCCCACGAGCTTGTACCGAAAGTAACAGATTATAGGTATATATCTATAATAAAAGATATCTGCGAAAAGTATCAAATTAAACTACTAGTTCCATTAATTGATACTGAGTTAAACATAATTTCGCTCCATAAGCAAGATTTTGAAGCCTTAGATGTGACTGTCATGGTTTCATCCTATGAAACCAATAAAATCTGTTTTGATAAAAGAAATACATACAATTTCTTTAAAACCGTAGGTATTTCCACTCCTGAGATTTTACAGCCAGAAGAGATTCTTGCTGATTCTGAAGCTAAATATCCTTTCCTACTTAAACCAACTAATGGTAGTTCAAGCATTGGTGTCACCAGAATCACGAATGCTACGGAACTCGAATTTTTCAATCACTATGTACCTAATGCAATTGTTCAAGAATTAGTGGTTGGAGAAGAGTATACCCTAGATATTTTGGTTGATTTTCAAGGACAGGTGCGTTGCGTCGTACCAAGGTTGCGGATGGAAACACGGGCGGGAGAGATTAGTAAGGGAATAACAGTCAAAAATCCAGCACTTATAGCAGCCGGAAAAAAGGTAGTTGAGCTACTACCAGGTGCTAGAGGTTGCATTACCGTCCAGTGTTTTCTCACCCCTAGCGAAGAAATTAAGTTTATCGAAATAAACCCTAGATTTGGAGGCGGATTTCCTTTATCTTTCCAAGCAGGTGCTGATTTTCCGCGTTGGATTATAGAAATGACGTTGGGGAAAGAGCCTGATACAAGCATTGATGATTGGCAAGATGGTCTTGCGATGCTTCGCTATGACGATGCAATCTTCGTGACTAAGGATAAGATTGCATGATCGAAGTACTCGTATTTGATTTAGACGATACTCTCTTTCCCGAACATGAATTTGTACTAAGTGGGTTTCAATCTGTTAGCAACTGGCTAGAAACAAAATATTGTTTATCTGGTTTTTTTGATGTTGCATGGCATTTTTTCATGGAGGGAAAACGCAACAATGTTTTTAATTTAACTTTAGAAAAACTGAGATTTGAGTATGAACTAAGCTTAATTCAAGAACTCTTGCATATATATAGGCAGCATTCACCTAAAATATCTCTTCATCAGGATGCTAAATGGGCTATTAACTATTTCAAGAATTTGTATCAAATGGGAATTATTACAGATGGTTATTTGGTCACTCAACAAAATAAGATTAAGGCTTTAGAAATTGAGCCAAGCTTTGATGCAATTGTTTATTCTGATTTATACGGTCGAGATAGTTGGAAACCCAGCCCAGTACCATACAATCAAATTATGCAGTTACTAAGCTGTAAAGGAAAAGGGTGTGTATATGTTGCTGACAATCCTCAGAAAGATTTTATCACGGCAAATAAATTGGGTTGGATGACCGTCCAGATATGCCGAGAAGGTGGGGAATATGCCAAAATTTTACCCGAAAAGAGCCATGAGGCAAATTTCAAAATTAAGTCATTACTAGAATTAAAACATATTATTTTGTAAATGAATGCTAATCGCTCCTCTTATTAACGCTTAACGAACTGCTAATGATAGTTCTCTCTACACTATCAACAAAGAATATCAAGAATACCCAAAGGTAAAGTAAGAGAAAAGGAAAAAATTTAAAAAAGCCGGGATAATAGCAAAATTGCTCTTGCGATTTGAAAATTTGGAAATGGAGCATTAGCGTTGATGAAGAAGCGCGTTTTACTGGTAGCCCGAATTTTGGATTCGGGGGGCGTTACTACGCATATGTTTACTTTGGCAAAAGGGCTTAGATCTCTAGGGTGGGACGTAGCTATAGCAAGTGGGGGGCAAGTAGGAGAACACTTGTATGGGCCACAATGGTTTGAGTCAAATCGAATCCCGCACTTCTATATTCATTTTCCCGGTTCTTCTCTTATTTTTGAAAATCTCATATCTGGGTTGAAGGCGTGTTTTGAAATAGATTCTGTTTTGCGACAATTCCAACCAGACTTGATTCATGTGCATTGGCGCGCTACTAGCCCTTATGTACGTTTAGCGCAGTTACTGCATCACATACCTTTTGTGACCACACTACACCTTGAAGGAATTCCTTCTAACTTTTTACACAAAATAGGTTCTTTTTGGGGAAATAAGACTATAGCTATTAGTTCCGAAACTCGCAACTATCTAATTAAGAATTTTCGAGTACCGCCTTCTAGAATTGAAATTGTATACAACGGAGTAGATGAGTCTTACTTTCGTCCACCCACAGTGGAGGAATCCTTTAAAGCACGCCAGCAGTTAAATCTTAATCCAGAAGATAAGGTGGTTTCTCTTTTAGGACGGCTCGAACCTGTAAAAGGACATGATGTTCTAATTAAAGCGCTGGCGTTGCTGCGTGCAAAAGGATGCGATGTCATCGCCCTCTTTGCAGGAGAGGGGAGCAAAGCGCAAGCATTAGCTCAACTAGCTTCGGAACTGGGTGTGGCTGATTTAGTTCGCCAAATTGGCTATGTAGACAGTCGGTTGGTTTTATGGGCATCCGATGTGTCAATATTACCCAGCCGGAAAGAAGGCTTTGGTCTAGTAATAGCTGAATCTATGCTGTGTGGGGTCTTGCCTATTCGAACACCTGCTGCGGGTGCATACGACCAAATTGAAGACGCTGTGAATGGCTTTATTGTACCGTTTGACGATCATGAAGCCTTAGCAGCACGTTTGCATCAACTGTTAGGTGACAATGGACTAAGGACAAAAATGGCAGAAGTTGCCTTGCTAACTGCAAGAAATAAGTTTACGCAGCAAAGTATGCTGGAAAGAATAATGGCGATATATCAGGAAATTTTATGAATCCTTGATGCTAGGTGGACATGATTCAGATTCTACAAGCGTTATAAGACAGGAAATTATCAAAACTTCACTAGAAATGCTAAATCAACTGTAGTGATAATGATTAAACCAATCCTCCTCTCAACTCCTCACATGGGAGAGCAAGAGTTAGAATTCGTCAAAGAAGCTTTTGAAACTAACTGGATAGCCCCCGTTGGTCCTCATGTAGATGCTTTCGAGCAAGAATTTTGTCAAGTAATTGGTGTTCGCCATGCTGCTGCTGTCAGTTCTGGTACAGCAGCTTTACATTTAGCCTTGAGACTCATTGGTGTTGAAGCAGGAGACGAAGTTTTTTGCTCAACTCTCACCTTTATTGCTACTGCTAGCCCAATTACTTATTTAGGGGCAAAACCTGTCTTTATTGATAGCGATCGCACCTCATGGAATATGAACCCCGACTTGTTGCGAGAAGCCTTAGAGCATCGCGCTAAAATTGGCAAGTTGCCTAAAGCCGTCGTGCTAGTACATTTATACGGTCAAAGCGCCGATATCGATCCAATTTTAGAAGTTTGTAACGCTTTTGAAGTGCCATTAGTTGAAGACGCTGCTGAATCTTTGGGAGCCACATATAAAGAGCGATCGCCTGGTAGCTTTGGTAAAGCGAGCATTTTCTCTTTCAATGGCAATAAAATCATCACTACTTCTGGTGGTGGAATGTTAGTTTCAGACGATCCAGATTTAGTCAGCAAAGCTCGTTTCCTAGCAACACAAGCACGAGATCCTGCGCCTCATTACCAACACTCAGAAATTGGTTATAATTATCGCCTCAGCAACGTTTTAGCGGGAATTGGTCGCGGTCAACTGCGGGTTTTGGAGCAGCGAGTGCAAGCCAGACGGCGTAATTTTGAAGTTTACCAACAAACATTGGGAAAATTGCCAGGAATCGAATTTATGCCAGAAGCAGCTTTTGGGCGCGCTACTCGTTGGTTATCGTGCATTACCATCAACCCTGCTGAATTTGGTGCGAACAGAGAACAAGTTCGCTCAAGCCTTGCCGAACAACAAATTGAAGCTCGTCCAGTCTGGAAACCACTGCACCTACAGCCTGTATTTGCAGATTGTGAATCAATCGGTGGTGCAGTATCTGAAGATTTATTTAAGTATGGTCTTTGCCTACCCTCTGGCTCTAATCTTACGAATGAAGATTTGGAGCAAGTGATCCTGGCAATTACCAGAATTCACTTCAGTGCAGTAAAAACTAGCTGAAACTACTGCTAATTTTTAGCTTTTTCTGTTTGAGATATTTTTCCCAGTTGTCAAGAAAGAACTCTCACTTGTCTTTATATCTTCTTGAGCGTCGTACTTACTGGAGAAATGGTAATAGCTGTATGGTTCGCGATCCAAAACAAATCCATTAATTACTTGACCGAGAATATGCTGTCCTGACTGCTCTAAAAATTCTTTAGCACGGGTAGCACTTGCAGTATCAACTACACTAGGGCGAACTACCAACAAAATCCCATCAGTCATTTTACCCAAAATGGCAGCATCAGCTGCAACATTCACAGCAGGCGCGTCAATAATTACATAGTCGTAATTAGCTGAAAAAACTTCAACTAGTGAAGCCATCCGCTGGGAGTCAAGCAGCGCCATTGGGTTAGGAGGAATTACGCCTGAAGTAAGGACATGAAGATTAGCTGTTATCTTTTTGATCGCCGTTCTAGGTTCAGTTTGACCAACAAGAATGTTACTTAAGCCCAAGTGGTTGGGCAGTTCCCAAATTTCCTGCTGCAAGGGACGATGCATATCTGCATCTACTAGTAAGACCTTCCGCCCCATCTGAGCCATAGCTACAGCTAAATTAGCAGACACAGTTGATTTACCTTCTTTGGGAACGGAACTAGTAACTACAATCTTCTTTATCTCTAAATCGGAATTTAGAAACTTTAGGTTTGCTTGTAGCATCCGATATGCTTGGCTGAAGGGGGAGCGAGGGGAATCTCTCACAATAATCTCTGGAGTAGACCGCTCCAAATCTCCACGGCGTAGGGAAACTTTATCAGATTTTTTCAACGCTGGAATGGCTCCTAACAAGGTGAAGCCAAAAACTTTCCTGGCATCGTCAACGGTTTTAATAGATTTATCAGTGGTTTCCAACACCAACGCAGTCGCCGCAGCAAGGATACCTCCGAGCAAAACGCCTGTCACTAGGTATAATGCTTTACGAGGAGCAACAGGCTCGTCAGGAACTATAGCAGCTGCAATTACACGAGCGTTACCTACATTTTGATTTTCTGCTATCCGAATTTCTTGTAACTTTTGCTGCAAAAGTAAATAGGTGGACTGAGATGCTTGCAGTTGACGTTCTAGTTGCCGCTGTTTTTGCTCTAGCTTGGGCAAGGTATTTAGTCTTTGCTTATAAGCGGTTTGCACCTCGGATAAAGCAGCTCTTTGACTCGACAAACCCAAGCGTCTTGCTTCCGCTCTAACAAAATCTTCAGTCAGTTTTTGATCGAAGCCGCTATTTTGCAAATTAGCAGGGGCAATTTGTTTTTGGTTGCCTAAAATTTGTTTTAATCGCTGTTGCAGTAATTGCTCCAAACTCGCTTTCTTACGCTTTAATCCAACTACCGTAGGAAAGTCTTCACGGAAGCGGCTTCGTTCAACAGCTAACTGAGAATCTATCTGTTGAATTTCTTTGACTACATCCTGTACTGCGGGAAATTGACTAACGGATGTCACAGCCCTTGCACTTGGTAAATTTCTTCCCAACTGTTTTTTGAGTAATTCAGACTGTGCTTTAGCATCTGCAAGTCCAGTTTCAGTTGCAGTCATTTGTTTTTGCAAGTCTGCGAGCGTACCTACTGCTGACTTTGCTTCTTCGTCTAGAGCAACGACTTTATTGTTTTCTTTGAACTGACGTAGCGCCAATTCAGCTTGGCGTAAACTAGCTTCAGCCTGTGGTAACTGTTTTTGAACGAACTCACGAGCGGCTACAGCTTCGGTTCTATTGGAAAGTAAGTTGTTTTCCAGATATGTAGCCATTACAGTATTGACAGCCGCCGCAGCTTTTTCAGGATCTGTATCCTGATAAGAAACCTCTAGCACATCAGTTTTTTTGATGTCCTTAACTTCAAGTTTTTTAAGGAATTGCTCGGTTTTTAGGGGTTTTCCAGTTTTATCTTTTAGTTCTAACCTATTAATAGCTTTTTGTATAATTGGCCCCGATCTAATAACTTCTGCTTCTGTATCTACAGGATTGTTTTGGTCTTGTAGAGTACTCAGTTCTGCTATTTCTTTGCCTACTCCTGTTAATGAAGGAGTAGGGCTTGTCTTCTTAAACAAGAGCTTGCCTTGTGCTTCATAGACGGACTTTTGAAATAACAAACTTATAACTGTAAGTGCAAAAACAGAACCGAAGACAGCCGCAGCAGGTAGCCAATGACGCTTCAGAATCAGCCAATAGCGTTGAAATCCAATAGAAGATTCTGTAGTCTCCGTATATGACATAGCTAAGATCTGATAATTGTAGAAAAAAGTTAAAACTTAGAAATCATAATTATCCTACCTTGAGGCGCGATCGCATTAAACAATTCCTAGGACAGATGAAGTCGCCTAGGATAAACTGTAGGTCAAAAATCGTACAGCTTTAGACGCTCTTATTGAGGATAGCACTTAAGAAGAACCGGACAAGCGGCGTTGCCATTCGGCATCAATTTGGGCAGAGCGTTCTGCTTCTTGTTCTAACAAATCGGTTTCGGTAGTGTAAGCTAGATCGTCCTGTGTAACAACTGTTTCTATGGCAAATTGACGCGCATAAGCGATTTTTTGTTGTAGAGATGGATCTGCACTTGCCAACTGTCTTGCTCGTGCCCCGCGTTTTTGGTTGCGATCGCCAATCTTATCATTACGCCACCCATTCCAGAAATAACGCACTAACGGTAATACCAAAAAAGCCGTACCGTAGCCAAGTAACAACCAATAAATTCCTTGTACAAAGGCGACAATCCCGCCTATCCCAACAGTACCATCTGCCAATAATCTTCCCAGCACCAAAAGGCCGATAAAATTAATCGCACCTAAGCCTACACTGAGCATGATTTGCCCAGAACTAGCCAGACTGAAACGAGACTTTAACTCCTCCAAGTAGTCTGGCACTGCTGTAGGATGCCGTTTAGATGCTGTAACTTGTAGTTCGGGGAAGTGATATACTATCTGTCCTTCGGGGCTTACCACTGGTTGACCGTTGAACCGAGTTAGCACTGGTAACATATAGTCTTCATACTCCCTAGCATATCCCTCGCCAATATCATCCAAATAGGGAGCGATTTGTTCAGCTACCACTGCGCCGCGATTATTCCGAATTACAGCCGCAATGATTGAAAAGCGTCTGTCTTCTAAATTGGCATTAGGATTGCCATCGCCAAACAGAAACGAGAAAACGGCTTCAAAGAAGTTCAACTGCCTTGCATCCCGCCGCCTTTGCTGATATCTGGTGTCATAGTCTGGATAGAAAAACCAGAACCAATCGGGTCCAATCCAAAAGGTTGGCATATATATCATGCCACCACCCTCACTGGGGCCATCGCCTCTACTGTCACCATCTCTGTTCATGGAAGTCAGGATGATAAAGATGCTAATCGCTATTAGCGCGATCGAAACTAGTAAAATAACTCCAAAAGAAATGCGGATCAGATAAAACAAAACTTTCCAAACTTTTTGCCACCATTCTCGCAAGCGTAACCGCCAGAACTTGTTACGTAGAGTCGTCCGGAAGTTTTTGGGGAACAAATAAACAATTTCGCCTGATTCTGCCACCTGTAAGTGTCCGCGCGCATCGGCAGCAAGCGTTAATAATCCTTGTTGAGCCAGATTAACGTTTAAACCTGCTTGGGTAGCAACATCCCCCACAGTGACGCGGTAGCCTAGCTGTTCCACAGCTTGCATGATGGCGGGATTAGGAGCCATGCTCTTGCCTCAATCGAAATTGCCTCTCTTTATAGTATAGAGGTCTGTATTTAGAGAGCGCGGGGACAAGGGGAGCTAAAAATAGTTTTAAGTTTTGAGTTTTAAGTGAAAAATGGTTTTTAACTGAGAACTGAAAACTTAAAATTCATAACTATTTAGTAGCCACTCGTCACTTTGAATCTGAGCGCAGCTTGTGGATATTATCTTCCCAATTCGCACCATCAAAAGGCACGATTTCAAAGTCAGACATGACATCGCCGTCGAGACAGCGGACGTTGACATCAATGCCATCGGGGTGAGAACGCGGACGATAGAAAGAGTGAATTCCACAAATACCACAAAACATATGCTGCGCGACACCAGTATTAAACTTATATGTCGTTAGCACATCTGCTCCCTGCAGCAAGGTAAACTGCTCTGAAGAAACAATTAAATGTAAAAAACCTTTCTTTGTACAAATCGAGCAGTTACAGTTATCTACTTTATAGCGATCGACCACTACTTGAAAGCGAACTGCCCCACAATGACAGCCGCCCTCGTACACTTTGCTTTTACTCATTTTGCCACACTAATATTTCAGTAGCTCTTTAGAGTAAATTTTTACACTATCTTTTAAACTTTGGAGCAATCTTTTAGCTGTACGACTAGCTCACAGGTAATTGTTAATTGCTAATATACAAAACTAAAAGAAACGAATCCCTTTTTACTTGTTGAAGCTGTTTTACTCAGTCAACTATAAAAAGGTATTTCGTTTCTTGAACTACTTTCCATTTGAGGTATATAGCTAATCTACAACCACCGCTGGCTAAGAGTCTAGGCTTTAAGCCAGAGTTATTCAAATCTTCATAAAATTAGGCATAATTATGAAGCTTGTGAATGTAGCACTTAAGCAACTATCTAAAAATTAAAATTTTAGACGGAAAACACTTAGAAACTAGCCTGAAGATAAGTTTCGCCTCGTTGGTAAATTTCCTTAGCATAGTCCGTCCACACTCCTTGTCCCCAATAGCGAAAACAGCTAGTTTCTAACAAGAGATTGTATAGCAGTGCTTGGCGGTAACTCGATTGCTGAGTAAGAGAATTTACTGATAAATTGCTGCCAAAACTTACACCGGATAATTCTGATGGTGCTGAGAGCAATGGGTCTATTTTTTGATGAAATAAAGCGCTGAGTCGATTCATAGGAGTCAATACATTTTCGTAACCTTTGACCCAGCTAAGGTGGTTAGTCCAAGAGGCTCCATCCATGTGGAAATTTGGGTTTGTTTGTTGCACAGAAGCGATCGCATTGGCAACCATCTCAGGTTCGCAACGTTCTTGTGGTAGGCGCTGCCAAATCTGATATTGACCGACTGGCTGACAAGTTGGATAGTCACAGAGTTGACAACCAGCAGCCTCAATTAACTCTAAATATTCAGTTCCTGTTAACCCGACAATTCCCGACTTGCCACCACCAGAAGCAGCCATTTGATGCCAAGCTTGTTTGAATGCACTGGGAAACTCATTCATCATCACGCCGCCGTTTTCCCCATCCCCAATCTGACTTACCAAAGGTGGCACAGAAACTTGACCTATGTTTTGCCGCGAAAGAGTTTTAGCTTCATAGTAAGGCTGCATTTGACCGACTAATTTGGTATCAGAGCCTTGAGTTTTGATTAGAACTGTGATGCTCAGTTCTTCACCCGAAGAATTACGAGCAATCAAGCGGTGGGGAAGATGCTTATTGTGCAATGCTTGACCATCCAGTGTTTCTACCGAATGCTCCTGCACCAGCAGCCAACGGTAGCCACATTCAAGTAATGCTTTGACAAACTCAAATAGTGTATCTGGATGGTTGGGTAAATGCATTTCTGGAGGAGAAAATCCTTTCACACGCGCTAACGCATTCCAGCCAAAGATAGCGGCAAAGTAATGTTGCCATGCTTGAATGTGCAGTTTAATATCTGGAATTGGGGTGGAGGGAACAACAGCATGACCCCACATTGTACCAAGCCACTCTACACATGGTTGGTAAGTTGGATCGCAGGTAATGCGTTTGAGATTGTCTAGGATGTCTCCCCGTCCCATTTGTCTCAATCCCCAGAGGAGATTTCCAGAGTAATCCAACATGATGCGAGGGTTACAGCCTTGACTTACCAGTTCTGGAATGAAATCAGCCATTCGGCTATAGCAATAGGCAAAGGGGTCAGCGTTATGGTTGTCGCCTTCCTGGGGATGCTCAAACATATATTGCAGGTTGTTAATCAGCCCGCCTTGCTGTCCTGCGGGAATTGTAGGCTGGTGCATATGCAGTGCGATCGCAAAGGCTGCTGTCACTTCTGACAATCGAATATTTGTTTGAGGTAAAAATACGGGTTGGTTTTGTTGGACAACTTCACTAACTTGGGCTTCCCAACCGGAGATGTTCGGCAATCCGTCGATTATTTCTGGTAATACAGGTAGTAATGGTAATTGAGTTGTGATGCTCATTTTTTACGTAGGTGTGAGGTAAAAGGTAAGAGGTAAGAGGCTGGAGGAAGGCTTTAACGCACTAATGGACTACCGTGATGATGGACTAAATACCACTTCCCAGCCATTTGTTCAAAGATATTTGTTGCCATCGACTGCGCCTGAATTTTCCTGCCGTTGATGACTTGCAGCAAATTTTCTACGACAATGATGTACGCAAGGTGATCGCGAATCTCTGTGGCGATAATTTCTGTCTCAATTTCAATGTATTTAGTATTGTTAAAGATCGTCTCCCAGGAGGAACAAATCTCCTTCCACCCGCGCAAGGCTTTGCGTCCTGGGTGAATGCAGAAGCTACCAGTTCCCTGCGACCAAACCATACTCATGGCGAGGATGTCCTTTTTTTCAAAGGCGCGATAAAAAGCTTGGTTAGCCCCTAGGACTTCATTTTGCTCATCAGTCATTGTTCCACCAATTGCTTACTACAGACGTAGCATTGCTACGTCTCTACACAGCTAGAAAAAAGCGCTATTGCCCGCTAATTAGTGTCGATACTCGTCTCCACAGTCGCCGATCGCTTGGTATAAATCCTGCGATCGCCTAATTACAGCCTCGATTTGTGCGCGATCGTCTCGATCTAACGTGAAATTAAACACAAGGGCGTTGTCTGCCAAATGTTCTGCTACACCAAGCCTAGCGCCGACAATGGCACCTGCGACTGTTGGTTGTTCGAGAATGTAACGAACTGCAACATTAGCGATGCTGACTGTATATTTATCTGCAATTTGCTTAAGCAGGGATAGTAGTTCTTGAAATAAGCTCCAACCACCCCATGCATCCACCATATTCTTATATTTCCTTAAAGAGGCAGTATTTAATAATCCCGATCGTGGTTCTGGTTGCCCTAAATACTTCTCTGATAACAAACCGCCGCACAGCGTACCATAAGCAAGCAGTTTAACATCATGTTCTTGACAAAACGACACCATTTTTACTAATGGGCGGCGATCAATTAGAGAAAACTGTACCTGGTTAGAGACTATCTTTATACCTGAGTCGATGATGATTTTCAAGCGTTCTGTATCAAAGTTAGTCAAGGCGAGGTGCTTGATTTTTCCCTCTTTTTGCAATTCTGTCATATGAGCCAGTGCATCGAGGTAGTTTTTATCTCTGTACTCCCACCAATGGAACTGGATCAGGTCAAGAGTTTCTACTCCCATCCTTTTGAGGGATCTATCGATATTCTGCTCTACCAAGCGCCGAGTCATTTTTGTCGGTCTTGGCACCCATTTTGTAAAAGCTTGTAAGTTAGATACAGCATCGCCGCCGCGAGTAGCGACAAGTTGACGGCGGAACTCGCCAATGAAGTCTTCGGCTGGCCCGTAATGGTCTGCTAAATCCCATGTAGTGAAACCAGCATCCATGTAATCAAACATATTAGCGATCGCACTTTTTGGCTCTATCGCTCCATGCGCTCCAGACACCTGCCACATTCCATTTAATATACGACAGATGTTTAAATCGGCGGTGAACTGTAATCGGCTTGATTCAGGTAAATTCATCTTGCAGTCTCTTCATTGTTCTATCTCACAGGGTAACAATGAGTGAAGTACTGCGTCTGAACTAACGCTCTCGATCCCTAGTTTTTCAAATAACTCGCGCTTTGTATAAATATTAACTCTTCCAAATGGATTGAATGTAATATATTCTTAGCGCCAAACACGCTCGCGGTTATTATAGGTTGCCACTTCTATTACCGAGAAGCTCCATCTAACATAGCTTTCTTTTGCTGTCATGACCTAATTGGTAATTCTTACTTCCTAGCTCAAATAATTACTAATTACGGCTTATAAATTACGAATTACCAATGTTGTGTTAGATGAGTTGCCAAGTTTAAAAATTCCCTTAAACATCTGGAGCAATTTTTGCCCTATTGATTGTCGCTCAATGCCCAAGGCTTTGTCATAGCTATCATAAGACTGTTTGTAGCGACCTAAGTGATTTAAAGCAGCACCTCGGAACAGCCAAGCTTGTTTGTCATTGGGTTGAATTATTAAGGCTTTGTTACAACTGGTAACTGCTTCTTCGTAGCGCTCCAAATGAATCAGCACAACGCCTCGAAATACCCAAGCTGCGTTGTTTTGCGGATGCATTTTCACAGCTTTGTCGAAGCAAGCCAGTGCTTGTGCATAATTGCCACTGTTAGCTAGCCGTTCGCCCTTTTCATACCAGTCTATTGCTAAATCAGCATTTACTTGTAATTTTGTGGAGTTGGATTTATTAAGTTCTGCGTTCATAAATTTTGTTTGGTAAATGTTTTTTAAATTTTTAATCGACAGCGATCGCTTGAATGCGAGAATTAAGTCAAAAACTTCAGCCAATTCAGTACTTAACTTTGAGTAGCTAAGCGGTTGAAAATATTATGGTGTCAAACTGTGACTACATGAATTAACGAATGTATCTAAATAAAAGTTACTTATATACCTTTACATTAAACATATTCGATCTCCTCTTAGTTGGATGTGTAGAAAATACTGAAATGTATGTGAAATTTTGTTAAAGGTACCGATTTACTAGCTCCTAGAATCTCTAATGGGAGCGGAGTTAATTAAGCTGAATATTCTAAGGTGCGATCGCTTTGATTAGAATTTCAGTCTAACTTGTTTACCTAAACTTCACAAAGAATTTTGACAGATACTTAAGAAAAAGTTATCTAAGGCGCTTGAGAAGATATCAATTATCTGCCAACTTCGTTCAAGCTGCTCCAGAAAAAATCTAAAAAAATGAGCTTTTTGCGCTTTTATTGGACTAAAAAGTAAAATATTATAATGCAAGCTCGTCAACAACCACTAAATCTCGCTAAATCTTATTTAAACGGCGCAGTTAAGCCCAACGCCAACGCAATTGATAGTGATGCAGAGGCGCTGCAAAATGCAGTCCTTGGCTTGGGAAACTTGGGTTTACTAGCGCTAAGAGTTCCCCAAAGTTGGGGAGGTTGGGAAGTTAGTGAAGAAATGTTTCAGGATTTTCAGCAACTAGTAGCTAGACATTCTGGTGCTTTGGCATTCCTGCAAACTCAACATCAAAGTGCATCAGCCATGTTGGTTCAAACTCAGAATGAGTTGCTCAAGCAGAAATATCTACCCCTTATGGGTGATGGTAATGTTCTAGTAGGCATTGGTTTCTCTCATCTGCGGCGTGGAGGTGAACCGATTGTTAAAGCACATCCTGTCACGGGGGGTTATCAAATAGAGGGATTCGTACCTTGGGTGACGGGTTTTGGATTATTTCAAGAGTTTATTGTCGCTGCCTGCTTACCTGATGGTCAAGCAGTTTTTGGTGTAGTGCCTTTTGTGGAGACACGGGCTGCAACAGGTGCAATAATTTTTAGTCAGCCACTAAAACTAGCAGCAATGACATCAACTAACACTGTCACTGCTACTTTGACAAACTGGTTTTTACCAGAAGAGTTTGTTGTTTCAATTAAGCCCAGTGGATGGATTCACGCCAATGACAAAAAAAATGTTCTCAATCCAACTGGTTTGATTCTAGGCTGTGCTATGGCAGGGCTGGATATTGTGCAAGCTGGCTACTCTAAGAGAGAATTTTCCTTTATCGCTCAAGCTTTTGAATCGCTAAGTCAGGAATTGAGCAACTGTCGCACTGCAATTAGGCAAGCTCAACAAAATTGCAACATATCTTTAAATAGACATTTGCATTTGAGGGCTTGGGCCATTGATTTAGCGGTTCGGTGCGCTCATGCTGCTGTAACAGTTTCGAGTGGTGCGGCTAACTATACCAACCATGCGGCACAGCGAGTATATCGTGAAGCACTGGTGTTCACTGTGACTGGACAAACTACTGCCGTGATGGCAGCGACACTTGCTCTTGTGGTACGTTCAAAAGTTAAATTTAATGATGATATGATGCACCCATATGATTTGGGATTTTAGATTTTAGATTTCGGAGCCTTCCTCCTTTATTATTGCCAGCTTGGAGAAAAGTTAAATCATTAGGGAAGATTAAAATGAGTCGTTTACTATACGAAAATTCTGTCTCATATAAAGGTCATTTAATTATCCCTTTTATGTTTGCAATAGTTGATAGTAAAACTATTTACTCATACAAATTACTCTCTGATTTAGGTCATAAAGGTAAATTACATAAGTCAGAAAACCCTGCTGGTATTGGTGCAAGTAGTATTACAGAAATTATTAGTGAGGCTAAGGAATATTTAGATAATAATTCAGATACTCTAAATGAGAGAGATAGTTTTAAGAGTCGATACACTTATTGTAATAATTTGATTATTATTCAGCAGATATCGGGAAAGTATTTTTACGACCATTATCCACCGGATAACTTAAACAATATTGCAGCACCGAGAATATTTAGCTCTGAAGCAGAGTGTATTAATTGGATTAAGCAAGGATTGGAGCGATCGCGTGGGGATAGAGTAGTGGAAAAAAGTTAAACAGAAACGAGCGTTTGAGTCATAGACTCCTAAACTTCGTTTCCGGGCTGAGCCTAGGAACGAGAAGATCCCTCTCTAACTCTCCCCTTGTAGGGGAGAGGACAGATCAAATCTTTGCTCTTGCCTGTTTTATCATTGCGATTAATGTGTGGTGAGCATCTTCAGCGTCTTTGAGAACGTGATCAAATTTGATCCGCACTGGTACAGTTTCCCCATTTACCTGTGCTTTTAGATCCATACCTTGAGGATCAATTCCAACCATTTCTGCTGTTGTTGCATCAGTCAATCCACCATAAGTTTGGGCATAAAGTACGACTGCATTGGCATGATCTTCGTTCATATGTGCGCAGATGCGATCGCTAATTTGAGCAGATATCTGTTCAGACATTATTGAAATTACTGGAATATAAGATAGCTATAAGGGGAATTTTACTACTGAGAACTTTGACTGGAAAGAGGCGATCGCACTTTTGTGTTGGAGTGCGATTGGGAAGGAGGGATTGCTTCTTATAAAAAAATCCTGGCTTCACTCTCGGAAACCAGGTTCGCTAAACCATTGGTAACTTTTATTTCCTTTGGGCTTTACCCTACCTCTTCCACAGCAACCTGCACTCTATCTTCCACAACTCTAACTTCATATGTGGGTACGCTCACAGTTTCATCATCTAGACATTGCCCAGTTGCAAGATTGAAATTTTGCTTATAAATGGGGGATGCTACTTTAGTAATGCCATTGCGATCGCCCACAATTCCCCTAGCTAAAACAAAAGCTTTGCTAAAAGGATCGTAATTACTAATTGCAAACACATCCGCCCCGCTTCCAACGCGGAAGATTGCCACTTGTTGCGCTTCAATCAAAGCACAAACTCCAGTATTAGGCGCAATCTCTGAAACTAAACAAATATCAACCCATTTTGTAATGATTTTAGTTAATGCTTGAACCATTGTTCTTCCTCTTGTTTAATTGCGGATAATTTCAGATTAAGGCGCAAAGATAAAATTATTCTGAACGCCTTTACGTCTTGACGCGAGTATTAAGTTGAAAGGCTAATTAAAGATTTCTCGTGTTCGTATGCTGGGCGTTGTTGTCCCCGTTCTTCTACTGTGACAATATTCGGCTCTGGCAGTTCGGAATTAATAAAGTGACGGAAGCGCTTCATTTTCTCTGGATCTTCAATCGTGGCTTTCCATTCACATTGATATGTATTGACAAAATATTGCATTTCTGCTTCTAATTCAGCACAAATACCAAGAGAATCATGAACAATTACCTGCTTGAGGTAATCAATTCCGCCTTCAAGTTTGTTGAACCAAGTCGCAGTTCTTTCCAATCGATCTGCTGTGCGAATATAAAACATTAGGAACCGATCTAAATATTGAATCAAAGTTTCCTTGTCGATATCTTCAGCTAGCAAAACTGCGTGTTGTCGCTTCATTCCACCGTTGCCACAAACATACAAATTCCAGCCTTTTTCTGTGGCAATTATGCCAAAATCTTTACTTTGGGCTTCTGCACATTCACGGGTACAACCAGAAACAGCAGACTTGAGTTTATGGGGCGATCGCAAACCTCGATATCGCTGTTCTATCTCAATTGCCAAACTCGTAGAATCCTGCACCCCAAAACGACACCAGGTACTACCTACACAAGATTTTACTGTTCTTAAAGCCTTTCCGTAAGCGTGTCCTGATTCAAATCCTGCATCTACCAATTGTTTCCAAATTAGCGGTAATTGATCTACACGCGCACCAAACAAATCAATTCGTTGTCCACCAGTAATTTTAGTGTAAAGTCCAAACTCTTGAGCGATTTGTCCTAAAGTAATCAGTTTATCTGGCGTAATTTCTCCTCCAGGAACTCTTGGAACTACAGAATATGTTCCATCCCGCTGAATGTTTGCCAAAAAGCGGTCGTTGGTATCTTGCAAACTAACATGGGTTTGCTCTAATATATGCTCATTCCAAGTGGAAGCAAGAATCGAAGCTACCGCTGGTTTACAAATTTCACAACCTTTACCTTTGCCGTGCTTTTGAATTAGTTCATCAAAGGTTCTAATTTTTTGCGCCCGCACCAAATGATAGAGTTCTTGGCGAGAAAATGAGAAGTGTTCGCACAGGTGATTTTTCACCTCTATTCCCGCTTTCTTCATTTCATCCTTTAGTAAATCTGTTACCAAAGGAACGCAACCACCGCAACCAGTTCCGGCTTTAGTGCATTTTTTAACACTAGATAGCTCGGTGAAATTGTTTTCTCGAATCGCTGTACAAATCTGTTCTTTACTAACATTATTACACGAGCAAATTTGGGCAGTATCTAGTAAGCTTGTAACTCCCATTCCTACAGAAGCGGATTTGCCTTCGCGGGGTGGTAATAGCAAATCTTCGGGATGGGGTGGTAAAGCGATCGCATTCTGGACAAATTGCAACAAAGTGCCGTAAGCTGAAGCATCTCCTACTAATATTCCGCCTAATAATCTACTACCCTCCTCATTCAGTACAAGTTTTTTATAAACTCCTTTCACTGCATCTGTGACAGCGATTTCTTTAGAACCAGGAGTTTTAGCAAAAGCATCTCCGAAACTGGCAACATCCACACCCAAAAGTTTGAGTTTAGTGGACATATCTGCACCCGTGAACGAGCTGCTAATAATGTTATTAAACACATCTACTACCACACTAGCCATTTTATAGCCAGGGGCAATTAAGCCATAGATGCGGCTTTGATAAAGTGCGCATTCACCAATCGCATAAATATCTGGATCGGAAGTTTGGCAATAATCATTGATAATAATACCACCGCGATCGCCTACTGCTAATCCACAGTTTCTTGCTAGTTCATCACGCGGGCGAATTCCCGCGGAAAAGACGATTATATCTGTTTCTAACTCGGAACCATCGGCAAAAACCATTTTGGTAATTTTGCCTTTTTCACTGATGATTTCGGTCGTAGATTTATTCGTATGAACCGAAACGCCAAGTTCTTCTATCTTATTACGAAGGATACTCCCACCAGCGTCATCAATTTGCACTGGCATTAATCGAGGTGCAAATTCTACTACATGAGTATTTAAACCCATATTTTTAAGAGCATTAGCTGCTTCTAGTCCTAATAAACCTCCGCCAACAACTACCCCAACTCTACAGTCTTTAGCGTAGGCAGATATTGCCTCAAGATCTCCAATTGTGCGATAAACAAAAGTTCCTGGCGCATCATTTCCCTTAATTGGCGGCACAAAAGGAAACGAGCCTGTAGCTAGAACAATTTTATCATATTCAACAGTTACACCATTTACAGATGTCACAATTTTCTGTTCTCTATCGATAGAAACTGCTTTATCGCCGATATAAATTTGAATATTGTTTTCTTGATATAAACCCGGTTCAACCAAAGATAAATCTGCCGCCGTTTTATCCGAAAAATAACCGCTGAGATTAACGCGATCGTAGGCAACACGAGGTTCTTCACAAAAAGTGATTATATTCCATTTGGTGTTAGCACCTGAAGCGATCGCTAGTTCTAAGAACTTATGCCCTACCATGCCATTACCGATAACAATCAGATTCTTTTTAGTTGTCATCGTTTTTTATCTAGCTAACGTCTCAGTTATCCTAATAAGACTGAGAAAAAACTTCTACTGCTGTTTCGTAACTTTAGCTACAAAATGCTGAATTTTGATGCAATAACTGAAAGATAATAATTCGTTTATTACATGATTAATTGCAACTTTAACTTTAGATGTTGCACCAATACTTAACTGAGGTAGAGACTCCCGTGATAAAAATTCCTGTCTATTGACTTCTTCTGCGTAAGAGTTAGGAATTGCCCACTTCAGCAAGCAGAGCCAATTTCTTGCCGCTCTTGCTTCTACAGTGGTAGGCGATCGCATCCTATCGAAACGCAGCGCCCTCTGCGTCTGTGCAGTTCGTCTCTTATCCCAACTGACTAAACAGATCCGCCAAAACCACATTAGAAAACAAAAACCCCTGCGGATCGCTTAAGCGCAAACGCCCCTTGTTTGGTAACTTCTCACCATCAAACATCGTTCCCACAACTTCCACCCAGCCTTTTTGATAGTAAGGCTGCAAACACTGCCAAATTCTTTTAGGTGTATCTTCCCCAAACCGTTCAGCTAGAGTTGACAAACACACCCCCTCCGCCAAACGCAACCCCAGCATTAAAGTCTCCAATAGTACTTCATCTAATGGTGTTTGGGGACAAGTGATCGCTCCATACGCAGCAATATAATCTTCTACCCACTGGTAGTATTCTTTAGTCTTACGGGGACGAGTAAATCTTTTCCCCTCAACATAACTCGCCGCACCCATACCAAAACCGTAGTAAGAGCGATTTTCCCAATAAACACGGTTGTGACGACATTGATAACTCTTCTGCGCATAGTTAGAGATTTCATAGTGTTCGTAACCAGCAGCAGTGAGGACTTGCACTCCTTTACAGTACATCTGTACTGTGGTGTCATCTGTAGGAAGTGGATTAGATCCTGGTTGATAATAACGACCGAAGGCAGTACCAGGCTCAATTGTTAGATCGTAGATTGAGATATGGTGAGGCGCGATCGCAACTGCTGTCTCCAGAGATGCTTGCCATTGTTCTAAACTTTGGTGGGGTAATCCAGAAATCAGATCGAGGCTGAAATTTTTGACTCCAGCTTGATGAATCAAATCGAAAGCTGCCCAGATATCATTTAAAGTATGCGATCGCCCACATACTTGTAATAACTCAAGCTCAAAAGTTTGTACCCCCAAACTGACACGATTTATTCCAGCCACCAGATATCCCTGTAACTGTTCTAAAGTAAACGTGCCAGGATCGATTTCTATTGAAATTTCTGCTTGCGGAGATATACCAAATTTGCGATCCAATGTCTTTAAGATTGCAGACAGTTGATTGACAGACAGCAGCGAGGGAGTACCACCACCAAAGAAAATTGTTTCCAAAGGTTTTGCTAATGCGGTCGTAATAGCAATTTCTTGGCACAATACATCAACATAATGGGAGATAGTGTTAGATGTCTCACCGCGCAGGCGATCGCCTACAACTGAAACCGGAAAATCGCAGTAATAGCATCGCCTTCTGCAAAAGGGAATATGCACATAAGCAGAACTAGGAACGCCTAATTCAGTATACTTTTGCACCAAGTTTAAATGCGTTAACACAAATTTTTGATTCTAGATTAAAATAGTAATGAGAGATGTAAAGCAATTAATCAATTCTGAGAAATTTAACAATATTTTTTTACCTGTTACTTCAAAATAAAGATTACACAAGTTACGTAGCTGTATATACTAATTCTGCCGTAAATAAAAGCCAGGCGAGTATATTTTAGTTAAATTCTCATTATTTTTGTCAAAAAAATACTAATCTTCTCTATTTTTTCGCTGTTAGAGGGAGAGGCGCTGCTCTACCTTTACTCAGCAGATCTTCGTTGCAAAGTTATATCATAGAACCAGATCGATAAATCGCTATTTCTAATAGCAATTTTATTGGTGGAATCCTCAGCAAAGGACTCTAAACCAAATTTTATTGGATTAAACCAATGCTTGATGCAATCATTATTACCTTATTTATCCTAGCAGGAGCCGGAACTGGCTTCTACAGCATTGAACTGCTACCAGAAGCAGTGCAGCAGCAAGTCACAAATCTAGAGGCTTTACGTTTAATTGTTGCCGTATTTGCCTCTTTGATTGGTGGTGCGGTGGGGTTAAGTTTCCAGATTACCTATCGCCGCCTCGAAACCAAAGTCCGCGAAATGCCAGTGGATGTTCTGCTAACGCGGGCGATCGGGTTGACAATTGGGCTGTTAATTGCCAACTTGATGCTAGCGCCGCTTTTCTTATTGCCAATTCCAGCAGACTTTACCTTTATTAAACCATTACTCGCGGTTTTAACAAGTGTGATGTTTGCCTTCACTGGAATCAACTTGGCTGATACTCATGGGCGGGCTTTCTTGCGACTGATTAATCCTCATAGTGTAGAAACGATATTATTGGCAGAAGGAATGCTTAAGCCTGCTGCCGCTAAAGTGTTGGATACTAGCTGTATTATCGATGGTCGGATCGAAGCACTGCTAGATACGGGCTTTCTGGAAGGACAAATTCTAGTGCCGCAGTTTGTGTTGCAAGAACTGCAACAATTAGCAGATGGGGCAAAAGACCTAAAGCGGGTACGGGGAAGGCGAGGGCTGGATATTCTAAACCGGATTCAAGCAGCTTATCCAGATCGGATCGTACTCAACTCAACTGACTACGATGACATTACAACGGTAGATGCTAAGTTAGTCCGGTTCGTGCAAGAAATCAATGGCACGCTCTTGACTAATGACTACAACTTGTCTAAGGTGGCAAGCTTGCAGAAAGTACCTGTGTTGAATGTCAACGATTTAGTGCAAGCAGTGCGCCCCAGCTATCTACCAGGTGACAACATCGATCTGAAGATTCTCAAGGAAGGCAAAGAACCTAGCCAAGGTGTAGGCTACTTGGAGGATGGGACGATGGTTGTGGTTGAAGATGGTAGTGGTTATATAGGTGGCGAACTCCGGGTGGTGGTAACGAGTGCCTTGCAGACATCAGCAGGGCGGATGATTTTCGCCAAGCCACAAGCCTCAGCTTATGCTTGAGGGCATCGATGGGAAGTGAATCGAAGGCGCGATCGCTTAAGATCGAATGGAACCGATGCAGGCAACCTGCATCGGTTTTATTTTGGCTAATGTTGTTTCACCTGTTTTGATTTCGACCTGGTATTATACACTACTGGTTGAGAGTAAATGGAAAATGGCGCGATCGCTTAGAATTAAACTTTGTGACCAATGCAGTCAACCCGCACTAGTTTTGTTTCGGGTACAGTATGACGAGTCGGGAAAATGGATTTTTGTTTGCGAACCGTGCTGGGCGATCATAAGTCAGGATAATCCTTTTTATGTCTATGGTGGGACTTGGAAAGCTCACAAAAGGAAGAAGTAGAAGCAGCAAAATTACACCTGATGCTCCTGGCTACACTAAAGCTGCAACCTGCACGGGGCAAGAATAAATTAAACCATAATAAATTACGGTGGGCGTTGCCCACCCTACTAAATTCAGCATTTATAGTTCTTATTCCTGCAAGATTGTCTTTGAGACGATCCGGGTTTTCTTCCTTTCTGCTTCTGAGAGTTCTTCTCCCGACTGCAAGCGAGTAGCACTCGTTTGCAATACTGTAGCGGCGCTTTTGTCTCCCATTTGCAGGGCAGTTTTGGCAGCAGTTTGTAGCATTGTAGCTGCACCAGCGCGATCGCCTTGTTGTAACTTCGCTTCTGCTAGCTGAGTTTGCCGATACTTAGCTAAAGCAAGAATATATTGCTGTACCTGCGGATCGATATCAGGCTG
>DATNQH010000239.1:0-4051 GCA_036704105.1 Leptolyngbyaceae cyanobacterium | reverse complement strand
CAGGTAAAATTTACCCATTAAACGCAGAATTTTAATTAAAGGCGATTTATCGGGATAATTTGTCATGCCTACCCAAAAATAGAAGATGCAGTAAAATTGATCAGTTTTGATTTGTTGCTTCTTTCCTGACCTAAGCTATATTCAAAAGCAAACCGTACCTCTTGCAATTCTTGCTGGATTTGCGTTGAAGTCCAGCCTAACTCTGCGCCCATTGTTTCAGCACAGATATCGAGCGCTTCGTTCCCTGGATAACTAGCACTAGCGAGTTCCGTCCGCCGGAAAACTACATCACTTAATTTCTGCGCCATCTCCTCACGCACTCCATGCAAAACTTCAGCCTTAAGAACGGCGAGACGATCCGACAGTTTCTCACGCTCGTTAGCAGATAAATACTTGAGGACTTCTGAATAGGCTGAACCGTAGTTATAAATCAGGCGGCGAATTTCCTCCTCGCCTAATCCATATGGACACTTGGCAATTTCAGCTGACAAAAAAACTTCAAATTGTGAAATCTCTCCACCATGCAGCGATGTCACCGATGATTTGGATTTTGGCGGCTTTTGTCTCCATGAGTGAAATACCGAGTCAACAACCTTCTGAGCTACGTTTCTAGCAGTTGTATATTTCACACCAACTACCGAGATCAGTCCTTGCAACCCTTGTTCTCGGTAATCGTCAATCTGATAGTGTTTGGAAAGCTGCACGTTTCCAGTGCGATCGCAAACACCGGAACTGGGGAGAAGTCCGCCATGAACGAAACAAACATCCGATCGCGTTAGGTTTGCGGCAGGATAAGAGCAGTTGATTTGATCGAGAAACTCTTGAATGTCCTTCTCCGTAACTTTGAATTTATCGGGATCTTGTTCGCAAGCTGTATAACTAGTGCCAATCAACGATTTATCTCGCCAGGGAGCGATAAATAAAAGACTACTGCCTTTTTTAAGCAAAGCATCCGAGTCTTGATAGCTATTCTGACCCGGAACGCCAACTGCATAAGTTGGGAATAGTTGACGGGTGACGAGGTTAATCGCCTTAGCAAACAGAACGCTTTTTTGAGGCTGTCCGCGAAGCAAGGCTAGAACGCGATTAATCCAAGCACCAGACGTATTCACTACTGTCTTAGCTCGGATCTTGAAGCGATCGCCTGTGAGCAAATCTTGAGCTTCAACGCCAGTAATGCAATTTCCTTGTTGAAGAAACCCTATAACTTCAACGTAGTTAGCTAAATCTGCATTCTTTTGTGCCGCTGATCGCAAAAACGACAGCACCAGCCGTTCTGAATTATAAACTTGAGCATCATAAAAAACTGCTCCTCCGGTCAAGTCCTTGGCATCGATACCCGGAAGCAATTGCAAACACTCGCTTTTGGAGATCGTGCGACCTGGGGGAATACGTTTTTGAGGATCGATGCCAACATTGCGATCGCAACTGACAATATCGTTAATTGCCAGTGCGATCGTCATCACTTCTTTGCCTTTGATTCCGTGTCCGTAGGTAGGAACCACAACAGGAAGCGGGTGAACTAGATGCGGCGCAATCTGCATTAAAATACGGCGATCACAGATCGATTCACGCATCCGCTTAAAGTCCCCGTGCTGTAAATACCTTAAACCCCCGTGAATCATCTTCAAGCTGTTGGTCGAGGTAGCACAGCCGAAATCTGCTTTTTCAACTAAGGCTACCGACAACCCCCGTAGGCTTGCATCCCGTGCCACACAAGCACCATAGATTCCGCCACCCACGATTAACAGATCGTAAAAGTTTTGCGATAACTTTGTTAAGTCTCTTTGCATCAGACTATTTACTAAGAGCGAACCTGTGGTTTTGGCGAAACAGCAGTATTAACTACCAAGTTGTACTCTTGCTCAATTTCCGTTTGCAACCAATCAAACAGATCGTTCAGTCTTTTATTAAAAGCCCCATAAGAAAAATTTTCCTCAATCAACTTTTTACCAGCCATTCCCAATTTCTGCCTGAGAGTTTCATCATTTAGCAGGCACAGCATCGCTTTGGAAAACTTTTCCGCAGAAGGCTCTGCCAGCATGGCAACTTGGCTATTCAGTATCTGCGTGTGAGTCGGCAGTGATGTTGCCAAAACAGCCTTCCCACTATCCAGATAAGAATAGATTTTCATCGGTGTATTCTTGCCTTTGATTCTGGGAGATACCAAAATATCAGCTTGAGAGAGATACGCCCTAAATCTTCAACTGGTTTCGATCCTAAAAAGTGAACCTGAGAGCCTATTTTAAGGTCAGAAGCTTGCCTTTGATATTGATAAATATCAGAAGCCTCGCCGCCAATAATTATTAAGTCAGCTTGATTTAATTTTTTCAAAACTAAAGCAAAACTTTCTAAAAGTAGAGCAATTCCTTGATAAGCTTCTAGATTTTCTACATACATCAGCAGCAATCCACTGATATTCAATTTGCTTCTCAAGTTATCTGGCATTCTTTTACCTCACCTTCTCGATCTACTTGCTATTGCAAAAGCGAAATATCTGATAAAACTACAACTTTTTTCGGCTTATACTTCTCGATATATACTGCCAAAGCGTCGCAAACTGGCATAACTGCTTTAGCGTTTTTGACAGCCATCCTTTCAAAAAACCTAAGAATAAAGGTAAAAGGAGTTAAAAGGGAATACTTTTCGATTAGTTGTTCTACTAACGATGAATCCATGTCATAAACATAAGGAATTTTAAATACGGCTTGGAACACTAAAGCTATAAAAACTGACTCTTCTACAGCATGAACTAAATCGTATTGGTTGCTCCATATTAGGCGAATTGCTTGAAAAAATAGAAATATATCGCTGACAATTTTTTTCCATGAAAAACCAGGACGAATACTGCGAAGGCACGTAATATTTGGCGTTCGATATAGTGTCACTTGCGGATAGTTTATCTCTCTTCCTTCAGCGTAAGTAACCACATCAACTTCGTTTCCTCGTTGAGACAGAAATTTTAATATCATGGCATTAGCAATCGGCGATCCACGCTCTTGATAGAATGGATGGGGAGCTAAAAATAAAATTTTCATCCTATGTTTTCAAGATTCTTTATCGGGCGACTGCAAAGCTTATAATTATTTTATTACTATTTTTAGCTTTATATTAAATAAACTTGCTTATTAAAGTTAAATACCTAAAAAACCAACAAATTTAAGAGTATTACGTTATAAAACTTTTAAGGAACCCCTCTTTGGGTAGATTTTAATATTTTAATCACTTTTTAACAAGCTTTAAAATTACTGGCGCTCCTAATAAGCTAGTTAGTCCCAATCGCCGCCAAAATTGCTCAACTACTGAGGAAAATGTGACAGATTTTACACTCCTATGAAGTACCATAGGAAGAAAAAATTGTGGATAGCGATCGCCACGAATAAAGCCTAGAGGTTTAAACACCTCCAACAGTTCGGATTCCTGAAAACAAGTAAAAGTTCGTGTATTTCCCTCTATGTTTTTCTTCAATTGAAATAGGTACGGTGCAATATAATTAACACTACGAACTGCTGGATAGTCAATAATCACTGCCTGCCGTGCTACTCTAGCCAACTCAGATAGAAATTGCTGCCATTGGTTTACATGAGAAAGAAGACGGTAGCTGACAACAATATCAAACGCACAGTCTGGATAAGGGAGAGCGAGGATATTGCCAACTTTGAACGAGCAAAGATTGCGATCAATAAAATGTTCAATTCTCGTCTTGCAGATATCAGTACTACCAAGAACTGTAACTTGATAGCCATTTTGGACGAGAGCATTTGTGAGTTGCCCATGTCCGCCCCCAACATCTAAAATCTTGGCATCAGGATAAGGATTGAGCATTTGCAAAGTAGCTTCTTCCTGAATCTTGAGCAGCCAAGCACCAATCTCTCCAGAAAAACGTAAAGCATAGTCGTCAGAAGATGTTTCAATATCTGCTGTTTCTGGAAAGTTCAGCAAAACTCATCCTCCCATTGTTATAAAATTAATTTTTATACTTAAGTGATAGTTTTTAGCTAGACAATACTGGTTAAAATTTAAACATCATCTAAGTTTTATTACAGCTTTG
>DATNQH010000238.1:0-15071 GCA_036704105.1 Leptolyngbyaceae cyanobacterium | reverse complement strand
GCAACCTGACCCAGACCCAGTATGAATTTCTCAGTGACATGATTCCAGAGCCGAAACCGGGCGGTCGCCCACGTGAAGTGGATATGTGGGAAGTCCTCAACGCAATTTTCTATATTCTGGTTGAGGGGGTGCGATGGCGAGCTTTACCCGGCGATTTTCCAGCTTGGCAAACGGTATACAGCTATTTTCGCTCCTGGAGTCAAGATGGAACATGGCTGAACATACACGATCGGCTACGGGAATGGATGAGAATTGAACGGCAGCGTCAGCTCAGTCCATCAGAAGCAATCATCGACAGTCAAAGTGTTAAGAGTGCAGCAATGGTGAGTCAGGAAGTGGGGTTTGATGGTGGCAAAGTGATTAAGGGACGCAAACTCTTTCTCACAGTGGATACGTTAGGGTTGGTGCTACGGGTGTTGGTGACATCTGCCAATGTTGGTGAGCGTGCCGGGGGCCGACGAGTCCTTAAACGAGTCAAAGCAATGGGCCAAGGGGTATCCCGACTACACACTATTTGGACAGATGGGGGCTTTGATGGTGAGCCCTTCATGATGTGGGTGATGGACGTGTGCCGTTGGATTGTGCAAGTAGTGCTGCGACCAGAACAAACGAGGGGGTTTGTCTTGCTCAAAAAGCGGTGGGTGGTGGAGCGCACTTTCGGCTGGCTGATGGGCTGTCGGCGATTGGTTCGAGACTATGAGTTATTGCCAGAAACATCAGAGACATTTATTTACCTAGCCATGATCCGTATCATGGTAAGGCGGTTGGCATAAAAGTTGACCCCTCAGAACTTTTCAAACATCCTCTTATAGGCATTAATTGACTTAAGTTGAATATTAATTTAACTTACCTCGACTTGCTGCTTTTTTTGGAATCGCAGCCTGTTAGCATCAATTATAACCTCCACAAGGACACTTAGTTAGGCTGAGTTGTATTTCACTCGTAAACCCTACACCAGTGTCCTCTTCTTTTAGGTATGGTAATTGGCTTGGAAACAGTCTCCTGCCATGAGACAATGAAACAACTATTGCTAAACAAAACAGTTTCAGTTACAACTAATTTAAATCAACAATTTAGCAGACAACAGAGAAAATAACTATAGAAATTATCAATAATACAGTTGCGAATTAGATGGCGTTAGTGCATTGCTGAACTATTAACTGCTGGTAGATTTAGGCAAAATTGCTCTGAACACAACTTGCCGTCCAAGTTGTCTTATTTGTGCGGTAAAATAAATATTGCTAATAGTAATTATAAAGAGTTTCAAATTGCTGGCGTTTATTTAATTAAAAAGTCGAGGGTAAAAACCAGACCCCTACATGAGTAGAACCCTGGTTAACCAGTAACTGAAGATAGCTTGTTAGACCAACTTAAACTTCAACTGACGCTGGAAACTGAAAAGGCAACAAATATAATCCCTGCCAGCAATACTACAGCCGCAACACCTCCAATAATGTAGTTTCGCTTTTGAGTTGAACTGGGTGGATCTGCTTGATAAACCTTTGGTTCAACAGCAAAATTATTTAAACGACCGCCTTCATCATTGATATAGGGCATGAATTAAATTCCTCGATATCTTTGTTTTGCTAACTGTAACAAAAACCAGTATATATACTATAGTCCTTTAGTTACAAATCTTTACATAAAAAACTCGGTTAGAGACTAGAGGAAAATTACACCTCATTCTTCATCAGCACCCCTAGTCTCTAGCCTAAACGTCATTAACTTGTGATTGTACCGCTGTGTGGAGAACTTGCACTAGCGTAAGTTTTGATCGGAATCCGCCCGGCGAGATATGACAACCGTCCAGCAACAGTTGCCAAGTTCATTGCACGAGCCATAGCAGCGGGATTTTTAGATCCAGCGATCGCTGTATTAATTAACAATGCATCTGCACCCATTTCCATCGCCTGCGCGGCTTCACTTGGGGTGCCAATTCCAGCATCTACAACCACTGGCACACCAGCATTTTCAATGATAATTTGAATATTTGCCGTTGTTTTCAGCCCTTGTCCAGAACCAATAGGCGAGGCTAAAGGCATTACAGTAGCACAGCCGACATCTTCCAAGCGTTTAGCCAGTATTGGATCGGCATTGATGTAGGGCAACACTGCAAACCCTTCTTTCACCAACTTTTCTGCTGCTTCTAGAGTACCAATTGGATCGGGTAGCAGGTATTTTTGGTCAGGAATCACCTCTAACTTGACGAAATTATTATCTTCCTGCCCCAATAGCTTCGCCATCTCCCGCCCCAAACGTGCCACACGCAGCGCCTCTTCAGCAGTTTGACAGCCAGCTGTATTAGGCAACATCCAAATTTTTGTCCAATCCAGCGCAGAGGCTAATCCTTCGTGTCCGGGAGCATTGGCTTGCACTCGCCGCACTGCCACAGTTACAATCTGGCAACCACTAGCTGCAACGCTTTGTTGCATCTCCTCGATGCTGCGATATTTACCCGTACCAGTCATTAAGCGAGACTGGAAAGTGCGACCAGCAATGGTTAAAGGGCGATCAAGGGCTTGTTCTGTGGAATGATCTAGGGTTTGCATTTTGGCTGAAGGATGTTGTGAGGGGCTGGGGGAAGGATCAAGGTAGAAGGATGAAGGCTGAATTATTCTCTCTTCTGATTCGTGTATTGTGACTTTTGTATCCTGTACGGGCGGGTTTAACGGTTTTGTCTGAGTTCCTACTAGCTTGTCTGTTAAAGCCGCCCCTACAACTCCTGAATCCTGACTTTTATCTTTGTAAAACCGTGAATAATGGAAATGCTCTAATAGGGGGTCGAATTTTTGATTCGAGATCGAGTCGGCAATTAATCTAGCTGTGATGGGTGCAAGGAGGATACCATTGCGGTAATGACCCGTAGCTAGAGTGAGATTTGTGCAAGCACTACAGCCAAGAATCGGTAACTCATCAGGTGTAGCAGGACGAAATCCCCACCATAATTCATGAATTGGATAGTTTTGTAGCTGGGGATAAAGTCGGATGGCGCGTTCAAGTAAGGTTTGGATGCCTGCTGGAGTATTGTAGGGTGCAAATCCTACGTCTTCGCTGGTTGCACCAATTACAATTAGGCGATCGCGCAATGTGTCGATAGCATTACGGCGCGGCACAACGTAAACATCTGGTGCAAATAAAACCCGATCAAGACTTAAATCATTGTAAGTATGTTCAGGTACTCGCACTGATAGCATTTGCCCTTTTTTCGGACGAATTGGCAAGGGCAACAATTCCTGTGACCAAGCACCAGTTGCTAAAACATAGTGAGCAGCGTTGAATATTCCACTAGATGTCTGAACGCCCACCACCTGCCGCTGCTGCTGCAAAATTCCCTCTACTATAATCCCATCACGCAGCGTTACACCAAGAGACTCAGCAGCTGACCATAGCGCCAATGTCAAAGCACGATTATTTACCTGGGCATCTTCGGGATACCACCAGCCTCCGACAACTGCTTCACTCAATCCCGGCTGGTAAAGATGAATCGCCTCCTTGTCTAACCAATAAGCAGGGGGAGATTCTATAGCGGGGGAGGCTGGGGGGGATAGATAATCTTGGCTCCTGACTCCTGACTCCTCAATTTCATATACTGGTGCTAAAATGCCACAAGCTCGATAGCCTGTTGGCTTGCCACTGATTTCTTCAAGTTTGCGCGTCCATTCCGGATAGAGCGATCGCGAAAGCAAGCACAAATCCAACATTGCACCAGGGGGAATTTTTTCTGCCTGGGGTGCTAACATCCCTGCTGCTGCTAGACTTGCAGCAGCGTGGAAATCACGGCAGAGGACGGTGACAGATGCCCCGCGTAATTTCAATTCCACTGCGATCGCCAAACCGATCGCACCGCCACCAATAATTAAAATGTCATTTGTCATACGTAATTAATAATTAACAGCTTCCCTCCGCTGGCATTACCCAGTCTCAGGTTCTAAGGGACTATCTCAGCCCGATCGTACAGGCACCCCTAGCTATATAGTTATCGATTATAGCCAGCTAGGTTTGTGCTGACTCGAAGCAAGTAAACAAATCTTAAACGGCATAATAAGCTAATGTTCACTCCCTTTGCATAAAAGATAATCGTTAAAGAAGTCACTCGTCAGGAGCCAGGATTCCAAACCGCATTCTGTCTCCTGACTCATGTGATCGCTGGCTCCCTCTCATTACAGATATGCACGCTTTCATGACGATTAGCTTATTTGGATAAGATTAACACTGTTAAGCAGACGTTGTTTCCAATCCCAAAGCCCCTAGTCCCGCTCTAACCTTCCGGTGTCCAAACTGACTCAGTACCTTGACCCCAAAAACCATCAAATTTTGTCACTTTCACGTCGCCTAATACTTGAGTTTGACAAGCTAAACGCAGGTTGCGCGTGGGAGAATGGGGAGGAAGGGATCTTCGTGCCTTATCCCGCCAATTTACTTCTGAAACTTCTCCTTCCACCAAAACAGCACAAGTACCGCAACTACCAATGCCATGACAGTTAATTACTTTAGCGCCACCGTTATATAAATTAACATCACTTTTGAGTAAAACTTGTCGCAGATTTGCCCCACGTTTGCACTCAATTGTTTTACCCTGAGCTACTACCTTCACCATATCAATTTATTCTGCTGCTATCTGTCTTCTAGTTCTAGATTGCCTTAAAATATATTCTTCTGGCGTTCAAGTCACCTATTTTTCAATCCTTATGAATGCAGATTCTTCAACTCGGCTTTGGATTTATGACACCACCCTCAGAGACGGCACTCAACGCGAAGGGCTATCCGTGTCGATTGAAGATAAATTGCGAATTGCCAGACAATTAGATGCTTTGGGTGTTCCCTTTATCGAGGGTGGCTGGCCTGGGGCAAATCCCAAAGATGTACAGTTTTTCTGGCAACTGAAAGAAGAACCGCTAAAGCAAGCAGAAGTAGTTGCCTTTTGTTCTACTCGTCGCCCTAACATAAGTGCGGCAGAAGATCCGATGCTGCAAGCAATTCTCGCCGCAGGTACTCGTTGGGTGACTATTTTTGGTAAATCCTGGGATCTGCACGTCACAGAAGGATTGAAAACCACCCTAGAAGAAAACCTGGTGATGATTCAGGACACAATTGAGTACCTGAAAAGCCAAGGACGCAGAGTGATGTATGATGCCGAACATTGGTTTGATGGCTACAAACATAATCGGGATTATGCACTCAAGACACTAGAGGCGGCGATCGCAGCTGGAGCCGAATGGCTAGTTTTATGCGACACTAACGGCGGCACCCTACCACATGAAATCGCTCATATTGTCCGTGATGTAGCCTCAGTAATTCAACAATACTCCACACCCCAACTAGGAATTCACACTCACAACGACTCTGACACAGCTGTTGCCAATGCTCTAGCAGCCGTAATGGAAGGAGCCAGAATGGTACAAGGCACGATCAACGGTTACGGAGAACGCTGCGGTAATGCCAACCTCTGCTCTTTAATTCCGAATCTACAACTCAAACTGGGCTATAAATGTCTGGAGGAGCAAAATTTACCTCAACTTACCGATGCTAGCCGTTTCATCAGTGAAGTAGTAAATCTCGCCCCTGACGAACACGCTGCTTTTGTTGGACGTTCAGCCTTTGCACATAAAGGTGGCATTCACGTTTCAGCAGTCGAACGCAACCCCTTAACATACGAACATATTCAGCCAGAACAAGTAGGCAATTGCCGTCGAATTGTAATTTCAGAACAAGCTGGAATTAGCAATGTCCTAGCAAAAGCCCGAACTTTTGGGATTGAACTAGATAAACAAAACCCAGCTACCCGCCAAATCTTACAAAAACTTAAGGATTTGGAGAGTGAAGGCTATCAATTTGAAGCTGCTGAAGCCAGTTTTGATCTGCTTATGCGCGAGGCTTTAGGTAAGCGACAACAACTATTTGAAATCAAAGGTTTTCAAGTCCATTGTGATCTAGTGCAAGGTAGAGAAGATAATAGCAACGCCCTTGCTACAGTTAAATTAGCTGTCAACGGTCAAGATATTCTCGAAGCAGCTGAAGGTAACGGGCCAGTTGATGCCTTAGACGCAGCGTTAAGAAAAGCCTTAGTTAATTTCTATCCGCAAATTGCCGAATTTGAACTAACTGATTACAAAGTCCGAATTTTGGATGGTAATAGCGGTACGGCGGCAAAAACTCGCGTTCTCGTCGAGTCAAGAAACGGTCATCAACGCTGGACTACTGTAGGTGTCTCAACTAACATCTTAGAAGCTTCCTATCAAGCTGTAGTCGAGGGATTGGAATACGGTTTAGTGTTGCAATCTTCAGCCACAGCAATGCTAACGCTAGGAAGTAGGGACTAAACCTAGCAGTAGGGTGGGCAATGCCCACCTTTTCTGTTAAAAAAATTTGATTTTGCCTAATTTGATTCAGTAACTATAGGCCAAAACTACTTACCTTTCCGGCTGAATTAATTATATTGAATCAGTAGCATAAGCCTTCAGTTAATCAAGGCAAGCAGATATTTGGCAGCATGATGTATACGATCGCTCATCTTGAATTTGTTGGCCAAAGCTTTATCATATTTCAATTTTATCCGATCGCTAAATGTTTATATTCCCGCAGTGTATCGAGTTATTAATCAGCCAGGTACTTTACAGCTAAATAATCTACAATTGTAAAATTTAGTACAAAACGACTTCTAGCGACTAGATTACATAGCTTTAAGACCGTAAAAATTATCTGTTTGTAGGTAATTATTATTTTTTGGTACAACGGTAAGCTGATACAAGCAAATACCTTGGAATTAGCAACTGACGATCCGGGGTTATTATATGGGGCGACGGTGTTTACAACGCTGCGAGTTTATCAGCAGTCGCTCGATAGTGCGAGGACAAATTGGCAGGGACACTGCGATCGCCTCGACATTACTCTACAAACTTTTAGCTGGCAACAACCCCAATGGGATCGCATCCGCCAAGGGGCAGAAATATTAATGACACGCTTTCCCATACTTAGAATTACTTTGTTTCCTGATGGGAGAGAGTGGATTACTGGGAGAAATATTCCTACCGATTTGCCAGAGCGTCAACATCATGGTGTAAGTGTTTGGCTGGCAGCGGCTGAGGAATTTCAGCGGTGTTTACCAGGATATAAAACAGGCAACTACTTGAGTGCTTGGATGGCAAAAAATACAGCCCAACATCTAGGTACTGGTGAAGCAATATTGGTAGATGCAAACGGCAATTGGCTAGAAACCAGCACAGGCAATCTTTGGGGATGGCAAAATGGTGGTTGGTGGACTCCACCCTTAGAGGCGGGAATTTTACCGGGAGTTGTGCGACAGCAGCTGATTAACTGGTGCCAAAATCAGAACGAGCAAGTAAGAGAGGAATTTTGGTCGCTGGAGATAGTCAAAGGATTTGAAGCAATCGCCTACACCAACAGCGTAGTAGAAGTTATTCCCATCCACACTGCGATCGAGCAGCAAGGCAAGAGAAGTTTAAGCTACGATCCGTATCATCCAGCTTTCAAACTCTTGAGAAGTCTGTTCGCAAAATAAAATAATGAGTAAACATTTAAATCATTCAGAGAAGAACTCATTACTGCCATTACATGACAAATGGCACAACTTTCAGTTAGATTAAGATTAATTAACATAGCTCTCACAATTAAGCGCCCTCGCACATAAGACTTTAGGAGGATAAACCTCGGTGAATAAACGGTGGAGAAACGCGGGGCTGTACGCACTTTTGGCAATTGTTGTCATTGCTCTGGGAACAGCATTCTTTGACAAACAACCTCAGAGCCGAGAAACATGGCGATACAGCGATTTTATACAAGCAGTTGAAAAAGGTAGAGTCGCACAAGTTAGGCTCAGCCCCGACCGCTCAAGGGCGCTTGTTAAGCCCCAAGACGGCACTCAAGTGATAGTTAACTTGCCTGACGATCCAGATTTGATCGGCATTTTGACTCAAAATAACGTTGATATATCTGTTTTGCCTCAAACTGATGAAGGTTTCTGGTTTAAGGCACTTAGCAGTTTATTCGTTCCAGTTCTGCTTTTAGTGGGTTTATTCTTCTTGCTGCGACGCGCCCAAAGCGGCCCGGGCAGCCAAGCGATGAACTTTGGCAAGTCCAAAGCTAGAGTGCAGATGGAACCACAAACCCAAGTAACATTTGGGGACGTGGCTGGCATTGACCAGGCGAAGTTGGAATTGAACGAAGTAGTCGACTTCCTTAAGAATGCTGATCGCTTCACCGCCGTCGGGGCAAAAATTCCTAAAGGTGTGCTGCTAGTCGGGCCACCGGGAACAGGTAAAACTCTGCTAGCTCGTGCTGTAGCTGGTGAAGCAGGCGTTCCCTTCTTCTCGATCTCTGGTTCCGAGTTTGTGGAAATGTTCGTCGGTGTGGGTGCTTCCCGCGTCCGCGACTTGTTCGAGCAAGCCAAATCTAATGCCCCCTGCATCGTATTCATTGATGAAATTGATGCTGTAGGTCGCCAGCGGGGCGCTGGTTTAGGTGGTGGTAATGATGAGCGGGAGCAAACCCTTAACCAGCTGTTGACCGAAATGGACGGTTTTGAGGGCAACACTGGCATCATTCTGATTGCGGCAACCAACCGCCCAGATGTATTGGATGCGGCATTGCTGCGTCCCGGTCGATTCGATCGCCAAGTAGTGGTAGATCGCCCAGACTATGCCGGAAGATTGGAAATTCTCAAAGTTCACGCTCGTGGCAAAACCTTAGCCAAAGATGTGGATCTTGAAAGAATTGCCCGTCGTACACCAGGTTTTACAGGTGCAGACTTATCTAACCTGCTGAATGAAGCGGCGATTTTGGCAGCACGGCGGAGTTTGACAGAAATCTCAATGGATGAAGTCAACGACGCAATTGATCGCGTACTGGCCGGGCCAGAGAAGAAAGACCGCGTGATGAGCGAGAAGCGCAAAACTTTGGTCGCCTATCACGAAGCTGGTCACGCCTTAGTTGGTGCTTTGATGCCTGATTATGACCCAGTGCAAAAAATCAGCATCATTCCTCGCGGTCGTGCTGGTGGTTTAACTTGGTTTACACCAAGTGAAGACCGGATGGATACAGGGCTTTATAGCCGCTCTTATCTGGAAAATCAGATGGCTGTAGCTTTGGGTGGTCGGATTACTGAAGAAATCGTCTTTGGCGAAGAAGAAGTGACGACGGGCGCATCAAATGACCTGCAACAAGTCGCACGAGTAGCACGTCAGATGGTGACTCGCTTCGGTATGAGCGATCGCCTCGGTACTGTTGCTCTCGGTCGTCAGCAAGGCAATATGTTCCTCGGTCGTGATATTGTCGCCGAACGAGACTTCTCAGAAGAGACAGCAGCTATGATTGACGAGGAAGTTCGTCAATTAGTTGATGTAGCTTATCGTCGGGCAAAAGAAGTTTTGACCAGCAACCGTCACGTTTTAGATCAACTGGCTCAAATGTTGGTTGAGAAAGAAACAGTAGACGCTGAAGAACTACAAGAGTTGTTGGCAAATAATGATGTCAGAACAGCTGCACTGGCTTAACTGACAACAGAAAGCAGCCCTCAAATCAATTTTGAATTGAATATCAAGCTCAAATTCAGGGTATATTTGGAATTCCAGATTGCCCTGATTTTTTGCTTAAACAGAATTTTTAGTTTTCAGATTTAGCTTTGAGTATCAACCGAGGTATAGCCTCTCGTTCCCTTGGTCAAATAGTTGTAACCTAATACAACAATTAAGCACTATAGCAATCTTATTTGAACCATGAAATACTCGTCGTGGTTCTCATAGGGCTACAAAACTTGTGCGCCTTATACATTGGTACAAATGACATAGACGCGTAACGGCTTGCCGTAGGCTAGGACAAAGGACAAATGACAGCCATGTGAAAGATTTACGAATCATTTAGGGTTGCTATAGCTTTCATTTATTGCTTAGAAGTACGAGCAAACCATTCTTGATAAGTTTTCTTTCTTTCCTCGTCTTCAACTACAATTTCCACTCGGATCTGCTTACAACCGTGACGGCGCTCCATTGCGATCGCGTTTAATATTAAGCTAGCAATTTTAGGCGAACTAAACTTGCCACTAACAGTTAGCTCACCATTTAAGCTAGTATTTTTATCTGCTGTAATTGCAGTTGCACTTTGTTCATCGCTACTAGTAGTTTTAGTAGCTGTAACCGCAGTATCAGGTAGCTCGTCTTGGCTGACTGGTGCTAGGCTTAAGTCAATTTCTGCCAGTTGTCTAGGTTCTGAACCGACTTCTTCAACAATTAATTTCTCATAGCGAACCGGAACTTGCACCATTCGGGTTCCTACTTCTTTCCGAACGATTACTTCGCCAATTTTACGCTTGCCACGCTCGACAACTACTCGTTCTTCTAGCAGGCGAATTATATCTTCGTCTAAGACTACTTGCTGTTGAGAAGACTCTATATTAATGCTGCTCTGCACTTCGTTTTGCATATTCTTCGTTTCAAATGAAGGTGTTGATAGAAGATCGATATCTTCGATCGCATTTGATGTATCGTTTATGCGATCGCTATCCCCACTTGTATCGGGGTTGGAGTTATTTAAATCTGCCAGAGCTTGATTTGGTGTTTCTGGCGCTGTATATTCCGGAAACGTCAGTTTGTCACTGTCAATTACCAATACAGTTTTATTAGCTGGTTCGATCTTCTTAATCAGCTTACTAATTAATAAAAATTGTTGGGGATTTAAATTATTACCCAAGCGCATTATGACTAAGTTAAGCTGATTATTAGCATCCAGAATTACATCCTTCACTTCTCCTAAACGTTCGCCTTGCGGATCTACTACAGCAAAGTTTTTTAACCTTTGCCTTAGTTTTTCAACCAAGGTATTCATCTCACTACGATTGTTAAATGAATTTGTCATTTTTAGAACTTTTATAAATGCTTTTTAAAACTACAGACAGAGCAAATATTATGCACTGTCTGTAATGTCTTATGAAGACTATTTCCTCCAACGCCCATTAAGGCAGGCTGAAAAGCCTGCGATACAACTGAGACGAGCAGAATTTAAGGAAGCAGTCAAAACACGATATTGATTAGATGCGATCTGTTCGTTCATCGACTGGCAAATTACCAGTATTAACGTCTAACTCTTCCCGACGAACTGTTTCAGAAGTGTTAACTACTTCTTGTTCTACTTCTTTTCTGACTCTGACTTCTTCACGCACAAAGGCTTCTTTGCGAATGTCAGGTGTTTCTTCGTAAACTTCGACGTGAGCTACTTCGCCTTCGCGGAAAGTAGCTTCTCCAGGTGCAACTGGTCTTCCTGCATCTGTTGGCGTTACTCGTTCAACGATTACGCGCTCTTTTTCAACTGGAACTGAAACCCGCTCTGTTTCAGTTTCAACGTGCTTACCAATTGCAACTTCCCCTGTCTTGACGCGACGCTTGCTTGCAACCAACCTTTCTTGATACAGTCGCAGGGTTTGATGATCCTGCTCGTTCAGATTGTACAAGTCTGGCTCGTGGTGATAGCTGTAGGTGTTGCGGTCATAATTAGCATATGCAGGAGTAGCCACGCCGCTATCCAAAGGTACTGATGCGTCTAAAGGTGCTGATGTTTCCAGAGGCGCGACTGCACCAGTTGCTGCTGCGGCTGTAGTTCCAGTAGTAGGAGTGCGATATACTCCCCGCACGCGCTCTTCGTAATCATAATCGAGCGCCATGTCTTCACTGAATTCTGGTAAGTTGTCTGCTTGATCTCTGGTCATATTAACCGCATAAACGCGCTGTGCATTGTGGTCAATTCTTGTCCGACCAACAGGCAGCAATACTTTCTTACCAAAGATCCAAAAGCCTAAGTCAACGATAAAATAGCGTAAATGTCCTTCTTCGTCTACTAAAATATCGTTGACAGTACCAATTTTTTCATCGGTTTGCGTGTAAACACCATGCCCCTTGATGTCACTCTCGTCGAAGCTTTTACGGTAGTCGGGATCGAAATCTCCAATTTTTAGTAATGCCATACTTACGACTCTTCTACCTCTTTTTATTTCACTTAAATACTAAAATTTTCGGGATTATTTACCATCTTCCAAATGACGGACTTTATTCAGATTCAATCCTTAGAAAAGAAATAATTATTTTTCTTTAAAAGTATGTTATTCAACCTGAGCGATTGAAGCTAATAAAAATAAGAACTTTTGGAATTGAGCAAGTTCTGAAACTAACCAAAATTTAACCTTTCAATACTTTAATTTTCTTCAAAATATACTTGCTTACAAAGCAAAATTAATTGAATATTTATAACTTAATGCTTAGGCTAAAATTATCTTATCAATATTCCCTCTTTCTCCCGATTGAGGTTAATTAGATTTAAATCCTCCTATTGGCAGAGTAAACTTGTATTAGGGGCTGCTTTAAAGAACATACTTGTTATTTTGTTTCGTTACCCAAATAGAGTTAGATAACGAGTTTTTAGAGCCAAAAAGCCTCTGTCTAGATATTTGAGTTTCAGCAGATTGAATTTATGACTAAAAGTAAGCCGTAAGTGAAGCATTTATTGTTTATAGATCGCATGTTTTATAAATAGTCGTGAAACCACCCTCTTACTTACGATGTACGGGAACAAGGCTTGTGCGCCCCTACTTACGACTTAACTTGACAAGTGCGATCGCCTACGACGCGGAAGACCACATTAATGTAGAAATAGGTTTAAACTTGATGCCGCTCGGCATCAAGTTTTCTAGAAGCCGCTATCCTTACTTAAATAAGATCGTTTGTGCTTTGCGGTGTTTCATCTATCACCGAACGCCCTTGAGTATCAATATCTAACTCTTCACGACGCACAGTTTCTTCGGCGTTAAATGTCTCGCGATCTACTACTTTCTTGACTCGGACTTCTTCACGCACAAAGGCTTCCTTATGAATTTCGGGAGTCTCTTCATAAAGTTCTATACGGGCTAATTCTCCTTCTTGAAAAGCAGTTTCGTTAGGAGAAACCGCAGTAGCAGTATCTGTGGCTGCGACACGCTCAATCACTACTCGCTCTTTTTCCAAAGGTACTGAAACTCGCTCTGTTTCTGTTTCAATATGTTTGCCGATCGCCACTTCCCCTGTCTTAATCCGGTTCTTGCTAGCAATCAGCCGTTCTTCATATAATCTAAAAGTTTGATGAGCTTGCTCGTTGAGATCGTATAGAGATGCATCTTGCTGGTAGTTGTAGCTATTGCGATCATAAGCAGCAGTAGCAGTACCAGTTGAGGTAGACTCTAAAGAAGAAATTTGAGGGCGATAAATATCACGCACTCTCTCTTCATAGTCGTAATCAACCGTATAGCGATCGCTATACTCAGGTAGTCTTTCTACTTGCTCTTTACTCAAACCATCTACGTAAACACGCTGTATAGAATAATCAATACGAGAAAGTCCAATAGGTAGCAATATTTGCTTTCCAGCAGTATCAACGCCTGTATCAATTACTAGATAACGGAAACGACCTTCATCATCAACGAGAACATCGACTACTGGACCAATTTTCCGATCTCCCTCGGTATAGAGATCCAAACCTTTTACATCTTCTCCACCAAAGGTTTCTTTATAGTTAGGATCGAAGTCAGCAATTTTGTGAAGTGGCATACTTTTTATTCCATAACGGTTGCTGGTCTATTAACTAGGCTAGAAACAGCAATTTTTCACACCATCCTTCTGGCGACTGACATAACTCATTTGTAAGGAATAAATCTGCGCTTTTGATCCTAAATCAGCCTAAATTTGAATTAAACGAATGCCTAATCAATCATGGTTAACGCTGTTGCAGCAAACTCGTGCGATCGCCGTCATCCGTACAGCAAAAATAGAACAAGGTCGCCAAATGGCTCTTGCTGTAGCAGCAGGGGGAATACAGCTAATTGAAATTACTTGGAATAGCGATCGCCCAACCGAGTTAATTCAACAACTACGCTTAGAATTACCCAACTGTACCATTGGCACGGGAACGCTATTAACCTTAAACCAGCTAAAAGAAGCGATCGCAGCTGGAGCGCAATTTCTGTTTACCCCTCACGTCGATCCTGTAATGATTCAAACCGCAGTAGCTCACAGTATACCCATTATACCTGGAGCGCTATCACCCACAGAAATTGTTAGCGCTTGGCAAGCGGGGGCTAGTTGTGTCAAAGTGTTTCCAGTCTCTTCAGTCGGAGGCGCTAGCTACATCAAAAGCTTGCAAGGGCCGCTTGGTAGTATTCCGTTGATTCCCACTGGTGGCGTGACGTTGGAAAATGCTGAGGAATTTATTGCAGCAGGAGCGATCGCTGTTGGTCTTTCCGGTCAATTATTTCCGCCACAATTGGTGGCACAGGGAAATTGGGAAGCGATCGCACAACTAGCTAAAAACCTCATCCAACAACTCGTGTAAAGACGCGAAATTTTGGTGTGAAGACGCGAAATTTCGCGTCTCTACTTCACGCTTGTAAATGCAACTTGCGCTCGTTACCTATCCTAGGTCGTGTGGTAAGCCCCATCTGTTTTAGCAGCCGATTGATATGACAACTGCTTATATCAATATTCAATTCTTCTGCTAAATGCTTTCTTAACCATTGTGCTGTCCAGCTTTGAAATGGATATCCATAATGGCGCGGACTGTGGCTCACCAGTTCTTTCAAACGTTCGAGATATTCCTCATTAACAGTCTTAGGTCTTCCCATTGGACGAGTATCCCAGTTGTGTGCTTGGCCTGTTTGAGCGACAGTAATCCAGTATCGTGCTGTTTCTGGAGAACACCCTACTGCTTGACATATTTGTGCTTGAGATTGACCTCGATCTGCCAGCAGCATGATTTGAATCCGACGGCGGTATTCTGTACGTATATCACTTTGTAGAATCTGGTACAGAAATTTTCGCTCTTCCGGCGACAAGTACTGACTTGGTTTTTCCACAGCAATTTCTCCTTTTAAAACTTCTATAGAAGTGCGAAATTAGTTTTCTGATTGCTTTGCTGGCTTTCTTTTATTAGCAATCAATTACGGTGCTTAACTCTGTTGTGTCACCCTCGGAAAGTAAAAATCGAAGATCAGGACTGTAAGCTTGATTAGCTCAAGGTTAGATGCTTTATTTTTTAACAATAAC